>CAZYWA010000819.1:0-2489 GCA_964650975.1 uncultured bacterium
TGCCGTTCGCGTCGATCCGGGTGGTGCTCGATCCCGTCGAGCACCGGCTGCCGGACCTCGCCGATGCGCTCGACGCCCAGGGCAAGGTGCGCGGTCGGCTACTGGCGCGGACGGTCGCGCGCCGCCCGAGCCTCGTGGTGGCGATTCCCTCGATGATGCGCGCCGCCCGCTCGAGTCACCCGGTGCTCGCGAATCTGGTGCGACTCGTCGCGCCGGAGCTCGCCTCGCGCTGACTTTTCCGGGGGGCTGTTCCAGCCCCCCGCCCCCGAGGCGGCTCACTGCGTTCGCCGGGCGCCTCTCGGCGCCGGCACGAGATCCGCGTGAGCAGTCGGTTCGGGGATGACGGCGAGTCGAGGCGTCCCCGAACCGACTGACGAGCGAATTCCTCACTCTGGCGGCAGCCCTGGGCAGGCTCGAAGCCAGGGTTTCGCGACGATTTTGTCGCGGCCGCCCGGCGAGGCGATAGAATGACGGCTGCCGCACGCGGCCAGCCGAACCGGGGGAGACTGGCTTTGTCCGAACCGCTGCTCGACTTTCTTCGCCAGCCGAACCTCGGGCGCGGCTGGGCCGAAAATCGCGCGGCGATCCTGGCGCTGCGCCTCACCGTGGTGCTCGTCACCTCGGCGGCGCTGGTGTTCAGCGACCCGGGCCGCACGCCGCTGGCGCTCGCGATCGTGGTGTTCCTGCTCGCGAGCCACGCGTGGCTCGCCGGCCAGCCCGCGGAGCGATTCGGCGATAAGCGCGTGCAGGTCGGGCTCGCGGTCGGCGACCTGGCGTCGATCACCGCCGCGATCGAGCTCAGCAACCAGGCGCGCGGCGAGTTCCTGTTCGCCTATTTCCTGGTGCTGCTGCTGGTGAGCCTGAGCGGTTCCTTCCAGCGAGTCGCGATCGTCACCACCGGTGCCTCGATCGCGTACGCGATGGTGCTGTGGTCGATCCACGATCCCGACGATGCCATGAATCCCTCGGTGTGGATGCAGGTGCCGATCCTGTTCGTGACCGGCTGCTTCTTCGGGCTGATCGCGCAGGCGAGCCGCGACGAGCACCAAGCGCTCCTCAGCAGCGAATACGAGCGGCGCGCGCTGGAAGCGGTGCTGGCGCTCACCGAGAAGCTCGACGCCAACACCGACGTGGACGCGATCGCGGGCACGGTCGCGGAGCGGCTGGGCGCGATCGTGCCGCGCGCGCGGCTGCTGCGGGTGCTGTTCCAGAGCGACGCTGCCGCGCGCCCCGCGCAGGTGCTGACCATCTCGACACCCACCTCGGGGCGCGAGCCGGATCCCGGGTCCCTGCTCAGCGTGCCGATGATGCTGCACGGCGAGGTGGCGGGCGCCATGGTGGTGTCGGCCGAGCCGCCGCTCGCCGCGAGCGAGATGCACGCGGCGCGGGTCATCGCCAACGCCGCGGCGCACGCGCTCGCCAACGCGCAGATCTTCCAGCGCGAGCGCGACGCGCTCGAGCGTTTCCGGCAGCTCGATCGCGAGCACCGGCGGCTGCTCGAGAGCGCCGAGGACTGGATCGCGGTCTACCGCCCGGACGGCACGGTGATGTCGTGGAATCGCGGTGCGGAGCGCATCTCCGGCATCCGCGCGTCCGACGCGGTGGGCTCGCGCCTGGAGCGATTCTTCCCGTCCGGGTCCGATCCCGGCTGGTTCCTGCGGCTGCTCGCCAAGGGCGAGGTGCGCACCGGCGTCGAGTCGCTCAGGCTCCACGCGGACGGCTCGGAGCGGCTGATGATGTCGACGCTCTCGCCGTTCCCGTCCGACGGGGAGCCGCGGATCCTGGAGATCGCCAAGGACGTGACCGAGCAGCGGCAGCTCGCGACGCGGCTCGATCAGGCCGAGAAGATGAGCGCCATGGGAAACCTGATCTCGGGCGTCGCCCACGAGCTCAACAACCCGCTCACGGCGGTGCTGTTGTGCGCGCGGGCGCTCGAGCGAAGTCCCAACGCGGCGCCCGAGCGGCTCGCGATCCTGCTGAGCGAGGCGCAGCGCGCGACCCGCATCGTGGCCGACCTGCTCGCGTACGCGCGGCCCGCCCACGAGCAGCACCGGCCGGTGGACGTACCGCGGGCCATCGAGAACGCGGTGCGCGCGTTCCAGGCGGCGCTCGAGGCGCGCGGCCCGCACGTCACGGTCGACATCGACGATCGTCTGGGCGGCATCGAGGGATCGAGCCGCGAGATCGAGCAGGCGCTGCTCAACCTGCTGCGCAACGCCGCGCAGGCGATGTCCGGCCAGGCCACCGCCAGCGACGGATCGATCCGCGTGCACGCGCATCCCTCGCCCGACGGAACCTGGGCTTGCCTCGACGTGGAAGACGAAGGCCCCGGCGTCCCGTCGAGCATCCGCCATCGGATCTTCGATCCGTTCTTCACCACCAAGGCGCCGGGCAAGGGCACCGGGCTCGGGCTGTCGCTGGTGCAGCGGATCATGGCGAGCCATCACGGTGGGGTCGAGATCGACGACCGGCTGGGCGGTGGCGCGGTC
>CAZYWA010000820.1:0-2483 GCA_964650975.1 uncultured bacterium
GCGCTCGCCTGACAGCGTCCGTTCGTCCGTCAGCCGGTGGAACATCAGCACCCGCTTGCACAGCCGGTAGGTCCGCACCTCGAACCCGGCCCGGTAGGTCGAGAACGGGTCGATGCGCACTGGCCAGACCCCGTCGTCCACGGGTGTGGGCGTGTCACCGCCCAGGTGGTCGCCGTAGTCGAACACCAGCTCGAACAAGAAGTCGCTCGGTTGCTTGGGCGCGAAGTTCGCGTAGAGCACGCGCTTCAAATACCGCTGGGCGGTCGCCGCGAACACGGGGCTGCCGGTCTTGCGGTCGAAACGGCTGCGCTCGCTCGTCTTGCTCGGGTCGACCCCGACGCCGTCCTCGCCCTTGTACACATATTGAACGAAGTTCCCGCGGTCGTCGCTGCTCTGGTCGAGCAGCCAGCTGAAGATGCGCTGCGGGTCTCTCGGATCCACGATCTGCGTCTCCGCGCTCAGCCCGTAGAGGTGGGTGACGTTGTCCTTGGTCGTCACCTCCCAGTGCACGGAGCCGTCCGCCTTGAGCGTGTGCCGCTCGATGCGTGCGAACAGACCCTCGACGCGTGGGCGGTACTGCTGGACCACGTGGTCGCCGCGATCGAGCACGTCGAGCTTCAGGTTTCCCGTAGAACCGTCGGGTACGCGGTTCGGCACCAGATCTTCCGCGCCCGACAGGATGTACTCGTCCGACTCCTCGGCGTCGTAGTAGCGGGGCAATCCCTTGTCGGTCTTGCGCGTGATGGTCGGCACCGACAGCGCAAAGCCAAGCCCGAACGGCCCGTTGCCGTGCCCGCTGTCGTAGCTCAGGTCGACCTGTGGCCCGAACCCGCTCCGCCCCGGCGACACGGGCAGCGGTACGCTCAAGGAGGCTGTTCCCGTCGCCGCGGCGACCGAGAACTTCTCGCCGATACCGCGGATCGCGCCGCCCCCTTTGGGCACCGACAGCGACGGCAGCATCGACGGCTTGTCCGCCTGGCCTTGCCCTTGCCCCTGTCCGCTGTCCTGAGCGGGACCTTGCCCCTTGGCCTCCGCGCCAGCGTAGGCGGGGGCTACCGTCCCCGCGCCCGCAGGCGCGCTTCCAGACGTCGCACCCGTGGTCGCGCCTCGCGCCGACCCGCCAGGCCGTTTGTCGTTTGGATCGTCCATCGCCATGGTCCACCGATCTCCGGAGCCCCGTCGGCTACGGCGGCGCCAGGACGCTCTTGATCACCTGGATGCTGGCCTTGTTGGCGGCAGTCTTGTTTTCCGCAGTCGCGAAGATTCCTTGCATACGTGCCAGGTTCTGGCGGATCCAGGTGCTCGACGTCGCCTCGGTCAGGAGCTTGCGCAGGTCGAGCGGCGACAAATCCGCCACCTCGGCCGCCACGCCGACCCCGTTACGCTTGATGCGGAGGGCGTTGTCCATTTGGTCTTTCCCGAGCGGCACGATGACGATCGGCACCAGCTCCCAGATCGATTCCTTGATGGTGGCGAGCCCGCCGTGCATGAACACCACGTCTGCAGCCCCCATGATGTCAAGCTGTGACACCCAGTCGAACAGCTTCACGTTGCTCGGCAGCGTCGAGGCGTTGGCGTCGACCCCGTATTCCAGGTTGAGCTGTGCCAGCAGCTTCGTCCCCACTGCCAGAAAGAGAGTGTAGGCGTCCATCCCCTGCGTCTGCATCATCGCGATCAGGTTCTTGAAAAAGACGCGTGCCCGGAACTCGTAGTCCTGCACCTGCGATCCGGAGGTGCCGTAGATAAGCTTCGTTCCGGCCGGAATCTGCAGGGGAATGATCGGCGACGCGGGAGCGACGGGCGTCCGCACGATCATCGGCTCGACGTAGGAGGTGGTATTTCGGTGCACCCAGTCCGCATCGGTAAAGTCGAAGTCCTTCGGGCAAGGGATGATCTCCGGCCGGTTGGTGGCGTCGAGCGGCGACACGAACTCGTCGATGGTCATGCCCGCCTTGGCCGGCCCCACCACGCCGTCGATAATCGCCTGCGCCACCGCCTTGGGCATGTAGAGCAGCTTCGTCTTGGCGTGCAGCGACGGCAGATCTGCGGGGTGGCGCAGGAACGTCGTGATGATGACGAACGGGACTTGGTACTTGTACCAAATGAGCAGCGTCTCGAGCGCGGTGAAGTACCCGCTGATGAGAAGACCGGCGGGGGTCGGGGGAGACTGCGGCCGGAACACGCTGTCGAGCGCCCCGCGCACGATGGGCAGCAGGTGATGCGGCTTCCAGCGCTGGTCGACAGGCTCGAGCTTGTTCTCGAGTGTGTAGCCTGGCGGGTAGATGCTGCCGAGGATCGTTTTGAACGGGAAGCCGTAGGGCGCCACGATCGACTGCGTGTCGGGGATGCCCATGAACTCCACCGTGGTGTACCTTGCACGCGCCCGCAGTTGTATCCTGGCTCGATGAAGCTCTTTCTTCTGGTCCTCGACCGCCTCCTTTGTTTCCTCATCGCGACCGACATCCGCGCGATGAAGTTGCTCA
>CAZYWA010000821.1:0-2482 GCA_964650975.1 uncultured bacterium
AGATGCAGGACCGCCTTGTGATCACCACCCCGCAAGGCTGCACCCGCCGAGTCGAGCATGGCGAGCACGGCCGTCACGATCGTGGTCGAGACTCCCGGTGTCGTGACCCTCGACTTCACTACCGGAGTCACTACCGAGGTCACTACCGGGCCTCTCGGGACCAGTCGGAGCACCTTGGCCGTGCTAGAATCCCCAATGATTACCGGCCCCGAGTGGTCGGCAGCGGACTCTGGCGCACCTTCAACTCCCTCCGCCGCTACCAGAATTGGAATAGTCGCCCAGTCCGAAGCGCCTCAGCCTGTCGAAGAAGGTCGCGCGCGACATCTCGAGCAGCTTCAGCGCCCGGTCCTTGTGCCCGTGCGTGAAGTCGAGCGCACGCTTGATGTGCTCCTTCTCGACGCGCTCAAGGAGCATGGCGAGCGGCTCGGGGGCTTCGCTCGGCGTAGGAGGTGGAGCGCTGCCTCCCGTCTTGGCGACGCGATCCGGTAGGTCGCTCATCCGGATCGTGTCGCCCTGCGCGAGGATCCCGAGGATCTCGATGATGTTGCGGAGCTCACGGACGTTGCCGCGCCAGTCGTGGGCGCAGAGGGCGCGCAACACCACGGGATCGATGGATTTTCCAGGGGCGAGGAGGGCAAGGAAGTGTGAGATCAGCGGCTCGATGTCGTCCGGTCGGCCGCGCAGCGGCGGGACGTCGATGCGTGCGACGTTGAGCCGGAAGAAGAGATCCTCGCGGAACCGGTGTTCACGCACCTCGCGATCGATGTCCACATTCGCCGCCGCGATCACCCGCACGTCCACCGGCACACGGGATTTGGCGCCGATCGGCCAGACCTCTTTCTCCGCGAGAACCCGAAGCAGCTTCACCTGGATGTCGTGTGACGCGGCCGTGATCTCGTCGAGGAATATCACCCCGCCGTGCGCCTGGACGAAGAATCCAGGATGGTCCGACGTCGCACCGGTGAAGGCACCCTTCACGTGCCCGAAAAGCTGCGACTCGGCGAGCTCACTCGAAAGCGCTCCCATGTTGACGGGAACCCACGGGCCATCCTTCCGGTCCGACTCGTGATGCACGGCTCGCGCCACCACTTCCTTCCCGGTTCCCGTCTCACCGAGCAGCAGAACCGAGACCTGCGTCGGCGCCACCTTCTTCACCATCTCCCAGACCGAGTGCATCGCAGCGCTGCGGTACACGAGATCGTGCCCCGGACCGTAGGCACGCTGCAGCGTCTCGACGCGCGCCTTCGCGACTGCACGCTCCGACTGAACGCGTGTGAGGTTCTGGATCGCGATGCACGCGTAGTGCGAGAGCGCCTGCAGAAACTGGAGATCGCTCGCGTCGAACGCACGGCGCCGCACCGTGTTGTCCACGTACAGGAGGCCCAGCGGTTCCTTCGGAGGACCGAGAGGGCAACACATCACCGAGCGGATCCCGTGGGCGACCACGCTCTGCGCCACGCGGTAGTCGCGCTCCTCGACTGCGTCGAACGTCAGGATCGACTCGCCGCTGTCGATCACCTTGCGCACCATGGTGCTGCTGATCGGCAGCGGCTCGCCGGGGCACACCGTCATGGCGTGCGTCGCCTGGGCGATCTCCTTCCCACCCTCCACCGTTGCCAGCAGCGCTCGCTCCACGTCGAGCAACTCGACGGCCGTCGCCACGATCCGCGCGAAGAGCGTGGGCAAAGCCTCCTGCGAGAAAAGCTGCTGAGCCAGCTCGTAGAGCTTGGTGAGACGCCGGTACGATCGGCGGAGGTCGTCGACCGGGATCGCCGCCGGGTCGGTGGCGAAGGGGCTGGGCGGTGCCGGCCGGTCGCCTTCTGGGCTCTCGTCTACGGACATTCAGCGCTCCCTCGATCCCTGCCATCCAACCTTATGGCGCAGCCACCACCCGCGCCAACTGGTCGCGTCGAGCACACTGACACCGTGGGACCACGATCGATAAAGCGAAGCATCCACCGGGGTTGCACCCTACTCACGATGGACGTAGTCTCATGGTCCTGGGAACCCCGCCGAGGGGTCACACTCCATGGATCCTCGTTACGGGCGCTGGTCGAGCCAGACCCGACGGCCCGGAAGATCGAAAAGCAGACGTAGCGATCTCGCCCTACTGGCACTCGTCGCCGGGCTCGCGCTCGTCGCGTCCGGTTGTCCGGCGCCCTACGCTGTCAAGCCCGCCCGGGTCGGCGACAAAGAGTGCGGCGTCACCTCTGGCTGGATCTGGAGGGCGACCTGGTGGGACTTCTATGAGCGCGGCGAGTCCTTCGCCGAATGCAACCTCCTAGACCAGGCCGCTCAGGACTTCCGATGGGCCGTCGAGCGCCGCGAAGCCGACCAGCGGCACGCCCGCACCTACGGCATGCACTTCCTCGACGACTACTTCCCGCACCGTGAGCTGGGCATCGCGCTCCTCGGGCAGGTAAACCTCGACGAAGCCGAGAAGGTGCTCGGCACCTCACTCGAGCAACTGCCGTCCGCGCGC
>CAZYWA010000822.1:0-464 GCA_964650975.1 uncultured bacterium
GAGTTTCAACGTGTTGACGATGGCGTGCATGGTGGCGCGACTATCGCTGATCGCCGTGAAGTGACACAAGCAGGGTGGCAGCGCGGGCCCGGATCCGACCTACACCCCTCATGACGACGTCACGCGACGCGCAGCTTGATCCGCGCTCCCGCCACGGCGAGGGCCCGCACCATCGACTCGATGCTCGCCTGGGAGTCGGCGCCCTCCAACTTCGCCACACGCGACTGGGCGAACGCCGAGAGCGGCCCCCCCGCCCACGAAGAGTGGCTTCCCGCTTCGGCGCCGCGGAGCGCCTTTCAGGGCGCGCCGCCGTCGTCGGTTCCGAGATGGCAGCGCTTGTACTTCTTGCCCGAGCCGCAAGGGCAGGGGTCGTTGCGTCCGATCTTGGTCGAGCTGGGCGCCGTGGCTGCGACCGGTGGGGGTGACGCCGTGCGTTCCGCCCTCCAGACTGCCTTGAGTAGGTC
>CAZYWA010000822.1:474-2476 GCA_964650975.1 uncultured bacterium
CGACCTGCGCACGCAAGGTGCGCGCGGCATCGAGGCGATACCAGAAGACGTGCGCCCGAAGATCGTCCGGCAACGGACCACCGAGGTGTTCGTACGCGTCGATGAGGTCACGGAGCAGGATGGGCGCGATCTCGGGATCCGCGTCAGGGTCGAACGACTGGATCGCATCCGCGATGCGCGCGAGCCCCCGCGGATCCCCGTACTCCGACAGCCAGGTGCTGGCCATCTCCGGGGACGCGGGGAAGCGCGATACGAGATGCTCGAACACCCGTTCATCGCGGACGCCGAGCTGCGACACGATCGCGCAAAGGGACTCTGCGACGTGATCCGGCGGGCCTTCCCCGAGCATCGAGAGCGCCGGCTCGAGCACCGATGGGCCGAACTCCGGCAGCCGCAGGACGATGCGATCGTGGATGATGTGATCCCAGTCCGTCTCCGCGAGCACATGGAGCATGGCATCGATCGCGGTCTCTGCCTTCAGGGCGGCGAGCAAGTCCACGGCGTGGATCGAGGCCCAGCCGTCGTCCTCGCCGTCGTCATCGTCGTCGTCCTGGTCCTCGAGGAGAACATCGATCAGCGCGGGGACGATGAGCGAGCCCGCCGCGACGATGCGCTCCCGAAGCGATGCCGGGAGCTTCTCCCCGCAGGCACGAAGCTCGACGAGCAGAGCGGAGGTCCCGTCCGTCATTTGTCGACTCCCGCCGGCAGTCCGGGCGGCGCCTCGACCTCCGTCGCCTCCGACATGTCCTTGTGAATGGCCTCTGTGATGACGCGCTCCGTGATGTCGTCGAGGTAGCTGCGGAGCACGCGGCTCAGCTGCTCATACTCGGGCCAGAGCGTCTCGTCGACGAATCGCCGCGACACCTTCGCCATGATCGAGGACCGCTTCTGCCCGCGATACCGGTACGTCCGGACGTCATAGCGCCGGCACAGCGCCGTGAAGAGCTTGCGCGACCACGGGTCGTCGAGCCGGAACCGGTACTCGACCGGCGGGTCCTCTTTCTCGAGCAACTCGAGGCGACCCTGGATGCGCCTGCGTGCCTCCGCCGCGGCGATCTTCTCGCCCTCCGTGGTTGAACCGGCGAAGAGAGCTTCGATTCGGCGGAGCTTCTCGAGGAGGCTGGCCTCGTCCATGGCCGGGCACTACCACGACCGGTGATGGGCGACGCCGCCTGGCTTGCGGACTTCACGTGTGGGGCCGAGCGCCGCGGAGGACGAAAAACGCCACCACGAATTTCTGGCCGGGTCGATTGTGCACCCTCGCCCAAATTGGCGACCCCGGAACCCGCGCCTCTCGACCCCGACAGGGGCCCATAGGGGACGCGAGTAATTGGAGCGGAACATTCATCTTGCTGAACACTTAACCAGGCATAGATCGAGAAAGCGTGACACGCCCCGTTAGACGTCTTCATCCCTAAACCGAATGCTTGCAGACGCTTACGAGCGACAGCTGGACTGCAATGGCGAGGCCTACGGCATCCTAGTCGTTCGGCCAACGGGCCTATTGAACCGCACCGATTTCACGGGCTCGCGGGATCAGGCACGGCCGTGAGCACGGGACGCGAGCCCGGTCTCCGGGGTCTCGGTAAGCCACCGCGAGCGTGCCGGTCATTCCTCTTTGCGGCGGTAATGCGTCGCTATCGCGCCGGACGTCAGGCGGTGCGTCGAGACGAGATCGAGATGCCGCGAGCGCGCCAGGCCCTGAAACAGGGTCGGCCCATGGCCGGCGAGAACCGGGTGGACGACGATGCGGTACTCGTCGATCAGCCCCAGCTGCTCGAGCGCGGCCGACAGCGTGGGGCTGCCCACGAGCACTCCGCGTGGGGTCTTCTCCTTCAGCTGCCTCACCCCCTCGTGCAAATCCCCCTCGACGCGGAAGGTGTTGTTCCACGGGAAGTCGCGACGCGAGGCTGACACCACGTACTTCGGCTTGGCCTCCAGCTTGCGAGCCCACTCTCGTGACGCTCGCGGCGCTGTCTCGTCGCGCGCCACCGCCGGCCAG
>CAZYWA010000823.1:0-2472 GCA_964650975.1 uncultured bacterium
AGCGCCTTCGCGACTCCCGAGCTCAACCCGTTACGCGAGCGGCTGAAGGGAGAATGGGGCACGCTTCTCGAGGAGCGTTTTCAGGAGGAAGTGCTGCTCGCCGAGCTGCGCAAGCTCGGCCCCAGGGCGCCCACCGAGTGCTACCAGCGCCTCCACGCGGTGCACGGCGACGCCCTCAAGGATCATCTCGATTGGCTGGCCTGCGCCGGCATGGTCACCCGCCTCCTCGACGACGAGTCCGCCGGCGTGAAGCCGGTTCCTCTGGGGTGACGACCGGTATGGTTCCCTCGAGCGTGTGAGCGAATCGCCGCGGCCCCGGCTTGGTGCGCTGCGGCGGCGAGGGACCGCCGCCCTTCCGCGTCCCATTGCGGCGGTGGGTCGACGCAGCAGCACCGCGCCGCTAGGCGCGCGGCGAGCGGCGAGCGGCGCGAGCCGACTCGGGGGTGGGGGCCCATGAAAATCGCACTTTTCATGGGGCGGGGGGCTGGAACAGCCCCCCGTGAAACTCGGCCCAGCCGGTTGCGTCGCGAACGATGCGCACCACTGCATCGACCCACGCCGGCGACGAGTTGAGCGATGGCACAAGCGTGAGCTCTTCGCCGCCGTGGGCGCGAAAGTCGTCGCGCGCACGGATCGCGATCTCCTCCAGCGTCTCGAGGCAATCGGCGACGAACGCCGGAGACATCACGGCCAGCCGCTTGACGCCGCTGGCGGCGAGCTCGCGTATCCGGATGTCGGTGTAAGGACGAATCCAGGGCGTGCGGCCGAGCCGCGACTGGAACGCCACCTCATGGCGGTCGGCGGCCAGCCCGAGCCGCGCCGCAAGCTCGCGAGCGGTCGCGTAGCAGTGGGCCCGGTAGCAGTAGCGGTTCGCGTCGACCAGCACGTCGCAACACGCGGCGCTCGCCAGGCAGCGGTCGTGGGCCGGGCTCGTGTCGCTCTTCCGGATCTGGCGCTCCGGCAGCCCGTGGAAGCTGAGCAGCACGCGGTCGGCGCGAGCGGCTTCGAGGACCGGCCTGCTCACCTCGACCACCGCGTCGATGTAAGCAGGATGATCGTGGAAGGGCGGCACCACGTGGATCGCGGGCACGTTGTCGCCGCGCGTGGCCTCGAGGAACACCTTCTCGACGGTGGACGCCCACGCGGAGGAGGAATAGTGCGGGTAGAGCGGCAAGAGCGCGATCTGGTCCACGGCGGCGGCGCGCAGCCGATCGAGCGCCTGGACGATGGACGGACGCTGGTAGCGCATCGCGATCTCGACGGGGATGCCGCTGCCGAGCCGTTCGCGCACCCGCTCGGCGAGGTCGATTCCGTGAAACAGCACCGGTGAGCCGCGCTCGGTCCACACCTTGCGGTAGGCCGCGGCGGATTTCGGGGACCGGAACGGCAAGATGACGCCGTAGAGCAGCAGCGCACGGCCGACCGGATGGACGTCGATGACCCGCGGATCGGACAGGAACTCGCGCAGGTAGCGGCGCACCTCGGGCGTCCGAGGCGCGTCGGGCGTGCCCAGGTTGACCAGCAGGATTCCGCGTCGGGGCATGATGATCGCGCGCTCCCAGCGGGCGCGCGCGAGGGATACCACAGGTACTCGGATCGCGGCGCCGCTGGCGCTTGTTCCCGGCCCCCGGGGGACGCTAGCCTGATGCGCGATGGTTCGCGTTCGCACCTTTCTCCTGGCGATCGGCCTCGCCTCGGCCCCGGCGCTTCGGGCCCACGCGCAGAGCTCGGTCTTCACCCAGCCGGCCTTCATACCGACGTCCCCGGCGCTCGAGGATGAGCGGCGCGAGCGCAGCGAGTGGGTGCTGCCGGAGGCGCGCGGTTACGAGGACGACGTGTTCGACAGCGACGTCTCGGACAGCGGCCCATCCGGAGGCGGCAGCTCGGGCAGCGACTGGGACAACAATCCTTACAACCCGGCCAACCTCGAGAAGGCGGTCGAGAGCCAGCAGGCGGACCTGGAGGCGGAGAATCCCAGGGCCAAGCACGGTGCCTCGGACCCTGGAAGCAAGCGCGCGCACAAGCGCGGCGATCGCGGCCCCGAGCAGCACAGCTTGTTCGGATCCTCCTTCGAGTTGAACGTCGACATCTCCGGCTCGAAGCTGGGTAGTGTCCGCCAGCAGAGCTTACCGGGGCTCGAAGAAAGCGCACCCGGGAGCGGCACCCAGCTCGGTGACATCACCGGCGGCGGGCCGGAGCGGCTCTCGATCTGGGAGCTCGACGACGATCGCGAGCGGATGCGGCGGAAGAAGCAGCTGGGAGTGCGCGAGAACGAGCTCGAGAGCGACGAGGAAGTGCTGATCCGCGAGCAGCAGAAGGAAGCGTCGGGCGGGACGGATTTCTTCGATCCGTTTTAGCTTTCGGGTGGCGCGACTGCGCCGGCGGCGCTCATTCGATTCCGGATCCAGCGCATGCGGGCGGCGTGGCGGCGGGAAGATTTTTCGCCGCAGTAGCGGTCGGGGTTGGGCAAGC
>CAZYWA010000824.1:0-2458 GCA_964650975.1 uncultured bacterium
TCACGAAACAATTGCGCGCTGCAGATCGACGTGGCGGCGGCTTGCTGCTCGCTCTCGAGCGCCTCGACGATGCCGATGGCTCGGTCCACCGGCGACGATCAGGTCTCGGGCAGGCTACCGACCCTGGCGCCAGTCGCCGTGCTCGGAATGCCACGGCGCTACGTCACGGTGACGGCCCGACGCTACGGTCTCGTAACAGTGCTCAACGTCGAGCCGATCTTCGCCCGCGACGCCGCGCTGCTCCTCTGAGCCTTCGCATCTCTCGCTGAACGGCCGATCCGCGTTCGTCGCGGAGTCACGAGTCGTGCAGGCGGTCGTCTACCCGTCGAGTGGAGGGCGCACGCCTCAGGAGGTGCGAATGGTTCCTCGATCGAAATCATGCGGAGTGATGCTGGGCGTCGTGATCGCGTCGCTGTGTGCGCCGATCCTCGGGCGCGCCGCGTCGCCGTCGCAGTTCGAAGCGCTCGAGCCATTGCTCCAGGAGGCGCTCGAGCGTCATCTGGAAGTGCGGGCCGCCGAGGCGCTGGTCGCCGCGACCTCCGAGCGGCCGTCGCAAGCGGGTGCGTTGCCGGATCCGACCTTCACCATCGGCTACCAGAACGACGGCGCCGGCATCTCGCTCGGCGAGCAGGAGATGACGCAGCTCGCGTTCGTGTGGTCGCAGGCGATCCCGTTCCCCGGGAAGCGCGGTCTCGCGGCGGACGTGAGCGGCCGCGACGTCGAGCGCGCACGGGCGCGGCTCGACCGGGTGCGGCTCGGTGTGCGCGCCGACGTCGAGCGCGCGTGGATTCGCTGGGCGCTCGCCAACGAGCAGCTCGACCTGGTCGACGAGGAGAGCGTGGCGCTCGCGCAGATCGAGGCGGTGTCGCGTGCCCGCTATTCGTCCGGGCTCGGCTCCCAGCAGGACGTGCTGCGCGCTCAGATCGAGATCATCCGGCTCGATCAGCTGCGCGTCGGCGAGCGCGCGGCTCAGCGCATCGCGCTGGCGGAGATCAACCGGCTGCGCGATCGCGGCGCCGCCGAGCCGCTCGCGGTTCCCGCGGCTCTGGTCGCCGAGATTCCGCTTCCCGAGCGCGAGGCATTCCTGGCCCAAGCATTCGAACAGAGTCCCGAGCTGCGTGACGCCACGACGATCGAGGACCAGGCCGGGCTCCAGCACGCCGCGGCCGAGAAGAACCTGCTGCCCGACTTCTTCGTGAGCGGCGGCTACATGAACCGCGGCGGCCTCGATCCGATGTGGCAAGCGAGCGCCGGCATCTCGGTGCCGCTCTGGGCCAGCGACAAGCAAACCCCCGCGATTCGCGAGGCGGAGGCGCGGGGTCGCGGAGCGCGCGCGCTGGCCGAATCCACCAAGCTGCTGCTTCGCGCCCGCTGCGAGCAGCGGCTCGACGTCCTCGACGCCATCGAGACCTCCCTCCGTCTCGACAAGGACGGCGTGCTGCCCCAGGACCAGCTCGCGGCCGAGGCCAGCATCGCCAGCTACCAGACCGGTCAGGTGCCGTTCGTCGCGGTGCTCGAGGCGGTGGTGAATCTCTACCGGGATCGCGCCACGTACCTGGCGCGGCGCGCGGACCTGGCCGCCACGCGCGCTGCGCTCGACGAGCTGTCGCTGGCGCCGGTGGATGTGTCAAGTGGCGGAGAGCGCGGAGCGATGACGCCGACGGGCGGAGGCTCGGGGGGCGCCGCGATGCCCGTGGCGACGTCGCTACCGGCCGCTGGCGCTCCCGCCGAAGTGGCTGCCAGCGCGCCGTCCGGCGGCGGCAGCGGCATGGGCATGTAGGGACCGAAGCACCGCGAGATGGAGAGGAACGACCGATGAAATCTCGAATCGAGGACATGCGGCGGATCGTGATTGGAACGCACGCCGCCGCGCGTGCCGTGACGCTCGGACTGCTGCTGGCGCTCGCCAGCGTCTCGCCGGGCTGCGACCAGAAGAGCGCCACCACGGCCGAGGACGGCGCCATCTACTACTGCGCCATGCATCCGACCTACACGTCGAAGCATCCCGGCAACTGCCCGATCTGCTCGATGAAGCTGGTCAAGCGGCAATCGGCGGGGACCGCGTCGCCGGGCGAGCACAAGGTCGATCACTGGATCGACGCGATGAACCCGGCCCATCGCTACGACCACGCGGGCAAGGCTCCCGACGGCATGGACCTGGTGCCGGTCTACGCGGATGCCGAGGCCGCGCCGGTAGGCCCGGCGGTCGACGGCCGCGTGTCGGTGACGATCCCGGTCGAGCGGCAGCAGCTCATCGGTGTCACCACCGACGTGGTGAAGCGGGTGCCGCTCGAGCGCAGCGTGCGCACCGTGGGCCGCGTGGCCTACGACGAGACCCGCTTGCAGCACGTGCACGTCAAGTTCTCGGGCTTCGTCGAGCATCCCTACGTCGACTTCACCGGCGCCGAGGTGAAGGCGGGCGACAAGCTCTTCGAGATCTATAGCCCCGAGCTCAACT
>CAZYWA010000825.1:0-2458 GCA_964650975.1 uncultured bacterium
CAGGTCGACCGTGAGGATCCGTCGGAGAAGACCCAGCACCTCGACAGGCCCGAGTCGGCGGCACGGTAAGCCGATCTCTCGGGTCGCATCCTCGAGTCGGCGCACTTCGTCCTCGAGGCCCTCGGCAGCTTCGCTTCGCAAGATCCCGGCCTGTCCGTCCGAGAGCCGAGCGTGGAGCTGCTTCAGGCTCGAACCGTACGCGGACCGGATCAGCACGACGTAAAGCGTGATCCGTCGGGGCTTCACCCCGGCGAAGCCCTGCTCCCGCGCGGCCCGGCGGAAATGGTCACTGTGCGCTCGGCGGGAGCGCTCGACGAGAGGATCGCTGCTCGTGTCCACGCGTGCGTCGTACTCTGCCAGCGTTAACTCCGCATCTTGTTCACGGCTCAGGCAGAGCATCTGCACAGCGGTCTCGTGGCCGAGCGCCCGCGGGATGGCCTCGAGGGTCGTGAGGATCTGGTCGTGCTGCTCCGGGGAAAGCGCTGTGTTCGCGACGAGGCCCAGCTCAAGGACACGAGCGAGGCGATCCTCCCGCGATCCGACGGTGAACGCCCCGAGGATCTCGTCCCAGCGCTGGAGGAGGAGAAACTCCGAGACTGGGGGAGCCGCCCGCATCGCTCGGGCGGCATCACGCAAAAAGAGCGCCACGGTCATACCTCCCCGCGCGCCGCATCGACCGTGAGCTCGAGCCCCATCTGCACGCAAATCGCGCGCGGCTCGAGACTCGTCTCGAACGCGGGCACCGCGCCGCACGGGAGAAGGAAGCTCAGAATCGGGAAAGCCAATTCTCGCTCCGGGCTCACCTGGTAGCCGTGGGGCGCCCATTCGCGCTCGAGGTCGCGGAAGAGCGCCGTGGGTGCGATCACGAAAGGGTAGAGCCATGCTTCGAGGTAATCGTCCGTCCGGACGCCGTCTTGAACGAGCGTGATCGTGTAGAGCCCATCCGAAACGCGTCGTCCTTCGAGCAACGGGGGGAGCTCTTCGAGCGCGAGCGTCGGGTATCGACGCAGGCTCGCGACCAGCACCGGCAGCGGCGCCGCCGTAGCCGCGTCGGACAGGAGTCCCCTCGGTGTCACCCGAATCGCCTGGGTGTGGACTAGCTCCCCGACGGCGCGGCGGTACGCACGCTCGAACGGATCGGTGTCCGTCACCTTGCGGGGGCGGAGCGAGGCGAGGGAGGCGACTTCCTCGAAGGCCTCCGCCTGGCGTGCAAACGCCGCTTCACCCTCGGCGCGAAGCGCCTCTCGTCCGCCCGGTCCGACGGGCTGTCGACGGACGAGGTCGCTCGCCATCGCCGGCATGGGAGCACGACCCTCCGGCAAGAAGGCTTTGAGGGTCGCGAGCACTGTTTCCGGTCCATTCACTCCCCAGATGAGCTGGAGGTACGCCCCCTGAAAATCCGGGTGGTAGATGAAGTTCGTGGCGAGCTCGTGGAGCTTGGCCACCTCGCTCCCCACAACCCACGCCGCACCCACCGCTCCATCGCGGAGGTCCCAGTGCAACCCGCGGAAGCTCTCCCACATTTGGAGATCGCGCAGCGGGATTCGGCAGTGCGCCATGCGTGTCACCGCCCCGGTGATGAGTGCATCGATGTCGGCGGAACCGAAGCTGGTGAGACCGGTTCGAGTTGATCGGCCCAGCCCTCGGCCCGCACAATCACCACGACGTAGTGCGGCGCGATCCAGGTGCCGTCATCGCCAGGGTGCCCCAGCTCGAGCACCGCGATCGTCTCCGGGCCTGTGCGCACTGGCACGACCGGATCGAACGAGACCTCCGACGGGCGGTAGGAGACCGGCGGATTCGGCGGGTGGCCTGGAGCCGCCGCCGTCGCCCCGTTGTAGTGATCCTCGATCGTGGGTACCTGCTGGGCCGCGCACGCGGCATTGGTCAACACCACCGCGATGACCGCCGTCTTCGTCCACCGCATTGCCTGGTCTCCCGTTTCGGACATTCTGCGAAGCGGTCCGTCCAGCGATCGGATTCGCGATTCGATCCGCCACCTACCCATGGTCCGACGCCTGTGCGTTCACGATCCATTCCTCGAGGCCCTCGAGCTCGGTTCCCTTCAAGACGTAGATCCATACCGTCTCGCCTCCATTGATCGAGACGTAGGGCGCGAGCTTCTCGATCCGGTCGATAGCCACGTTCCCGATCTGGCGTGCGGCACCCGACGCGCCACTGGCGATCGCGTACTGCCCGACCTTCGCGGGGTCCACGACCGACGTGACGCTGCCCGTCACGCCGCTCACGACCTGCGTCGTGGCGCCTTGCTTGAAGGCGTCGGCGGTTCCTTCACCGACACCGGCAACGGTCGCCCAACTCGCCTTCTCCAAGATGTGGTCGATGAGCTCACCCGGAACGCCGCTCTTGTCGTCAGGCCCGACGACGATGCCCGTGATCTCCTTCTCGAGGGGCACCTCACCGAACGTGCAGGAGATGGTCGTGATCTTTACGACTA
>CAZYWA010000826.1:0-2457 GCA_964650975.1 uncultured bacterium
TCCTTGGTGAAGTAGCCGATGATCTCGATGATGATCGCGAACAGCGGAACCGCGAGCACGAACGCGGCGAACAGCAAGTGGAGCTGCGCCGCCACCCAGATGGCCACTCGGCTGCCGACCACCGGGAACTGGCGGTACTCGACTTCCTTGTAGGGCTTGGCTTTGTCCTGGGCGGCTTCCTTGACGGCCTGGTCCTTGAGCGCCTGGTCGTGCGGCGTCTGCGCCACCTCGGCCGAGGGGATGCGGAACGGCGGGTGATAGGCGTGCTGCTCGAGCTGGCTCCAGATTCCAACCACGGCGCCCAGGCCGAGCACCACGGCAACCAGCGCCGCCGCGAGCAGCGGCAGGCTGACGGGACCTCGCTTCACTGGGTCTTTGCTCACTGGGGCTCCCGGTGCTCGAGATCACGCACGAAGGCCACGATTGCCCAGCGGTCGTGGGTCGGGATCGGCCATCGGTAGGACGGCATCAGGCCGGAGCCGTTGGTGATCGTGTCGAAAAGCTGGCCGTCCGGCATGCCCACGATCTTGTCGGAGTGCATGCTCGGTGTGGGGACCTTGCCGCGTTCGTAGAGGATTCCCTTGCCGCGCCCGTGGCTGTCGTGGCACGGCGCGCAGTAGATCGCGAAGCGGTCCTTGCCGCGCGCCACCAGCCCTTCGTCGACGGGCACCGGGCTCGCCTTCACGAATGCGCCGGAGTCGTCCTTGCCGGTGTCGAGCGCCGCGTCGGTCTTGAGCTCGCCGCGGGCGATCGTGCCGGGGACCGGCAGGCGCATCGACGCACCGTCGTAGAAGAACTTGCTCTCCGACTGCGCGTCGTAGCGCGGCTGGTACTGCATGCTGGGGTTCAGGTGGACCGGCGGCTGGTCCGAGTGGCAGCCGCGCATGCAGCCGCTCGACAACGTCGCGAGCAGCGCCGTCGCGACGCAGCTCGAGAGCGCACTGCGGGAGAGCGCTCGCTGGATCGCCCGCGCACTTCTTTCGGGGCGGGGGGCTCGAAAGGCCCCACGGGAAGGCGTCGACCGCTTCATCGCTCAGGCCTTCTCGAGATCGGGATTCGGATTGCGGATCCGCGCCAGGTAGGAGGTGCGCGGCTTGACGTTGAGCTCCGCGAGGAGGTCGTAATTGCGGGGCTGGGCCTTTGCCTTCGAGACGTTGCTTTCCGCGTCACGGATGTCGCCGAACTCGATGGCGCGCACCGGGCACGCCTGCTGGCAGGCGGTGCGGACGTCGCCGTCGGCGATCTCGCGGCCCTCGACCTTGGCCCGCTGGTGCGAGGCATTGATGCGCTGGATGCAGTAGCTGCACTTCTCCATCACGCCGCGCGCCCGCACCGTCACGTCCGGGTTCATCTGCATCTGCAGCGTCTCGGGCGTGTCCTTGGTGAAGTTGTAGTAGTTGAAGCGGCGCACCTTGTACGGGCAGTTGTTCGAGCAGTACCGGGTGCCGATGCAGCGGTTGTAGACCATGGTGTTGAGGCCGTGGTCGTCGTGGACCGTGGCGGCCACCGGGCAAACCTGCTCGCAGGGCGCGTTCTCGCACTGCATGCAGGTGATCGGCTGGACCACCATCTCCTGGGGGTCGTCGGCCGGGCCTTTGAAGTAGCGATCCACGCGGATCCAGTGCATCGCGCGTCCCCGGATCACCTGATCGGGGCCCACCACCGGCACGTTGTTCTCGGCCTGGCAGGCGGTCACGCACGCGTTGCAGCCGGTGCAGACGCCGAGGTCGATGGTCATGCCCCACTGCGGCGGGTCCTTGTACTCCTTCTCCTTCCACAGCGATTCGAGCGGCGGGTGCTCGACCATCTCGGCCGCGAACTCGGGCTCGCGCATGAAGTCGTCGAGCGTCGCTTCGCGGACCAGCGTGGGGACGCGGCGATCGCGCTCCTTGGCGCCCAGGTCGTCGATGATCCAGTGGTTCTGGGTGGCGGCCAGTGTGCGTTTCTTGCCGGTCTTGGCGAGCTTGACGCCGGTCACGTAAGCGGAGGCTTTGCTGGTCCGAACCGGGTAAGCGTCGACGCCGACGCCGTTGCCGATCCGCCCGGCGGCGCGCCGTCCGTAGCCGAGTGCAAGCGAGATGCTGTGCTCGGCGTGCCCCGGATGAATCAGCACCGGTGCCGCCACCTTGGTCTCGCCGACGGTGAGCTCGACGACGTCCTCGTCCACGAGCCCCAGCTCGCGCGCGGTCGCGTAGCTCATGAGCGCCGGGTTGTCCCAGGTCACCTTGGTGGTGAGCTCGGGAAGCTCCTGGAGCCAGCCGATGTTGGCGAAACGTCCGTCGTACACGGTGAAGGACGGCGTGAACGCCAGCTCCAGCGACGAGGCGCTCGGCTCGGGCGACGAAGCGAGGCCCGCGAGCAACGCCGCCGGCGGAGCGGCGAGCGGAGCGGATTGCGACGGCAGCGCGCTGTCCGGCAGCACGCCATCGTGCAGCACCTTCTCCCAGCGATGCTCGA
>CAZYWA010000827.1:0-2453 GCA_964650975.1 uncultured bacterium
GCGGGGATGGCGGGACCGTGGGTCGGGCGGTGGATGGCGTGGGCGGGGGCGGAGGTGATCCGCATCGAATCGCACGCGCGTCCCGACGTGGTGCGTCTCTACGTGCCGCCGGGTGCCGCCGATCGCACGCCGAAGCCGGATCAATCGCCGTGGTTCACCGACTGGAACGCAGGCAAGCGATTCGTGGCGCTCGACCTCACCCAGCCGAGCGCCGTCGAGCTCGCGCACCGCCTGATCGCGCGCTCCGACGTGGTGATCGAGAACATGCTGGCCGGCGCCGCGGTGAAGCTCGGCCTCGGCTACGGCGAGCTCGTTCGCCACCGGCCCGACCTGGTGATGCTCAGCACCACCGGCTTCGGCGGTACCGGACCGCTCGCCAGGCAGCCCACCTGGGGACCCAACATCGAGGCCGTCTCCGGTCTCGCCACGCTCTCCGGCTTCGCCCACGTGCCGTGCACCGTCACCCAGTTCGCGTACCCCGACGCGCTGAGCGCCATCCACGGCCTGGTGGCGGTGCTGGCGGCGCTCGATCACCGCGCGCGCACTGGCGAGGGCTCGCACATCGATCTCGCTCACTACGAATGCGTGGCGGCGGCGATCGGCGACGTGCTGCTCGACGCGAGCCTCCGGAGCAGCGAGCCCGGCCGCCCCGGAAACGCCGCTGCCCACGCGGTTCCCCACGGGATCTACCGCTCGCTCGGCGAGGACCGCTGGGTCGCGATCGCCGCGCAGACCGACAATCAGTGGCGCCGTCTCGCCGCGGCGATCGGCCGCCCCGATTGGGCCAGCGACGATGCGCTCGCGACGATCGAGCGGCGCCGCGAGCGAAGCACCGAGATCGACGCGGCGATCGAAGAGTGGACGCGAGCGCTCGCTTCGCTCGCGGCGGCCGAGCAGCTCCAAGCCGCCGGCGTCCCGGCCGGACCGGTGCAGACCATCGACGATCTGTGGAGCCACGACCCGCAGCTCGCGTCGCGCGGCTTCGCGGAGGCGATACCCCATCGCTCGAAGCGCTCGGTGATGGCCAACGCGATTCCGCTCCGCATGAGCGGCACGCCCGGGCGCACCGCGTTCTCGGGCGGCGTCATCGGCTGCGACAACGACTACGTGTTCCGCGAGCTGCTGGGGTTGGGGGAAGCCGAGATTCGAGCCTTGACGGCGGCCGGAGCCATCGAACCGGTACGCACGGACCGCTGAAACCGGTCCGAGGCACCTGGAGGCACGAAAATGCCTCGTTTCAAGCAGAATCCGGGCTACATCCAGACGGATTGAAGAGCTGTTTGTCTTGTTTTTCAATATCTGATTGTAGTGAAATTCAAGATCATCTTGTCTTATTTTTTGCAAGCACCTCGTGAGGGTGGCTGAGCGCTCTCGAATACCGCCCAGTCGAGGGTCCCCGGCACCCGCGTGCTACCCACCGCCACCTCGGAGAGAAACCCCGCCTCCGCGACCACGCCGCCATGCAGTGGATTCACGTACACCAGCGTGAGCCAGGGCGGCGGCCGCGAATCGCCGGCGAAGGACGACTCGAGGTTCCGCATCACGCGCCGCAGCACTCGCCTGCCGAACGGGTGGAACAGAAACACCGTCGAGTCCTCGGCCGCGAAACGATGATCGGCGGCGTCGCCCACCGCGATGCGCACGTCCAGCTCGAGGCCGCGGCGCGCGGCGAACGCGGCGACGTTCTGCTCGGCGAGCCGCGCCAGCGCCGCCGACTGCTCGACGCCCACCAGCCGCCGGTAGCCGTGCTCCGCGGCGAGGATCAGCGCACGCCCCTTGCCGCAGCCGAGATCGACGAAGAGCCCGTTCTGGCTCTCCGCGGGCAGGGTCGCGACAGCAGCGCCAAAGAGCCGCACCGGCACCGGCTGGTACTCACTCGAATGAAACGCCTGGCGCTTGGTGAGGCCGCCCAGCTCCTCCACGCGCACCCGGCCGGCGGTCGAGACGCCGTGCTCGCGGTCGTAGCGGCGCTCGTCGCGGATGCTCGCCAGCGTCTCGCGCAAGCCGTGGCGCAGCAGCGACTCGACGAAAAGCGAGAACGAGGACGGGCTCTGGACCGGCACCGGCTCACCGCTCGCGCAGCCACACCACGCGTCCGCCGATCAGCGTGCCACGAACCTGCTCGCTCGCGAGACGCTCGCGCGCGTCGCGCCAGGGCAGGTCGAGGAGGCAGAGATCGGCCGGCTCGCCGATGGCCACCCGTCGCGACGGCCCACCCGGCGCCGCAGCCGCGGACGTGAAGAGCGCCAGCGCCCGCTCCGGCGAGAGCGCTTCGCCCTCGCCCATCGCGTGGCCGCCCGCGGTGCGCCGGTCGACCGCCGCGCGCATCGCGGCCCACGGATCGGCGTCGCCGAACGGCGCGTCGGTGCCGGCGCCGAGCGGCACGCCGAGATCGAGCCACCCGGCGCAGCGATAGAGCCACGGCTGGTCGCGCGCCTCGACGTCGCGGCGAT
>CAZYWA010000828.1:0-2451 GCA_964650975.1 uncultured bacterium
ACCTTGACGATCACCACGTCCGCCACATCCCCAATTCCAATCCGCGCCCCGGTTCGTTCCCCGCGAACCTGCCCGCGCTTCTCATCCACGTCCCACCAGTCGTCCATCAGGTCTTCATATCGAATCACGCCGTCAGTCAGGTATTTCTGAAGCTGAATGAAGATGCCGAAGTTCGTGATCCCCGCGATCGCGAGATCGCTGCCTGGGGCCTCGACTACGTCCGCCGCCTCCGTGGCTGACGGTCCCGGCAGATCCGCTCGCCAGAGCGCCGTGCCGTCAGGCGCGATGCGCGTTACGAATGCTAAGCCGACGCTTGCCGGATCGGTCGAGGTGCCAGCGAGCGCCACGTCGTCGTTGGCGAGTGCTCGCACGACGCTCGCGTCCGTTCCGATTCGGAACACGTCCTGCCAGTTCGCGTCCAGGCGGACCGCCTCTCGTTGGGTCCCGTGGGCCACGAGGAAAACGAGTCCGCCGTCTGTCGTTCGGTCTGCGCGCAGCAGGTCGTCGTCGTTCGCGCCACCCCAGGTCCGCTGCCGTGTGATCGTCCCCACATCGTCCGTCTCGACGATCCACACGTCGTCGCCGCCGGCCCCAAAAGACTGGGTGGTGCTTGCGATCAGCACACCGCCGGCATCGAGTGCCGCGACATAGACGGGGAACTCGTTTCCGGCGCCCCCAAGCGCGACCTGGAAGCGGGCCGGATCGATCGCCGGTGGAGGAGGTGGTGGGGCTGGCGTGGCATTTGAGCCGCCACCCGAGCAAGACATCAGCCCCAGCGCCGCGGCGGACAACACCAAAATGCCAAACGACCACATCCAGCGCGCGCGAGCGCCGCGAGCCATGGCCATCCTCCTCGGATGCCCGGGAAGTCCGACTCTATCCGGGGGAGAGCCTGAAGGGCGAGCAGTACATTCTCGGTCGAAATCGAGGCGAGGAAGACCCAGATGCCGGCCGCGTGGCGGCGCTCTTCGCAGACCAGTACCATTCGGGTTGGACGTACTCGTGAGAACCGCTCGCTCCTGTCGCCGGTTTGGGGTTGGATTCCTCGCCTGCATCGTGGTGAGCGTCGGCGCCGCGTGGGCCGCCGACGCTCCCTCGGCCACGCCGAGCGCCAGCCAGTTTCCGCTGCAGCCTCTGTCGCGGGTCGAGACGCTCGACCTACCACGCTTGGACCACGCCGCGTTGAGCCAAGAGGACGGGTTCCGCCAGTCGCTCGATCTGCCGCCGCGCTTCGCCGTTCCCGTGAAGGCGAGCGTGACCCCCGAGACCGACGGGCTGTGGGAACCTATCGGCGCGAGCAAGCTCGTGTGGCGCTACCGAGTCCGCGCGAAAGCGGCTTACTCGCTCAACTTCGGATTCACGCGCTTCGACATGCCGCCGGGCGGACGGTTGCTGCTCTATTCGGCCGACGGACGGGAGCAGCGTGGCCCGTTCACGGCCAACGACAACAACGCTCACCGACAGCTCTGGACCCCTGTGATGCTCGCCAGCGATGTGGTGATCGAGGTCACCATTCCCGCGGCGCAGCGCGCGGCCCTCGACCTGCAGCTCGGTCAGGTCGGCCAGGGATACCGCGGCTTCGGGGCAGCGAGCGAGAAGTCGGGGTCATGCAACATGGACGTCGCGTGCATGGACCCGGACGACCCGTGGCGAATCACGTCGCAGGCGGTGGGCGTCATTTCAACCGGCGGCGCGACTTACTGCAGTGGCTCGCTGGTCAACAACACCGCGCAGGACAAGCGGCCCTTTTTCATGACGGCACACCACTGCGGCATCGATGCCCGCAATGCCCCGTCCCTGGTGGTCTACTGGAACTACCAGAACTCGACCTGCCGGGTGCCGGGATCGGCCGCGAGCGGCAATCCCGGCGACGGTTCGCTCGCCGACTACAACACCGGCGCCATCTTTCGCGCCACCGACGCGGCGTCCGACTTCACACTGGTGGAGCTCGACGGTCCCATCGATCCCGCGTTCGGTCTCTACTGGGCCGGGTGGGACCGCACGCCGTGGCAGACCCCCGGCGGCCCGGGCCTGGGTGACTTCGACTGCACCCCCGCGGCCGGCCCCGGCGACCCGCCCAGCACCGGTGCCTGCGCGGCCATTCACCATCCGGGCACGGCCGAGAAGCGCATCACGTTCTCGACCACCCCTACGACGACGACCAGCCTCTACGGCAACCTCACCCCCGGCGACGGCACGCACATCTGGGTCCACTGGGCGGAAGCCCCGCCCTACTATCCGACGGTTCCGGGCGTCACCGAGAACGGCTCTTCGGGCGCGCCTCTCTACAACGCCGAGCATCGCTTCATCGGTCAGCTCCACGACGGCCCATCGGCCTGCGGAGCGACCGGCGACAACCTCTCGGACTACTACGGGCGGTTCTCGGTCTCGTGGGTGGGAGGCGGTACCCGCTCCACGCGGCTCTCCGACTGGCTCGACCCGCTCGGCACC
>CAZYWA010000829.1:0-2439 GCA_964650975.1 uncultured bacterium
GCCCGCGGCGCGCGAAGAGGCGTCGCACTTCGTCCTCCTCGTCACGCGTGATGCCCGCGACCACCAGGATGCCGCGCGGTTTCTCCACCCGCTCGACCAGCACCGGCGCGATCGCGGCGAGCGTCGGCGCGGTCAGGTTCGCGAGCACCAGCGGATAGCGCCCGCGCACGGTCTCCGGACCTCCGGCGACCAGCCGCAGCCGAGCCGCGACGTGATTGCGACGCGAGTTGCGGCGCGCCTCGATCACGCTCTCGACGTCCGCATCGACTCCCACCGCGCGAGTGGCGCCCAGCGCGAGCGCCGCGATCGCCAGCACGCCGCTCCCGGTTCCCACGTCGAGCACGTTCGATATTCCTCGCGCCGGTCGGGTCTTCCTGGCTCCCACGATCCGCCGGACATGACGGAGACAGACGCGCGTGCTGCCGTGGAGGCCGGTGCCGAACGCGTTCGCCGGCTCGATCCGCACGCACACGTCACCGCGCTCGAGCGGCACGCGAGCGCGCGGCCGCGCGATCCACACCCCCGGCGCCACGCGCGCCGGCCTGAAGTGCTTCTTCCAGAGCTCGGCCCACGGCCGCGGGACCAGTGGGCGAACCAGCGCTGGAGCCCGGAGCCAGCCGGGAGCGCGGCGCTCGATGTCGGCGACGATCTCGCGCGCGGTCTCGTCCGAGGCTGCGTACGCACGCAGCTCCACCGAGCCTCGATCCTCGACCCCCAGCTCCTGCCAGGCGCCTTGCGCGCCCAGCTCGGTCAGCAGGAACGCGGCGTCGTCCGCCACGGCCGGCGCGACGCACAGCACCAGCTCGGTCCAACCCCGCCCAGAGGCTTTCAGCGAGCCGACCCCAGCCGCTTCTTCCACAGCGTCTGCAACGCCCGGTAGCCGATGAGCTCGACCCCCACTTCGCGGAACAGCGACGCGGTCTCGGGCGCCGTCACGTACTGGTAGTCGAGGAGCCGGTCTTCCCACGGATGATCGTCGTTGGCCACGAAGCAGAGCTCGCGCCATTCCTCGGTGTCGTCGGCCAGGTGCACGGCGATCTCGTGGACACCTGGCTCGAGGCCCCGGACGTGCGCCTCGTAGAGCTCGAACTTCTCCTTCTTCCCGCCCTCCGGCGCGTAGTACATGCCGAACGACTGGATGCACGGCATGTCGTGAGCTTCCGCCACGTCGTGATAGAAGGGCACCCGCGACGGCAACCCGTACTCGTGGCCGATCTCCACCATCGCCTCGAAGAAATCGCGCCGATAGTGAATCGGTCCCATGTGGTTGTCGATGTGCGTGGGCTTGAGCCCGAGGGTGAGCGCTCGCTCGATCTGTGCGCGCATCTCGGTGCGCACGTCCTCGACGGTGCCGTTGGCGACGGTCTCGTCCTCGGTCGGCCAGAAAAAGCCGTCCGCGCCCACCAGGCTCGGCACCGCCTTGGGTCCCGCGACCGGCGCCCATCGATAGCGCTTCCACTCGCAGTTGACGGTGAGGTGGAGGCCCACGTCGAGGTCCGGGTTGTCGGCGGCGAGGATCGCCATCTCGGGAAACCACGGGCACGGAGGCATCGCCGTGGTGGTGGTCACGGCGCCCATTTCGAGCGCCCGCAGTGTCGCCATGTTGGCGCTGTGGCAGAGGCCGGAATCGTCGGCGTTGATGATCAAGAGCTTCGCGTCCTTCGCGAAGCCCAGCTCTTCGGCGATGGTCTTGGTGGCGCTCATCGATACCTCGTCGGCCCGGCTCGCGACGCGCGACGTCGCGTGGTTTCAAGGTCATTTAGCACCCTTCGCCGAAGGCCGGTAAGAGAGTGCCGCCGGTGAGGACGTGGCTGCTGGTGGCGATCGTGGTGCCGCTCGCCGTCGGCGCCCGGTGGAGCTGGTATCAGCAGGGAAAGGGTGCGGCTTTCCTGCCCTCGCCCGACGCGCTCGAGTACGCGGCGAGCGCTCATTCGCTCGCCGACGACGGCACGTTTCTGCTGCAAGTCGGCCCGCACCGCGTGCGGCCGCGCTACTCGCCCGGCTGGCCGGTGGTGCAAGCGCTGGCGTTGCGCGCGGGCGTTCCGGATTCGGAGCTGTGGCGGGTCACCGCATGCTTCGGTGCGGCGCTGGCGGTGGGGATCGGTCTCGCGACCGCGCGAACGGTCGACTGGCTGGGAAGCGACGCGCCCGCCGCGCGCCGCTATCGCAACGTGGCGATCGGCGCGGGCATCGCGGCTGGATCGCTCTGGGCGCTGTCGCCGCTCGCCGGCGATTCGGGCGGCACGCTCATGAGCGACGAGCCGACGGCGCTGGCGTGCTTCGCGGCGTTCGCATGCTTCGCCGTGGCGCTGCTGCGCGAGACCAGCGGAACCGGATGGGCGCTGGCGGGTGGGTTCGCGGCCGGAGAGGCGCTCACGATGCGCTCGGTCGAGGGTCTGCTGCTCGTCGAAGCGAACGAGATGGACGGTCCATTCGACC
>CAZYWA010000830.1:0-2395 GCA_964650975.1 uncultured bacterium
AATCGGGATGATCGAGACCTGAGCGCCGCCTCGTAAGAACCATCATCCAAGCGATGGAAACGATTACGAATATCGCTACCCCGCGCGTCCGTCGAGCCTGGGTCCCTACCGCCGACCCGCGGCGGGTGCGCCAAGAGCGTCACCCTGACATTTCTCGTCTGGTATGACGTTTCTCGTCAAGTTTGATCTGCGTCGCCATGCGTTGACGGGACCGCGTCTGCACCCTGCTGGGATCGGTGGCTGGGCGAAGTCGGCGGCGCTACGCACATGAGGACGTTGAAGCGGCGGGCCTCGGAGACCACCTGGCGTTGGTGAGCGTGGAGCCGGACTCGGATGGTCGCCATGGTGTTCTCCTTCAGCAGGCTCAGGCCTCGACCGCACGCTACGCCACATCCACGCGGGCCACCTGTACCACCGTCGCAGTGTCGCATAAGAAACTCGCCTCGCACCCGACCGACCTCGTCCACATGACGCGCATGGTGCGCCTCGCGTACGGCGTGATGGTGAACTCCAATATGACGTTCTGCGGCCAAAAATCGGCGAGTCTCAACCGAAGCACTCGACCAAATCGCAGCACCAAACGTAGGTGTGGTTTTCCAGCGGATCCGGGAAAAAGCGCGGAATAGTTCGCCGGCAGGACCAGGTCCAGCTCGAGTGTCGGTGATGGGGCGCCGTCGGAGTCGAGTGCGAGCCGAACGATTTGGGCATCGTGGAGATCGGACCATTCGCCCAAGAGCGATGTCACTGCAATTGAATTCTCAATCTGCACGCCGAGTGAGGTCATCTCGTTCCTCCCTGAATCGGAGCTACGCGGCAATCGCGAGTCGATTAACCCTCGCCACTTGAGCATCCATCACCCCTCCTCCTTTGCCCATGTCGGAATCGGCTTCTCGACGTGTTCGACGACGAGCTTCCCGCTATGGAGGTGCTGGTTCTCGCCCGGCGTTCTACCTGTGGCATGCCCAGACCGAGGCTCTCCAGTTCCTCCAATTCCAGACGGAGCAGCTCCTCGTCCCAGCCGGCGTTGGTGGCGAGCTTTTTGTCGGCGATGGACAGGCCCTTCTTCTGGGAGTCGCTGAGCCCCCGAAGCGCGATCGTCGGCACGTCGACCATGCCGAGCTTCCGGGCGGCGGCCAGCCGGCAGTGGCCGGCGATCACCGTCCGCTCCTCGTCGGCCAGGATCGGGTTGGCCCACCCGAACTCCCGGATCGACGCCGCCACCTGTGCGATCTGCTCGGGCGTGTGCATGCGGGCGTTCCGGGCATACGGGATGAGCGCATCGGTCGGGACGGTTTCGATGTGAAGCTCGTTCATGGGCACGTCCACTGGTTCACTTCAGATTCGAGAGAGAGCTCGGCCATCAGCGCACACCTCCGCCAACGGTTCAGCCCGCGGCGCGCGTGGGCGCGACGTCGGCGGAGCCGTCTGTCGAGGAGGCCGGTGCCGGCGAACGCCCTACCCCCTCCACAGGGATTGAAACGCCGCCAAGCGCCACGTGGGCGGTCCGGGTACTCCTCAGGGGAACTTGGGCGATCAGCGCGGTCGAAGCGCCGTCGGCGCCGGTGGCGCGTTCACGGTCGGCCTGGGCAGGCGCACCTATAGAGAGATCACGCTCCGGGATCGGGGCTGCCGGCGCCGACGATGAGTCCGTCGATCGACCTCGGCAAGCTTCCCGGCTTCGAGGAGCCGGTGATGGTCGACCTCGACGGAGACGGAGACCTGGATGCCTTCGCCTGGACGAGCAACAGCGCTGCGCTCATCGCCGAGAACACCGGTACCGCGAGGAGCCCGGCCTTCGGACCGGTCTCCGTGAGCGCGTTCGGTCTGAGCGGTGACGCGGGCTATCTCTGGAAGCCGGCGTTCGGCGACATCGACGGGGACGGCGACCTCGATCTCCCGATCGGTGACGACAACGGAAACACGCTCTTTTTCGAGAACACGGGCTCGGGGACTGCTCCGGCGTTCGCCGGCCCGCTCACGAACCCGTTCGGGCTGCGATCCCTCGGTCGTCAGTTCGCCGAGCCACTGCTCGGAGACATCGACGGCGACGGCGACCTCGATCTCTTCGACGGCGCACGCTACGGCACAGACCTGAGCTTCTTCGCGAACACCGGCAACGCCGCGAGTCCGGCCTTCGCCAGCCCCTCGATCGCTGCGTTCGGCCTGCATTGCTGCGAGTGGCCGGCCGGGCCGACGCTGGCGGACTTCGACGGCGACGGTGACCTCGACCTCGCCGGAGGGATGTATGGGGCGCTCTTCTTCGTTCCGAACACCGGTTCGGCCACCAGCCCCGCGTTCGGAGCGCTGATCCCGAATGCGATCCAGTTCCCAACGCATTCGGGGGAGGTCGGCTTCGGGGACATCGACGGCGACGGCGATCTCGACGCGTTCTTCG
>CAZYWA010000831.1:0-2385 GCA_964650975.1 uncultured bacterium
ATCGCTGGATTGGCGGCAGGCACACTGGACGGTGTGTTGTCGGCGATCGTTACGTCCTTTCTCCCTCGAAACGCGTCGATGCCATCGGTTTCGTAACTCCCAGCGGATACCGGGAACAAGACGGTGTTGCGCGCGATCTCGACGCTGGTGGACACCGAGTCGCACTGAATGCCGATCGAGAAGTCCGCGGCGAGTCCCTCGATGAGGTTGTCGTCGATGCGGATCGTTCCGGAGAACAGGCCCGGCCCGATCACATCGATGGCGTCGGCTTGGTCTAGTCCACCGCCGATGGCAGCGGGGACGACGTTCTCGATCTGGTTACCGATGATCTCAGCCCCGCCCGACGACGTGATCAGGATCGCAGCGTTGTAGGGCCCATCGAAACGGATGCCCTCGATGCGGGCCTGCACCTGCGCCTCCACGAGGAGAGGAGCGGTACCTCCCGCGATCGTGGTCACGGCCGTGCCCACTTTTTCGCCGTAGATCGAGACGCTCTTCGCGGCGATATGGACACCGGTGCCGCCCACATTCGCCGACACCGCCGGGCCGAAATTGAACGCGCGCGGCACATTTCGCGAGTCGAGCGCTTTCAGCACCACCACCCCGCCGGCGTCGACCGCGGTCTGCACGTTCAGCAGGTCGCGCGGGAACTGCCCGGTCGGACGTACTGTGATTGTCCCCACCGCGCTTGCCTCGCGAGCGAAGACGAGCGCCGCGAAGAGGTGAAGTCCAGCCATGGATCCGGGCCAGCGCCGTCGGCTCGCAGGCATGGGTGTCCTATTGCATCGGGGCCCTCGGATAATGGCACGAATCAATGCTGAGCAGCCTCTTGACATCGCAGAACGAGCGGTCACCCCGGCCTTCGTCACCCCCCACACAATACCCGGGCAGCGGCCCCCTGTGGAAATCGCGTCCTGGGTCCGGAAAGCCGTGCACCCGCCAGTCGGGACGCCCCTAAAATCGCCGCCCGCGCCTGAGCTACATCACTACCCTCACCGCCGCATTTTCCTCGAAGACGTTCGCTCGCCTGATGTAGCCGCGCAGCACGAGCATCGACCGGTGGCCCGTCTGGTTCGCGATTGATCGCTCGGTGCAGCCACGCCGTGCCGCCGTGGTGACGAACCCGAGCCTGAGCGAGTGACCCGAGAACCGATCCGGGTCGAGGCCGGCCTCCTCGGCAGCGCGCTTCACCACTCGCGCCACCGTGAGCCCGTCGGTTCGCCCGGCGCCCACGTTCCCGTGCCGATCGACCGATCGGAACAGCGGCCCCTCGGTAATCGACGCCGCCTCGAGCCACGCCCGCAGCGCTCGTACGGGGCAGGTTTCCGGCGTCGATCCGAAGGGCATCGCCTTGGCAAACCCGGTACTTTCTTGGTCCACCTTGGACCGATCGAGGGAAATCGTGGCTCCGGCGGGGTCGTTTGCGACGGATTCGACGTCCAAGGCGACCAGCTCGGAGCGGCGGAACGCGCCGACGAAGCCGACCAGGAGGAGCGCACGGTCGCGGATCCCGACGAGCGTCACCGGGAGGGTGGCGAGCATGGCGCGCAGCTCGCCCTCGGTGACCGGTGCCTTCTGGCGAGCCGGGCGGCCAAGCTCCCGGCGGAGGCCCGCAGTGAAGCGCTTCAGCCCAGGGTGTTGGCTCGGTGTCTGCAACCCCGCGTCTTGATACCGAAAACTGATACCGGCTAGGTCGAGTCCTAGAGTGGGCCACTTCATTCCGGCGTCGGCGCGGTCACGCAGGTATTCGGCGACGTTGGCGGCTGCGGCGCCGGGGTCCGCCTCGAGCGCGACACGACCCTCGTGGGCGCACCACGCGGCGTACTGGCGCCAGGCGCGGGCGTAGTTGGCCAGGGTGGCGGGGGCGCGGGACTGGCGGGCGCTTTCCCGGACCCGCTCGGCCCGGGAATTGAGGGCGCCATCTCCCTTTTTAATGGGGACTATCCGGGACTTGACACCAGCGGGGTAGGGGTCATATATTGACCTCACCATGATGAACATCAAGGACTTCCGGGCCGCGTTCACCACCGAAGAGCAGTGCCTGACCTACCTCGTCGAGCAGCGCTGGCCGGAGGGTGTGACGTGCCCCCGGTGCGACTCCAAGGCGAAGATCTACAAGCTCGCCAAGCCGTTCCGATGGGTCTGCAAGGCGTGCGCGAAGAACGGGTACCGATTCTCGCCCATCGTCGGCACGATCTTCGAGAACACCAACCGCCCGCTCACCGAGTGGTTCCAGGTGATCTTCTACATGTGCCAGTCGAAGAAGGGCATGAGCGCCCTCCAGATTCACCGGATGCTCGGCTTCGGCTCGTACGAGACCGCCTGGTACATGTGCCACCGGGTCCGGGCCGCGATGCAGAACACGGAGTTTCTCAAGCTCACGGG
>CAZYWA010000832.1:0-2384 GCA_964650975.1 uncultured bacterium
GTCAACTCCGGTCACGGTGGCGACTTCGGTCACGACGGCGGAAGTAGCGCTCTCTGATCGAACCCTTCGTCCTGGCGGACCTCAATACGACTTGGATATCGGGCTCAACGAGAATGGCGCTCAGGAGGTGCGTGTCGCCTTCGTTACCGTCATCGGTGGAAATCACAAAGTTCATGTCGCGAAGTGCACGACCGGCACTCCGATCACTTGTTCGCAGCCGGCTGTCTGGAACACCGACAACCTCGGCGGCCACCAATGGGGACCCGCCATTACTGCCGGCACCCGGGCGAATGGCACTCCCCTATGGTTGCTCAGCTTCTACAACACGTCTCGCTTCGTTGGCGGCAATCAACTCGACCTTTGGACGGGCAGTTTTCCGAGCGCAAACAGCTTCGCCGCTCTTTATTCAGACGGGCCGCAAGTGCCTTGCGTCGACCTCCGCGGATACTGGGGCGACTACGACAGAATGTCCAATGGCACAGATGTCACTGGCACGGCAGGACTCACCTATCGAGGTTTGACCGCTACAAGTCCACTCAACCCTAGTTGCACGAGGTTCACGTACCATACGACTGCGCAGGCGGTGGCGGTGTCGTTCTGGAACAGGTAGATACTTCTGGTTCATGACCCGGAAGGCGACGGTCTTAGCGCTCGCTATTTTCACCGTTCTCGTGCTCCTCGGTGTTCGCCGCTTCACGGCGAGGGCGAGGACCCCCGATGGCGGTGAAGTGAACGCAGAATCCAACGAGACCTTCGGTCGCGCGCTGGGAAGCGCCCAGCGTGGGCCGGAGGTCGAACCGCCTCAACCACCAGCCGAGCAGCGGACTCCTGTAGCGCAATCTTCATCGACGACGGCCGTAGCGGACGGAGCGGCGCCGTCGGCAAAGCCTGCCGAATTCAGCCTGAAGTGCCCTTCGGAGCGTCCGACCAGCGGACAGCCATGCGGGCTGAACGAAATGGCTACCGTTCGCTGCCTCTATGGACAAGAGCCTAGTGAAGAAGTATGTGATTGCGTAACCGAGCAGACCACGTCGGTCTGGCGCTGCAGTGGCGTTGTCAAGGCCGAACCGCCGCCTCCTTGTCCCCTCTCGCAACCGGACAACGGTGGATCTTGTCGCTCCTATGGAAACGCGTGCGCTTACGGGGTGGGAATAGACAGTATCGTTTGCCAATGCGGGCTGCCCAATAGTCCGACTTGGTCGTGCATGACTTACCGCGATTGGAGAGGACCAAAGTGATGAAACTTCCAGAGCGAGCACACGACTGGATATTGTCTGAGCCGCGCGAGCCCTTAAACGACAGTGGGATGCACTGACGAGGCTCGGCATCGCTCAACAGTGGTCGATGGGGTCGGGAAACGGAGGGACGGGCTGGGGCGCCTAGTTTTACTTCGGTGGGCCGGGGCGAATTCCTTGAGGTCCGGGGGTCCCTCAACACCGGACCGTCTTGGCAAGACGCCCTACCCCGCTCGAGACGCTTCCAGGATTCCGATCCGCTCGTCCATCGCCTCACGCTCCTCAGAAGAGGCGGCAACGTACTGATCCCGAAAACATCTGTCCAACCGAACTTACGGGCCAAACCGGAGTAGGGATCTCCGCCGACCGGGACTAACTTCCGAGGAGCCACGCTCGACGGGAGAGCACCCTGGATCACGCGCGCGCGCCACTCGATTCACTCGGCAGCAGCCCAGGCCCCACCGCCGACGGCGGGCCGTCACGCGCGCTCCGGCGGCTGGAGGTGTTCATCGACATCGTCTATGCGCTGATCGCCTTTCACATGCTGAGCTACCTGCCCCCGGTCAAGGACATGAGCTGGGTCGGCAAGCCGCTCGGGCTGCTGGGGGCGCTGGTCGCCGACCGGCGCGATCTCTGGCGGGCGGTCATGGGCGTGGGGATCACGGTGATCTGCTGGTACGTCGGTTCGAAGCGCATGGTCCGCCTGCGCCAGACCGATCTGGTTCACACGACCATCACGCTCGTGCAAACGGGGCTGATCTATTTCTTCATCTACTTCGCCATCTGCGATCCGGCGCTCACCGGTGGGCCGTCGTCGCGCGCGCTCCAGTGCGGCAGCCTGGCGCTGGCCAGCGGCGGGGGCCAACTCGGCTGGGCCTACGCGCGCTGGCGAGGATTCATCGCCGCGGCCACACCGCCCGAGGAGATCGAGAGCATCGAGCTCAGGGCGCGCGCCGAGACCGCCACCGCGGTCCTGAACACGCCGCTGTCATGGGTCGGCCCGATCTCCTGGACGCTGGGATGGGTGCTGATTCCACTCCTTTTCAACCGGTCGTTGCCCAAGCGCCTGCTCGCCGCGTGGCGCGCGCGATTCAGTCGATGAGGTCGCTCTGGTTCAGGCGCTCGTTCACGACGCCGGTCATTTGCCCC
>CAZYWA010000833.1:0-2380 GCA_964650975.1 uncultured bacterium
GCAGCTACGAGCGAGAGCGCAGGACGAAGCGGGACAGATAGCGTGAGGTTACTAGCGCGCCCAAATCGGACGCGCAGCATGCAGTTCGCGGTCAGCGCCCCATGTCGCGACGCGAATGGTGCGCTCGGCATGGACGGAAGGAGCGAGCTGGTCCGGAATGGGCTACCCATGCGTGGAATGCACCGACGTTCGAGTGTGTGGTGTTCGGCTGAACGGTAAGAAGGAGGCCGATGCGACTGATCGAAGAAAAACGGGAAGCAGAGGTTTCTGCTTCCCTTGGATCTGGAAGGTGCCGACGCGCCTGGCGGGTCGCGGTCGCACCGACGTTCGCGGAGCCGCGGGACTCTCAGCTGGCGCTGAGGGTCACGCGCCCGCCTGAGCCTTCGAGTAGAAGTTGCCCGACGGCGTGATGATGAGGTGATCGAAAACCTTGATTCCGATGATCTCGCCGGCCTGGTCGAGTCGGCGCCACATCTCGAGGTCTTCTGCGGATGGTGTCAGGCTGCCGCTTGGGTGATTGTGCATCGTGATGATGCCATTCGCCCCGTTCAGGATCGCCTTCTTGAAGACTTCGCGCGGGTGAACGAGAGCGGCCCTCACGGTCCCCACGGACACAAGATCCCGCTCGAGGATCTGGTGGTTCGTATTGAGGTGGATCACCCAGAAGCACTCTCGGTCGGCTCTGGCCTCCTCTCGGAACAAGTCCGCGAGGAGGTGTGGCGATGAGTACCTGACTTCGGACGCCGCCTCGCAAACGATGGGGAGGTCGAGCGTCAGCTTCATCGACCTGCGCCGTTTGGTCGACGGTGTCGCGGTCATCGACCGATCTCCTCGCGCACCAAGCTCAGCGCCTTCGGCGACCAGTAGAGGTCGCGCTCGATGGTGAGCCCACCAGGTCCCTGAACTGCGAGCAGTTCGCTGAGGACCCAGTACCCAAGCTCGCACTCATGACCGTCCACGAGGCCGAAGAACCGCACGTCGGTGACACGAGGATCGTCGAAGGGAACGATGTCCCCGTCTTCGTCCTCGGCGCTTCCTTCTGTTGCGTACCACGTCCAGCTTGTCCAGGGCGTGAAGAACTTCAGTGTGACGTCGGGATCGGAAGTGTTCTCGGTTGAGCCGAGAGGTGCGAGTCTCGCTGCTACTTCCCTTGGCAACATCTGTTGCTTGTCCATGATCGTGTAGCCTCCTGTAGTTTCGGGTGCTGCACCGAGGTTTCGGTGCTGCTTTTAATGGTACGCATTCGCCGAAATTGCAGAAGGCGGGCAGAATTGCTGCTCGGTCGATTCATTACCTGCCTTTGTGCGGAGTGGCGTACCGCCTACCATGAGAGGTATGGCGATGCGGGTCTCGGACAATCAGCGTCGGTCACGCATTGGCGTGACAAACTTCCGAAGAGATCGGCGGGTCTTTGGTATTCGCGAACGCGACCGAGCCGGTCACGTGTACGTGATCGGCAAAACAGGCACTGGTAAGTCGACACTGCTCCTCAACATGGCGGTCGCCGACATCGCGGAAGGTACCGGCCTCGGTCTCATCGATCCACACGGTGACCTGGCGGAGGCCGTGCTGGACCGAATTCCACGTGAGCGGGTCGACGACGTGATCTACATCAACGCCGCGGACCTCGATCACCCGGTCGCGTTCAACCCACTCCGGAAGGTGGCGCCCACGCAGCGTCACCTTGTTGTCTCGGGGCTGATCTCAATATTCAAGAGGATCTGGCCGACGTACTGGGGACCAAGACTGGAACACGTGCTCCGCCACGTGCTCTTCACATTGGTTCAGTATCCGGGAAGCACGCTGCTCGACATCTCGCGGCTGCTCACCGACGTGGACTTCCGCAAGCAGGTGCTGCCTGCGATTGAAGGCGACGAGGTTCTGGAGTTCTGGCGGAACGAGTTTCAAAAGCTCTCGTACCGGTCACAGTCGGACGCGATCGCGCCGATTCTGAACAAGGTCGGTCAGCTTCGAACGGCGCTACCGCTCCGGAACATCCTGGGACAGTCGACGAACACGTTCAGCGTCCGAGGTGCGATGGACGAAGGGAAGATCATCATCGTCAACCTCGCCAAGGGGAAGGTCGGCGAAGACAACGCCGCGTTCTTGGGATCAGTACTCGTGAGCCAGATGCAGCTCGCCGCAGCGAGCCGAGCCGACGTTCCCGAAGGCGACCGGAAGCCTTTCCATCTCTACGTGGACGAGTTCCACAGCTTCGTCACGCTGGCGTTCGCCGACGCGCTGGCCGAGTCGAGGAAGTACGGTCTCTATCTCACGCTCGCGCACCAATACCAGGGGCAGCTCGAGGAAGAGATCCGTGCGGCAGTGTTCGGGAACGCTGGAACGATGATCTCGTTTCGGGTCGGGGCCGAGGATGCGC
>CAZYWA010000834.1:0-2369 GCA_964650975.1 uncultured bacterium
CAGATCGAGCGCCGTGACGATTCTGAGCTCGACCCTCGCTGCCACGCCGGCGGGTCGCGATCCGTGCTCACCCCAAGAACTCCTGCAGGTTGGTCTTCCCAAAACGGCTTCCGACGCTCGCGGCGCGAAGCTGCTTGGCTATGAGCGCCATGACCCGCTTGACGCCGGTGTTCTTTGCCGGATCGGTCGCCGGAAGAAGCCGGACGGTGACCTGCCGATCCTTCTGGGCGAGCTGCACGAAGAAGGTCTGAGAGTTGCCCTCTTCCACCACTACGCAGTCGACGAGCGCGGTGCGTCCGGCCCTGTTCAGGTAGACATCGACCACCTTGAGGATCGTGCTTTCATCTCGCAGCACCGAAGGCTCGATGCTTCGCGAGGCGCTTCCGAGATCGGGTGCTTCTTCGATCACGACGTGGGGCATGAGGTCGGTCGCTCCTGGGGACGAAATTGGGACTGGTTCAGAGACGGCGTGGTGGGGCCATCGGGCCGAGGGCGCTCGCGAGCGACTCGACAACGAACGCACCGAAGGACGGTGAGGGCTCCTCGTCGAGCGCCTGCCTGGCCGCCTGGTCGAAGGGCACGAGAGCGTGCTTGGGTATCCGATCCCACAGGCTCGGCCCGGTTGCGAGGAGGTCGGACTTGAGCCCCTCGACGAGCTCGGTGGCGAGCTGAGCATTGGCGTCCGTGACCAACCGGATCCAGTAGCTCGAGAGCTTGGGCGTGACCACCGGAACGCTGACCATCAGGGGGTCCATGCCGCGCAGGCGGGCGATCCGCACCAGAATCTCCCGGGCGCTCAGGATCTCGGGTCCAGGAAGGTCGTAGCACCCGGGAGGCACGCCTATCGTCAGCGCCGCGCACAGCCCCGCGATCACGTCCTGGATGCCGACGGGTTGTGACCGGCTGCGCAGCCACCGCGGCAAGACCATCACGGGAAGCCGGGTGGCAAGGTCGCGACAGATCCGCCAGCTCTCGCTCCCGGCGCCGACGATCATCCCGGCCCGCAACTCGACGGTGCCCGGGAACTCTCTGCGCAGCGCCTCGCCCGTTGCGCGCCGGCTTTCGAGGTGCGTCGACGCGCGACCTTGCGGCTGCACACCGCCGAGGTAGACGACTCGCTCGAGACCCGCTCGACGCGCCTCCTGTGCGAACGCCTGCGCAGCAGCTCGTTCGCGATCCTGGTACGCCCCACCTTCCGACATGCCATGCACGAGGTAGACCGCGCTCGAGCAGCCGTTCAGGGCCAGTCCCAGTGTCCCCGGCTCATCGACGTCGAGGCGGACCCACTCGCGCTCGGGGAAGGCCGCCGCAGCGCGAGCCGGATCGCGGCTGCCGCAGCGCACGGCATGGCCATCCCCGACGAGCGCAGGGTATAGACGTCCACCCACGAACCCGGTTGCTCCGGTGAGAAGGACTCGCGACCAAGGGTTCACTGGGTGCGGCTTTCCAGCATGTCGCCGTGACTGTGTACGCGCGCGGGGCCGCGGGCGTCGAGTCATCGAAAGGTTGTGTCCGAAGGGTACCTGCGCGGTCCGGGTGCGGCCAATCGCTTCGGGCCGTGCACGGCCGCGCTTCCATTCATGACACGATCTTTCCCCCCGAGCGGCGACTCTTCCGAGCGCAGCACAGCCTCGATTTGCGAGAGAAAGAACGGCACACCGGTTTCCAGCTCCTCGGGGGATCGCACGTGGCGAAAATCGGGCGGCGACCTTCGCACGCGCGCGGCGAACGATCTCGTCGTGGTTAGTGCCAAGAAACTCGTGCAGCATCGAATCGGTCGATCTACTCGCGGACTGGATCAGCGAGAGGCGCACTCTCAACCCAGCGGGTCTGGAAGAAACCCGGGGTACAACTGCTCGGTGCTAGATGTGGAGGTTGCCCGTCATCACCAGGATGACGAGCACCAAAAGCACGGCGCCAAGACCGCCGGACGGGCCGTACCCCCAGCTTCGACTGTGAGGCCACGTGGGGAGCACTCCGATCACGAGCAGAACCAACAGAACGAGTAGGATCAGGCTCATCGCATCCTCCAGCGCGGACCTCGACATCAGCCTCGCGCAACTCACGCATACAGCAGCAATGCGTGTGCCGGCTCGGGCGGCGGCGACAGCAAACTGGCTGCGCCGATGCGCGACCTGGCGTGGTTCGCTCAGCGTCGGGGAAATCGATGGCCGTGTGGCTGGACACACAGTGCCCGTTAGGTTTCGGGCCGGTCCCAGCCTCATCACTCCGGGTCGCCCAGGCCAGCTCTTACACGGATCGTGTAGCCCGGTTACAGATGGCGATCTGCATGGCGCGCCAGCGCGCCCGCATTCGCCTATCCGCTCTTGAACGCGGTCAGCCGGTTGTAGAGCGTCTTGAGGCTGATC
>CAZYWA010000835.1:0-2356 GCA_964650975.1 uncultured bacterium
AGTGGATGCTCGATCATAACGAGCATTCGGAGGGCCTGGCGGCCATTTTCCCGGCGATGCTGAACACGATTTTGGCGCTCAAGGCGCTCGGGCATTCCGATCATCACCCCGTCCTTCAGCAAAACCTAAAAGAGCTGGAGAAATTCTATATCGACCGCGGGGACGCGGGCCTCGAGCTTCGGGTCCTGGTCGAGTAGCGCCGTCGGCACTGGTGCGTGATAAGGATCTCCCCGAGATGTCCACCGCGCGCCCAGCGATGACCGTGGTGGTGATTTCCGACTACGGCGGCGGACCCGCGGACGACTGGACCTACCTGCGCGCGACGCTCCGGGCCATCGCCGAGCAGGATTTCGACGAGCCGGTCGAGGTGGTGCTGGTGGACGCGTCGCCAGCGGGACAGCCGATGCCGGCCGACCTTCCTGCGCTGGTGCCGGCGCTCCGGATCCTGACCGGAGACGCGTCGATCTGCGAGCTCTTGAACCAGGCGGCGCGGGCCGCGGCGTCCGACTGGATCGGCCTGGTGGACGGCGACTGCGTTCCCGAACCCGGTTGGATTCGCGCTGCGGTCGAGGTGAGCCGTGTTCGTCCCGACGCGGTGGCCGTGAGCGGGCGAACGCGGTATCCGGATCGCTGCGTCACGTACCGGATCGTGGAGGGCCGCGGAACGGCGGCGGTGGGTGCATGAGCGGCGCGACAGCGGCGTCGTTGCCGGTGCCGTCCGATCCGCCTCCGTCGGATGGTGTGCTTCGCTACCTGGGCATCGAGGGGTGCATCCGCCTTCCATTCACCGTCGACGCAGCTTCGCTCCGGGACGAGCTCGATCGGCTGCCGCAGGGAACCTGGACCCGGGCCGACCGCGACCCGGTGGTCCAGGCGCACGTCGAATCGTTCTTCGCGATCGGCCATCCACGCGGCCCTCGGCCGCTGCCGCCCGAGGATCGCGCGCCGCTCGCTGCGTTGCCGAAGCTCAGGGTGCTGCTGCGCGAGCGCATCGGCGCCGAGCCCCGTCGCGCCATCGTCGCGCGGCTCAGAGCCGGCGGTTTCATCCCGATCCACACGGACACGCCCCGCTTCTTTCGCGGCACGGTGCGGCTCTCCCTCCAGATCGACGCCGATGGCCCACAGCGCCTCTATTGCAACGGCCTCTGGTACGAGATGGAGCCCGGAGAAGTGTGGGCGGTCGACAACTTGAGGCCGCACGCGGTGTGGAACGCGGGTCGCGGGCCGCGCGTCAACGTGCTCGCGGACTACGTTCCCTCCTCGGCGCTGGTGGAGACGATCGTCGCCGGTGAGCGCGGGCGGGGTGTCGATGACCCGCCCGCCCGTCGCGAGATCGAGTCGATGACCCGGCGTCACTATCGCCGGAGCCGCTGGCGAAGCGTTCGCTACGAGCTCTTCAAGCTCGTGTGGCGGCGCAGGTGACGGGTCGGGGCGCGGTCATCTGGAGAACGGGCCGCCGTCGTCGTCGAAGTCGTAACTCGCCAGAAACGGGTAGGATCGCGAGCGCCGTTCGACCTCGCGGAGGGCGAGGGCGGACCACGCGACGCGCCGGCGCGTGAAGGTCGGGCGTTCGAACACGATGCGTGCGCACGCATCCACGTACCCGTCGTCGGGGGCGAGACCCACGAACGAGCACAGCTCGAGAATGGTTTGACGCGGGCTCCGCACCAGCTCCTCGTGATGAATCGTGGTCACTTCCCCGACTCCGGTGAGCTCCGCGAGGCTCGCGGTGGTGCGGCAATGCTCGAAGTAGAGCTCGACGCTCTGGTCGAGCGAGAGCTCGTGCCAGAGCGAGATGGCGGCGATGTTGTCGAAGGGGTTTCGCACCACGTGGATCAATCGCAGCGGCACGCCAACGAGAGCGCGAATCCGTACCAGGAAATCCGGATCGCGGGCGATCCGGCGCGTCACCGCTCCTCCCCGCTTGTCGCCGATCACACGCAGCGCGTCGAATCGCCCCTGCCACTCTCCCGGAACCCGGTACCGGTAGTTGCTGCGGTCGCCACGCAGGTGGAACCAGCGAGCCCGAGTCAGGATGCGTGCGTAGAGCTGCTCGCGGGTGAGGCCGCGATCGATCCACCGAGGCGCGTCGAGCTCGTGGGAGATCACGGCGTTCCGGTGCGCATTGAGCATCGCGCCCACCAGGCTGTGGCCGCTGCGCGGATAGCCCACGAACAGCACGAATCCCTCGACCGTATCGAAGTCGCGTGCGTGACGGCGCTCGGCCCAGGCGCTCGAGACCGACTGGTGCGCGCGGTACGCGACATCGAGGGCGCGAGCGAGCCCGGTCACTCGGAGACTCCACCGGTGCGACCGGGAAGTGCCGAGCCCATGTCGTCACGCGCCGGAGCGAGCC
>CAZYWA010000836.1:0-2355 GCA_964650975.1 uncultured bacterium
GTAAGTCCTCGCCGGACCCCGTCTGGCGATCGTGAGCGAATTGGCTGATCCTCGCGCCTCCCGAGGGAGGTGTCGAGATGAAGATCACTGCCAATCGCCTGCGGCGCGAGATTGCCGCGGTCCGGGGACGTGAGCCGTTCCAGGCCCGGCGTTACCCGGCGGAGCTGCGGCGTGCCGTCGTGGCGTACACGCACGAGCAACGTCGGTTGGGCCGCCGACCGTGGCGGGTCGCGCGCGGGCTCGGGCTCACGCAGCAAACCCTCGCGCACTGGATGCGCGTGGCGGCACCGGCGATTCGACCAGTGGTGGTCGCGCCTCGGGCTGCGGCGATCCCGGTTCCAGAGGCCGCTGCGGGGCCGATCTTGGTGCTCGCGGGCGGCCACCGCGTCGAGGGCCTCGATCTCGACCAGCTCGTCACCGTGGTCCGCGCGCTCGCGTGATCGGTAGCTCGCGCCACGTGCGGGTGCTGGCGTGCACCGCGCCGGTCGACATGCGCAAGGGCTTCGAGGGGCTCTCGGCGCTCGTGCGCCAGGTGTTGCACCGCGATCCGCTGAGCGGTGAGCTCTACCTCTTCACCAACCGCACGCGAAAGCGAGCGAAGGTGTTGCTCTGGGACGGCACGGGACTTTGCCTTTACGCCAAGCGGCTCGAGAAAGGCCGATTTGCCGACCTCACCCGGCGCGGCACGGGTACGAACCTCACGCTCACGATGACCGAGCTGCAGCTCTTTCTCGAAGGAAGCGACCTCATCGGACGTCGCGCGCTCTCGCCTCGCGAATTGTGTGAAAAGGATCTTGCGATCGGAGCCGTGCTGTGAGACAACGCGCGCCGCGATGCGTCCTCTCGAACAGATTCGCGACGCCGATACGCTGCGCGAGATCGCGGTTTTTCAACAACGCCAGCTCGAGCTGCTGACGAATCAGCTCAACACGCTCCGACGCCGGATCGAAGAAGCGGCTCGCGAGGACGCGCAGCTCATCTTCCTGAGCGAGGTCGGCAAGCTCGAGCAACAGGTCGCGAAACTCGAGCATCGCGCGTTCGGGGATTCGTCCGAGCGCCGTCCTTCGTCGCGCCCGGCGGCCGAGGAGTCGGCCGCACCGGCTCGCGGTCATGGCCCTCGGCAGCAAGAGCTGCCGGTGCAGGAGAAGATCCACGCGTTGCCCGAAAGCGAGCGCGATTGCCCATCGTGTGGCGGCACGCTCGCGGAATGGCCGGGCCAAACCGAGGACAGCGACGAGATCACCGTCGAAATGCGCACCTTCCACGTGGTGCGCCATCGTCGGCAGAAGTACCGCTGCTCGTGCAACGGCGCCGTGGTGACGGCGCCGGGGCCGCGCAAGCTCATTCCCGGCGGGCGGTACTCGGTGGAGTTTGGCGTCGACGTGGGGACCGGAAAGTACGGCGACCACCTGCCGCTCGAGCGCCAGGTGCGGATCATGGCGCGTGAAGGGCTCGTGGTCACGAGCCAGACGCTCTGGGATCAGATCGAGGCTCTCGCGGAGCACCTGACACCGAGCTACGACGCACTGGTGAAGCGCATCCTGGCCTCCGATCTCGTGCACGCCGACGAGACCTGGTGGCGGTTGATGGGAAACACGTCGTCTCCCAAGCGCTGGTGGGTGTGGGCGATCGCGACGCCGGACGCGGTGGCGTACCGGATCTTGGCGAGTCGGTCGGCGGAGGCGGCGAAGACCATCCTCGGTGAGTACCGCGGGACGGCACTGGTGGACGGGTACGGTGCCTACGACGCACTGAGCCGAGCCAGCCCGGGTCTGAAGCTCGCGCATTGCTGGGCGCACGTGCGTCGAAAGTACGTCGAGATCGAGGCGTGGTACCCCGTCGAGGCGGCGGCCGCGCTCAAACTCATCGGTGAGCTCTACGCGGTCGAGCGTTCACTGGCGGATGCGTTACCGGAACAGATCCGGCGTGTACGCGAGGAGCGATCGCGACCGATCGTGACCGCGATCCGCGACTGGGCGCTCGCCCAGCGCGCGAGTCCCGAGAGCGCCTTGCGCAAGGCGATTCAATACATGCTCGGCATGTGGGCGGGACTCACGCGCTTCCTCGACGACCCGCAGGTGCCACTCGACAACAACGCCGTCGAGCGTGCGCTGCGCGGTCCAGTCGTGGGACGTAAGAATCACTACGGGTCGCGCTCGAAGCGCGGCACCGAAGTGGCGGCGCTCTTTTACAGCCTGCTCGAGACCGCGAAGCTCTGCGGCGTCGATCCGAAGGCGTACCTCACCGAAGCCGCGAACCGCGCCATCGACGTCCCCGGTTCAGTTCTCCTTCCGCACGATTTACGCTGATCACCCTCCCCGCTCACGAGCCCCCCGGGCCACGGCGAGGTCTTAC
>CAZYWA010000837.1:0-2346 GCA_964650975.1 uncultured bacterium
TGGAGGTTCACACCCAGCGAGTGCATCCGGTTGGCGCGGGCTCGAGCACCCTCGCACAGCCGCCGGACGTCCGAGCCGGGCCATGTGGGCTAAGTGAGACACTACCCGGTGGTGGCCCCCGTCTCGCTCTGCGGTTTGGAGGGACCGGCTCCTGCCGGTCCCTGCCGACATCTCGAATCGATCGCTGCCCGGAGGGCTGCGGTCCCTCGCAGCCGCAGCGTCCCATCGCGATCAGGCGCTGCGGACGCGACGGAGCGCGTCCCTCCGGCCGCATCGCCGGTTCGCGAGCGGGAGCCGCGATGAGCGAGAACCGCAAGGTCGTGCAGGCAGCCGGGCTGGTGGCCGGCGTCACGCTGGCGAGCCGGCTGCTCGGGATGCTGCGCGACATGGCGATCGCGCACGTCTTCGGTGCCACGCCCGCGGCCGACGCTTTCTGGGTCGCGCTGCGCATCCCCAACACGCTGCGGCGGCTCTTCGGAGAAGGGACGCTCACGGTCGCGATGGTGCCGGTGCTGCGCGAGGTTCGAGCCCGCCAAGGCGACGCGGCGGCGCTGCGCGTCGCGCGCATCACGTGGTCGTTCTTCGCGGTCGTGGTCCTCGCGGTGGGGATCCTGGGCTCGCTCGGCGCGGGCGGCGTGGTGCGGGTCCTGGCGCTCGGCTTCCTCGACGATCCGGTGCGGCTCGCCCTCGCCACGCGGCTCCTTCACGTGACCTTTCCCTACCTGGTGTTCATCGGCCTGGTGGGCCTGGCGCAGGGCATCCTCAACGCGTTCGATCACTTCTTCCTGCCCGCGTTCCATCCGATCCTCTACAACCTGGCGCTGCTCACCGGCGCCCTGGTGCTCACGCGGTTCTTCGATCCGCCGATCCTGGGCCTCGCGTGGTCGGTGATCGCCGCGGGGGTGCTGCAGCTTGCCGCTCACCTGCCGGTGCTGCGGGCGATCGGGTTCGATCCCTGGCCGCGGTTCGAGCGGCACGACCCGCACGTGGCCTCGATCCTGCGGCTCCTGGGCCCGGCCACCTTCGGCATCGCCGTCTACCAGGCCAATGTATTCATGGGGACGCTGCTCGCGTCGTGGCTGGTGCGGGGATCGATCTCGTGGCTCCACTACGCCGACCGCGTGTTCCAGCTCCCGCTCGGCCTGTTCGTGATCGCGCTCAGCACCGCGATGCTGCCGACGCTCTCCTCGCAAGCCACCGAAGGCCGTCAGGCGGACCTGCGCGCGACCTCCGAGATGGCGGTGCGAATCATCCTATTCCTCACGGTCCCGTCCGCGGTGGCGCTGGTGGCGCTCTCGTTGCCCGTGGTGAGCGTGATCTTCCAGCGCGGCGTCTTCGACGCCCACGACGTGGTGATGACCTCCCGTGCGCTGGCCCTTTACGCCGTGGGTCTGGTCCCGATCGCGGTGGGTCGGATTCTCACCCAGGTCTTCTACTCGTCGCAGGACCCGCGCACGCCGGCGCGGATCGCGGCCACCGCGTTCGGCGTGAACCTGGCCGCGAGCCTGGTGCTGATGCGGATCCTCGGCCACGCGGGGCTGGCGCTCGCGACCTCGATCTCGGCCTGGGTACAGCTCGCGATCACCTATCGCGAGCTGCGCGCGCGCCTGGTGCGGGATCTCGACGGGAGAGGATTGCTGCGCGCGCTGGCGCGCATGCTCGCCGCATGCGTGCCGATGGTCGCGTGGGCGCGGTGGCTCTGCGGACGGACCGAATGGCTGGCACCACGCTCGTTCGGAGTGGCCGCCGGCTGGCTGAGCCTCGCCGTGGGCGGTGGGATCGTCCTTTATCTGGCGGCCCAGTGGCTGCTGCGAAGCCCCGAGCTCGCGGCGCTGGAAGAAGGAGTGCGCATGCGGCTGGCGGGAAGGGCGAGTTCCACGGCCACGCCGTGGGACTCGCCCCCCGAGAGTTGATCAGCCGCGCCGCTGGCGTTGCTGCCGTTGGGTCCGACTGCGTCGTCGCAAGCCGCCCAGCGCGACCGCGAGCGCCGGAAGCGGCAGCAGCGACGTCGCGGGCGTCGCTCCGGTACAGCCCGTGGGAGGCGTCACCGAGCCATCGAGCTGGATGGTGATCGGTTGGTCGAAGAGACCCTCGAAGACCGTCGGAAGCAGCGTCAGCTCGTCCCGGTACGCGGCCGCCATGAGGACCGTGGTGCGGTTGGGCCCGGAGCCGAACATGCCGCCGTAGACGTACTGGAACTCGGCATCCTGGTTCACCGTGTCGCTATTCACCTTGATGCTGGGCGCGGGGTCACAGAAGACCGGGCCGCCGTTTCCGGAGCAGGTCTTGTCGACCTTGTAGGTGGTGATGGCGTAGTCGGGCGGATTGATCCCCCAGTCCTCCCAG
>CAZYWA010000838.1:0-2336 GCA_964650975.1 uncultured bacterium
CACGAAGGCGGACGTCACTCCGATCGCCACACGGGTGCGCCCGAGCGCGCGGAACGGACGATGGCGCGCCAGCCACGCGAACACGCGACGAGTCCCACGATGGAGGGCCCAGGCCAGGAGCAGCGTGAGTGGAACCCGGACCAGCCAGCGTCGCGTGAGCTCGGCAGCCGCCACCGGGTGCATCTCGAGGCGCTTGAGGCTGGTGCCCAGGATGAGCACCACGAAGAATGGCCCCCAGGAGAAGGCCGACAGGTGCCACGCCATGAGGTCGCCGCGCGACCCGCGCGCGGCCGGTGGGCGTCGCGCCGCCAGCGCTCCGACGAGCAGGCCCCACACCAGGCCGAGGGCGGCGCCCAGCGCCGCGTCGTAGAGCACGGCGTAGAAGAGCGACGGAGCCTCGCGTAACAGCTCGACGCGAGCCTCCGCGGGCAGCGGACCGCCCGGGTTGAGCTGCCGGAACCACGCGATCGAGAGCCCCCAGAGCGAGAGCCCGTTGCCCACCCCGATCACCGCCAGCACCGCCGTGCCCGCCAGCACGGCCGCGAGCAGCTGGCGGAGAAATACCCGGGAGCGACTGGTTTCCATCGTGAACGGCCGTCGGGGTGGCGGCGAGGATGTGAGATCGCGGCCGAGCGGTCAACCGCCGGCTATTTGCAGGCCGCGGCGGCCTTGCCGAGGGTGGCGGCCGCGTCCGAGAAGGCGTAGCCGAGCTTGGCCGCGCCCGACGCGATCGTGACCGTCACCTTCGATGCCGTCGCTCCCTGACGAAGGAACCGCTTGGCGTCCGCGAGACGGAGATTGAAGAGGTACTCGTTTTCGACCCCGAACCAGCCCGCGCCGGAGCGGACGCTCATCTTGGTCGGCGGCCCCGCGGCGCTCGTGATCTCGATCGCCATCGGCGCCGCTTTGCCGTCGGGTCCCTCGTAGACCGAGAACGGAAAGATCGAGTCCGAGCCCGCCGCCTCCGCGCCGTCGCGGAAGATCACGGCGAACTGGATGTCGAGGTTCTGCGGGCCGTCGCAGATGACGCGGATCTCCGCGGGAAACTCGCGCCCTGCCGCCGAGGCCGTGCCGGACCCGCGAAAGTGCTGGTCGTCCGCCCGCGCACTGGAGGCCGCGAGGCCCATCCCGAACGAAACGATCGCCAAGCCGATAGCCGTGGCGAGTGGCGGCGAGCTGGTTCGACTCATGATCTCTCCCTGAATGACGTTCGTACTCCGGGACCGCCTAGAAACGATACGACGCGCCGCCGTACACCGTGAGCCGCTCGGGAAACGCGACGCCCGGGTTCGCGGCCAGCGGCAGCAGCGGGTGCTCGTCGAGCACGTTGATCGCCGTGAGGTCGAGCCTGAGCCCCGGCATGCCGAAGTTGTCCCACGCGAAGTTGAGGTCCAGGGCCGCGTAGGGATCGACCGTGGTGGTGACGCCGGCGAGCTGGTCGGCGGAGCTGGCGAAATAGTCGGTCGATCCGAACACCCGCACGATCGCCGCGACCGACGCGTCGCTGGTGGCGAGGTAGCGCAGGATGACGTTCGACAGCACGTCGGGGAACGCCAGCACCTTGCCGGTCGGGCCGGCTTCGCCGAGCTCGCCGAAGCGTCCGCGGGTGAACCTCGAGTTGGCCCACGAGACGTTGGCCTCGGCGCGCACCTTGTCGAGCTGGATGTGTCCCTCCCACTCGACCGCCCAGGCGTCGATGTCGCCGAAGTTGGCGAAGGTACGGGGCGGCGCCACGTCCTTGCGCTGGTTGAACTCGATCATGTTGTCGAGCTGCCGGTAGGAGCCGGTGATCGCCATGCCGACCTGGCGGATCGGCTGGTAGATCACCTGGACCTCGTGGGACAGCGTGCGCTCGTTGGCGATCTCGAGCTGGTCTTGCTGGAACCCCGGAAGGTCGGCCGGGGTGAACGGACTCCCACTGGGCAAGGTGACCACCGCGTGGCTCTGGAACGCCGACGGATGCAGGAACGCTTTCTGGAAGATGTACTTGAGCTGCACCGAGCCGTCGGCGAAGGGCCCGAGGCGCACGGCCGCCTTGGGATCGACCGAGTCGGCGAAATACTCGGATCCGCTGTACCGCAAGGCACCGGTGAGCCCGAGCCACGAGCTCGGCGTCCAGTCGTACTCCCCGAACACCGCACCCTCCACGTCGGAGAACGGGATGATCGCCTTGCCGCTGGGGGTCGGGAAGTTGTCCGAGTAGTCGGTGTAGTCCTCGTGCTTCACCTCGAGGCCCAGTGAAGCCCGGTGGTCGGCGGCGATGAACCAGTTGGTGAGGAAGCTGGCGCCGGCGGTGGCCTGGTCGAACTGCCGGATCTGGCTCACGTCGGCGAAGT
>CAZYWA010000839.1:0-1516 GCA_964650975.1 uncultured bacterium
CCCTCGGGGGTCTGTTCCAGACGCCCGCCCCGAAAAAGTGCGATTTTTTCGGGGCCGCACCCCCAAGTCGGCGCGATGACGCGCCGACCGCAAGCGCGATGGCGGGCTGCCGGGCCATTCCAGGGGGTGGCATCGCGATTGCGGATCGTGGGACGTCGGGAGGTGTGCCGCGCACCACTTGCGCGGCCGACGTCGGCGATGAACACCTGGAACTGGAATCGAACCACTCTTGCTCGTGCTCTCGCACCGCTCGTCGCGAGCGCCGCAATCGCGGCGCTCGCCGCGGCCGCCGGTTGCTATCCGAGCGACGTGGGGCTCGCTCTCGACGACAGCCACGATCACGGCTCGTGCTGCTCGACGCCGCCGCCGTCCGCGGGACCGTTGCAAGTGGACCTCTCTGGCATCGACGCGCTCGACGGATTCGTCGAACCCTCCGGACTCGTGCATCTCTCGGAAGGTCTGCAGACCACCGACGCGGGGACGGTCGCGTTCGAGAGCTTCGACCTCACCGCGCTTCCGCCGGGCGCCCGCATCGGCTGGGCGCAGATGGTGCTGACGAACGCCTGGTGGACGACGAGCGGCAGCTCGATCGAGCTCGACGTGAGCACGGTGCCGTACGGCAACCAGCTCGACTCGGGCGATCCGGCGATCGCCGGCTTCGCCACCGAAGCGTTCACGCTGGGCCTCGGCGCCCAGGGCGCCGCGGTCACCCTCGACGTGTCCGATCTGGTCACCGACGAGGTCATGCACGGCGCGAGTCTCTTCCAGGTGCGCCTCGACTCGTTCGGCGGCGACCTGGGCTTCGACGACGCCGGCGGGCACCTGGGTCTGGGACTGGCGCTGGCGCCGGTGCTCACGGTGAGCTACGACTAAGGGGCCATGAAGGGGACTGCGGCGATCGCTCTCGCCCTCGCGCTCTCGGTGTGCGGCGCGCCTCGCGCGGCGCACGCCGATTGGTGGCAGCCGCACTCGGGCGGCGGGCGCGACGGGTCGAGCAACTCGAACGGCTCGAGCGGCTCGGGCAGCGGCGATCCACGCTCACCCTATCGCCCGCAGCCCAGCTATCCGCAGACCGATTGCCGCTGGGTGACGATCTCGCGCCGGCCGCAGACCACCGATCCGTCGGGCCGCACCGTGTACGAGATCACCCAGAAAAACTCGTGCACCGGCGAGGTGCGCACGCTCTACGGCTATTGAGTTTCCTCGAGGGGCTTTTCAAGCCTCTCGGCGCCGGCATAGATCCACGCGAGCCGTCCGTTCGGGGACGACGGCGAGTGGAAGGGCCCCGAACCAACGGACGAGCGATGCCTCACACGCTCTGGGTGTCAGCGAAGCTGTCCGCCGCCCACTCCGGCTCCGCCGCCATGGGTCAGCTGCACCAGCAGCGCGAGCGTCGCGAGGAGCCAGCAGAAAAGCGCCGTCCCCGCCGGATCGGATGTCTCCTCGCTATTGCGCGCGATCGCACGCACCAGCACCAGCACCGGATTGCGATGCGCGGTCTCGTCCAGGGCCGGCA
>CAZYWA010000839.1:1526-2334 GCA_964650975.1 uncultured bacterium
GCACCAGCACCGCCACGATTCCCAGCAAGCCCTCGCGGGTGAGCGCGAACGCAGCGGCCGCGCACGCCGCGACGATCCACCGCTCTGGTCGTGACAGCGAGCGCAGACCGCGGCTGCCGTCGAGCTGCCAGACCGGCAGCAGGTTGAAGAGATTGATCCAGGCACCGGTGCCGGCGATCGCTCCCCAGATCGGCAGCCCCGTGAAGCGGAAGATCGCGTAAGCCACGATCGCGGCGGCCAAGCCCCAGAGCGGTCCCGCCAGTCCCACCCGCGCGTCCTGGCGCGGATCGGTCATCGCCTGCTGCGCCCGGATGTAGGCCCCGAAGCCGGGAATGAACATCGGCGCCGTGGCGCGAATGCCGTAGCGCTGCAGCGCCGCGACGTGCCCCATCTCGTGGACGTAGATGCTGATCAAGAGGCCGGCGGCGAAACGCCAGCCCCACATCGTCGCATAGAGACCGAACGACAAGAGCATCGACGACAGCGTGCCGAGCTTGGTGAGGCCGAGCAGCAGCAGCTTGCCTTTGCTGAGCAACAGCAAGATCGCCATCTTCCCCTTGGCGAGAACCGCGAGAATCGCGGCCAGCGCGGCACCCAGCGGGCCGCGCTGCTTGGCGTCCGGCGACGCGGCGTCCGCGCGCCGCCCCGTCGCGACACCGGCGGCTCGGGCCTCGAGTGGCGAGGTCGCACCCGGGGCCGCCTGCTCGGGTCCGCCCTTCGGCGATGCTCGAGCGGCGTCGACCTGCCGGCCGAGCGCGGCGATCCGCTCCGCGACCGCGGCGTGTTGCGCGCTGCCGGCCGGCAAGAG
>CAZYWA010000840.1:0-2333 GCA_964650975.1 uncultured bacterium
GCCGTGCCGCAGCGCACGGCGCGTGAACTCGCCGCGCGCGGCCGCGCGCGCGCCCAGCTCGCTCAGCACCCGCAGCGCCTCGCCCACGATGCATGGATTCCCATGAAATCCCAGCTCCGCCAGATCCTCGCCGGTGTACGAGCCGGGAGCCGCGAAGAACGTGACCAGCACCCGGTCGAGCATCGCGCCGTCGCGGGGATCGACGAAGCGCGCCGCGCGCGCCACTCGATCGACGAGCGGATCCGGGCTGGGCCGCTCTCCGAAGCGCAGGCAACGCGCGAGGAGCTCGCGCGTGCCAGGGCCACTCACGCGGATCAGTGCGATCGCCGAATGTCCTGGCGGCGTCGCGGGAGCGACGATGGTCTCGTCCGGGACCAGTGGACGCTGCACGCCGGATGCTCGATTGAGGCGCCTTCCCGGCGCGCGACCGCCGCGGCGCAACCCGTCAGCGCGGGATGATCATCAACTTGCGATCGCGATCGTCACCCTCGCTGCGCGTGGTGACGCGGGCGTCGTCGAACAGCGCCTGGTGGATGATCCATCGATCGCGAGCGCTCAGCTCGTCGAGCGTCACCGGGCGTCCGGTGCGAACCACATCGTCTCGGTACTTGCGAGCCAAGTCCTCGAGCTTGCGCCGGTACTTGGCGCGATAGCCCTCGGTATCGAGGTAGATTCGGCCATGGGCCGCCGCACCCGGCAGCACCACGCGATTCACCAGATACTGAAGCTGATCCAGGGTCTGGCCCTGGCGTCCGATCAGCAGGCCGCCCACGCCCGCCTCTCCCACGATGTCGATGTAGACGTTGTCGGCGTCCCGGTCGATGTCGAGCCGGGCGACGATGTCCATGCGTCCCAGCAGCTCGCGGAGAAACGCCTCCGCTCGCGGCGCAAGCGCCTCCGGCGACGCGCCGTCACTTGCCGGGGTTGGCTGGGACGCCCGTTCCATCTCCCGGGCTGGCGACGGCGCGGGCGGCGGCGCGATCGCCGGGCCCTCGGCGCTGCCATCCTCCGGCGGGGCAGAGCGCACCTTGACCTCGACCCGGGTTTCTTCCACACCCGCCGAGTTCCGCCGCACCACGATCTCGGCGATCTCGATCTCGGACACGTCGAGTCCCAGGTCGAGCGCCGCTTCCCGGAGCGCCGCTTCCTTGGTGGGCCCCGCGTAGGTCTTGGTGCTCGCCATGGTCACTTCGGACTGCGACGGATGTACCACTGCTGCGCGATGCCCACCAAGTTCGAAAACATCCAGTAGAGCACCAACCCGGACGGGAACTTGAGGAACGATACGGTGAAGATCACCGGCATGAAGCGCATCATCATCTGCTGCGTGGGGTCGCCCGCCGCCGGCGTCCAGAGCTGCTGCAACCACATCGTGGCGCCCATGATCACCGGCGTCACGTAGTACGGATCGCGCTCGGAGAGGTCGGTGATCCACAGCGCGAAGTGCGCGTGGCGCAGCTCGATCGCCTGCGCCAGCGCGTAGTAGAGGCCGAGGAACACGGGGAACTGGAGCAGCATCGGCAGGCAGCCGCCGAGCGGGTTCACCTTGTTCCGCTGATAGAGCTTCCCCATTTCCTGCTGCATCTTCATGGGGTCGTCTTTGTGGGCCTCGCGGATCTGCGTCATCTCGGGCTGCAGCGCCTGAAGCTTCTTCATCGAGCGGAAGCTGGTCAGGTTGAGCGGGAACAGGAGCCCGCGCACCGCGAGCGTGAGCAGGATGATCGCGACTCCCCAATTACCCGTGATCCCATGGAAGAATTTCAAAACCGAAACGAAGGTCCGGGAGAGGGTGGCGAACTTGCCGTAGTCGAGGACTCCGTCGAGCGTGTCCTCGGTGCTGCGTAGCACGTCGAGATCCTTGGGACCGGTGAAGGCACGCGCCTTGAGGAGCGCGCCTTCACCGCTCGCCGCCGCACCGCCGAGCGGAAACACCACGTCGAGCCGCACGGTCTGCGCGTCGGGCAGCGCGGTCAGCTGCGCGCTGGCACTCTGCGAGAGATCAGGTAGAATCCCCAGGAAAAAGTAGCGTTCGTCGAAGCCGGCCCAGCGCACCACGCCTTTGCCGTGCGCCTCGTCGAACACCTTGGGCGTCGCTCCGCCTTTGCGCACTTCACCGCGCATCTGGGGGACCGAGAGCGAGTCCATGTGGAAGCGCTCCAGTCCCCACGAGACGCGGCCGCGCAGCTGGTCCTGACGGCTGGTGCCGTGGACCTCGCCCTGCTCGTCGATGGACATGAGCGCCCAGTCGATGTGCTTGTCGGTATCGGGTAATACCCTGGTCTCAATATCGAAATCATACCGGCCATCGTGAAACCGGAATCGCTTCTCCAGGG
>CAZYWA010000841.1:0-2321 GCA_964650975.1 uncultured bacterium
GACCAGGAGGTGGTGGATCGACCGGGAGGCACAACGCGACGGGCTCGCAGTGCCTGATGTGGTGCGAATCGCGACCGCCGCGTATCGCGACAGCATGGATCGGGTCGGCGCCTTTCTGGATGAATGCTGTTCGGCTGTGCCGGGGTCGATCGCGAGCACCAAAGCGCTGCGAGCCGCGTATGAGCGCTGGTGCGACGCGAATGGCGAAACGCCCTTCTTCGGGAACGCCCTAGGTCGACGCCTGCGCGAAAAGGGATTTGAGCCAGCGAAAGGTACGAACGGAGCACGTGGCTGGCGTGGACTCATGATTCGCGCGGACGCGAACGGCCCATCCCCGGAAGGAGGATCCGAGTGGCACTAGTGGCAGTAGTGGCACTTATTCAGAAGAAGCGCCTACGCGCGCGCATACGGGAAGGGAGTGCCAAGTGGCAGCCACTAGTGCCACCAGCGCCACCGTCAGGGCACGGCCCCAGTCAGCCATTGGCTCTTCACCGGCGTTGGTGGATCCAGGCGAAGTGTTACGGGATCGACCGCCGCGACTCGGCGCCGACCAGGCGGGCCATGAGTTGCCCAGACGAGTACATGACGGTCGACCCCATGCCTGGGCCGGGGCCAAGGTTGCCGGTGATGGACGCGCGGAAGCCTGATCTCTACCTCCCGGGGCGGCTCACGCCCGGCTCCACGAGGGGCACAACATGAGCACGGTGCGTGACCCTCGGGAGGCACCCGTGCTGCAACCTCGCGGGCTGGCGAGGCAGTCGGTCTCCGGGCAGACCTACAAGGCCGCGCGCGCCCGCGGTTTTGCACCGTGGCGTCCCAAGAAGAAGACCTGCGTGTTGCGGGACCAGGTGCTCGGCGTCCTTCACGAGTACCGAGACCACCTACCGTTGACCGTGCGTCAGATCTTCTACCGGCTCGTGGGGGCCCACGGGTACGACAAGACGGAGCTTGCGTACAAGCGGCTGCTTGAACTCGTGAACAAGGCCCGGCGCGCTCGCGTGATCCCATTCGATCACATCCGCGACGACGGCTCGACGGCCGTCGAGCCGTGGGGATTTCACGACAAGGCGGATTGTCTGGCGACATTGCGCGCCACAGCCGAGCAGTACTGTCGGCACCGGCTGCAGGGGCAGCCGAAGGTAATCGAGGTATGGGTCGAGGCTGGAGGGATGGTGCCGCAGATCGTCCGGGTGGCCGAGCCGTACGGCGTGTCCGTCTACTCGTCCGGAGGCTTCGACTCAGTGACTGTGAAGCACGATGCCGCGCAGCGATTCGTGGCTCGCGACCGGCCCACTTACGTGATCCACATCGGCGACTACGATCCGAGCGGGTGCGCCATCGTCGACTCCCTGGCCGACGACGTGGGGCAGTTCTGCGCGGACCTCGGGCACCGTGGTGTAGTCACGTTCGAGCGGCTGGCCGTGACTCTCGAACAGGTGGAGCGGTACGGGCTCGTCACGGCACCGCAGAAGGACACCGACCGGCGCGGTAAGCGGATGGAGGCCACCGTCCAGGCCGAAGCACTGGACCCGGCAACGCTGGCGGAGCTGGTACGTGGAGCGATCGAGGCCCGACTGGACCTCGCGCAGTGGCGGCGGGTGCTTGATGCTGAGAAAACCGATCGAGCCGAGCTCATCGACCTCATCGACCTCCTCGACGGGTGGGCATCATGACCCCCATGGCGCGACCCTGCGACGGCGCTGGAGCCCCTCCTCCGGGGGCTGGTGGAGCAGGTGCACCGGGCTGCGCGGCATCCTCGCCAGACTCGCTTTCGCTGGCACCGACGCATCACATCGGCGCGCGCGGCTGCTGGTGGACGCGGCGCCGACGATCACCCGGCTCGGGAGGCCGGAATCTCGAGGAAAGCGGTGCCGGTTGCCTCGGACGCCGACAAGAGCGTGAAAGCCGGGACTCGAGACGGAGCTCGCCATGACCACATCGCGGGATTCCTGGACGGCGCTGCAGCCGCTCCTGGACGTGGTCATCGAGCGGATCATCTCGGGCGTTGCGGAGCGGCTGGCTTCGGAGCAGCGCACAGGGCGTGATCCGAAGCCGATGTCGATACGAGAGGCGGCGCAGTTGTTCCGGGTGAGCGAGCGTACGATCAGGCGTCTGGTGCTAGCGGGTCGCGTGACGCCCTTGCGTGCGGGTCGTCGTCGTCTCGTGACCACATCTCTCGTGCGCCGGCATCGACCAAGGTGCACAGCATGTGCCAGCGCTCGAGAGAGGGGCGCTCCATGAAGACGGCCGCGAGAGGCGTCAGCACGAATCCCGTGTGATGCAGGTGCGCATAAGAGGAGAGGCCCTGGTTGAGGTCGCAA
>CAZYWA010000842.1:0-2306 GCA_964650975.1 uncultured bacterium
GCGAGGCGCTTCCGGCGCTCCCTCGACCGCGCGCGACGGCTGTCCAGAGATCGACAGCCGGTCCGGGACGTTGGCAGGTCGAGGCTCGCCGTCGGGATCCTCGCCCTGCAGGGTTTCTTCGTTGTCGGTGGTCTGTTGCTGCGCGACTCCGGTTGTTACGGGGGGGCCAGCTGGTGCTCGCGATCGGCGCACCGCTCTTCGCGGCGCTCTCCAATCATTCGGACGACCTGCTTGCGTGGGCCGTCGGTTTGCCGCTGCAAACACTCTGCTGGTTCTGGCTGGGGGGGCGCTGGCGGTTCGGGTCATTCGGCTTCGTCGAAGGCTCGGTACTGCTGCTTCTCGTGGTGCTCGCGACGCCCGGCGTCGTGAGGGAGACGCTCTCTCTTCACGAGCGCGCCCGAAACTCGACCTGCGACAACGTCTACGTCGCGCTCAACGGCTTCGTCGCGAACGAGCGCGATGGCGCCATGAATGGCGCGACCGGCAACTGCGACGTCCGCGACGTGTCCGGCGTCATCCGCTGCGCGCTGTGGCGCCACGCGAAAGAGAAGAACCCGCTCGACAAACATCAACGTGCGTACACCGACGCCGCGCCCGCTCCCTGCCAAGTGAGCCTCGCCCCGCTCAGCACCAACGGCGTCACCTTCAGCCAGGTCCCGCGCGCCGGAGCTTCCACGCGCACGTTCTCGATTCGCGTGGACTGATCGACTGGACCGATGGATGCGAAACCGACCGGCGCGGCGCCCGATTCAGTCCGCCTCGCTTGCGGGTAGCGCAGACCGGCCTGGTCGGAGACAGCGGTTCCGACGAGACCTCGCCATCGGCGTGGCGCTTCAGATCGTCGCGCTGACGAGCGGCTTCGGGGCGCTGCCGCATGCGCCATTCCTGACTGCGTCGATTGGCGTCGTCGCTTTCCCGGTGCCCAGCCTGCTGATGGTTGCGGTCAAGGTGCCATGGTCGATCGCGCTGGCATTGGGGATTCCGGCGCAGACCTGGGCCTGGCTCCGGCTCGTGAAATGGCTCGAGTCGCGGCGAGTGAGCCTCTCGATGGCGGTATTCGTAGTGACCTGGTCGATGGTCTCGTTCACGTCGTTGACCTCCATGCTCGGGACCGGAGATCCGGCTCGGCAGTCGACCTGCGACGACGTCTACACGGCCCTCAGCGACGAAGCGAAACGCGAGCTCGTCACGGCCATCCGCAACGAGGGAGGAGGCATGTGCGGCGCGATGAGCACGAGCGAGGTCGTGAGTTGTCTCTTGGGTCGCCACACCGATGAAGACAACCCGAGGAATCGCAAGCAGGCTGCTTACACGGCAGGACCGCCCGCCGCCTGCCAGGTCCAGATCGAGGCCGAGGACGCGCGCACCATCCGCTTCAGCCAGCCGACGGACGCGAGCGGCGCGATCCGCTCGCATTCGATTCGAGTGGACTGATTCCCGAGCGGAACGCCCGAGACTAACGCAGACGAGCGCATCCCGGGTGCCGTCGGCTGCTTCACCGCGTGTGATTGAAGATGCCCACGACGACCACCGGTACCCACAACGCAAGCCCGAGTCCGCCCACAAGCAAGCACCACCACACGCGACCGATTCCCTTCAGGGATCCGCCCGATTCAACAATCAGCCTGCGAGCTTTCAACCCCGAGATAACGGCGATTGCGGATCCGATGCCCATAAGCCAGACGATTGAGAAAATGACGCCGCGACTAAGGAGGGCGTCCACGCGAAGTTGCAAATGTGAGGTCGATGGCACGATGTGCCCCCCATCGTGCGAGGTCAGATCTCGCTCCGATTGCTGGCTGGACGGAGCCGCGTAGGGGTTGTCTTTCACGGCGACCCTTTCGTCTCGGACAACTTCCGCCCTCTGAAGCGGGTACGACTCGGCACCGGACGACTCCATGGGCTTTTACGAGATGCAGCTGCAGTTCGTCGGCAAAGGACCTGTCGAGGAAGACGAGGACGGGTGCGTTGCCCAGCGTAAAGGACGGTCCGGGCGTCGGCATCGGAATGCTATAGACGAGGACGTCGAACCGCAACCAGGCCTAGCCCAAAGAGGCCTGAACCGAGATGACTAACATGACCAGTGATGCGCGAAACGAAGAAGCCCCCGTCGCCGATCGGAATGGAATCCCGTGCCCGCATCACGAAATAGGCTCCTGGGGAATCTTCCAAGTCCTGCATCTTTTGCAGACCGTGGGCTTCCCCGTAGCACTCCTAAGCGTGCGCTACGGCTAGGCGCCAGATCTCGCTGTGAACCTCCCCCGTTTCCGTGGACACCCCAACAAGCGCGAGAATGCGCTGGGAGG
>CAZYWA010000843.1:0-2288 GCA_964650975.1 uncultured bacterium
GACCGCGGCGCGCCGCCTCGGTGTGTCGCGGCCGTGGGTTTACGATCGGCTCGAGCGGTTCGAGATGCGTCGCCCCGACTCTGGCGCTGCCGAGCTGTAAGCGGCGCTTACACGCCGCGCAGCCGGTGCTGGCACGCGGCCCGCCGCCGCGCCGCCGGATAAGCCCGAAAACATCGATATTCCCGCTAGTTTCGACCCTCCTCGTGGGCCGCTCGCGATTGGTGCGATGGCACGGAACGTGGAGTGAGGAGGATCGAGACGTTCGTTCGCGGAGGATGAACATGAAGACCCATCGGAACCCCGTTCGCGTGGCCAAGGTCGCGGCCGTCGCGCTGTGCGCGACCGTCGGCCTGTTGCTCGCGACGCCCTCGACACCGGCGCAGGCCCACGTCAGCGTGAGCGTCGGCATCGGCGTTCCCGGCGTCCCGGTGTACGCGCCCGCGCCGGTCTACTATCCGCGACCCGCGTATTACCCGCGCCCGGTCTATTACGGCCCCGCTTACTACCCGCGGCCGATCTACTATCCAGCGGCCCGCTACCTGCCGCCGCCTTGCCCGCGTCCGGTGGCCGTGTGGGTATTCATTCCCGGTTTCTGGGACGCCGGACACTGGGTCGACGGTTACTGGACGACGCAGGTGCAATATCAGTGAGTAAGCACTTCGCTGTAGGATGAGCGGCCCGGTGCGGTCGTGAGTCGTCCGCGATCGGTTACGGAGGACGGGTCGCGATGGCACAGGTCGAGTGGGAGGAGCGCCCGCCGTTCGTCCCGATCGTGCTGATCGTCGTCGCGACCCAGGCCCCCTACCTCTTCTTCACGCCCGGCAAGCACGACCCCGAGATCTGGCCCTTTTACGGCCTCGCCGCGGGCGTGCTGTCGTTCGTGTTCGCGCGGTCGGCGCGGCTCGCGGACACCGGCCTCACGTTGCGTGGATTGGGGCGCGGACTACCGTGGCTGGTGGCCGCGCTCGCGGCGTGGCTCTCGGGGCTGGCTCTGGCGCAGGCGCTGGGCCTCCTTCAGGTCACGGAAGGCGTCGACCGGCTCGCACCCGACCTGCTGCGCCCGTTCCTGGCGCGCGTGGCGCTGGTGCTGGCGGTCGCGATTCTCGGCGACGAGCTCGCGTGGCGAGGGGTACTGCTCGCCGAAGCTCAGGACCGATGGGGCAGGTGGCGGGGCATGGCCCTCATCGCAGCGCTCTCCGCCGCCTATCGGCTGCCGCTCCTGGTGCGCACGGGCCTGATCGACGACGTGCCGATCGGCGCCCTCGTCTACGGCCGCGAGCTGCTGCGGGCGCTGGCCCTGACCTTGCTCTTCGATCGCACCCGCAATCTCTGGCTCACGGGCCTCTTCGCGTTCGCGATGACGGCCGTGCCGACACTCTTCCTCGGCGACGCCGGGGATCCGTTCGAGCCGCTCTACTTCTACTCGGGCGAGGGGACGCGGTTCCTGGTCTTGCAATGGATCGGCGAGGCCATGCCGGTCCTGGTGCTCGGGATTCCCGCGCTGATCGCGTCGACCCGGAGCCCTTCTTCTCCCGTCACGGTCGCCGACAGATCCACAGGTCCTTGAGGGACGAGGCCGCGTCCGCGAAGTAGGGGTGGGGTCCGCGCGAGCGGATCTCGAGGCCCGCGTGGATGACGGCGGCCTCGATCTCGCTCGGCGAGTGGCAGCGCTCGTGCACCCAGCCGGTGATCGGCTCCTCGTGGTCGCGCCGAAACGTGACCTGCGCCGAGCCGCCGCGCCGCGCCCGGTCGTAAAGATAGACGATCTGCACCTCGCCGCTGCCCACGTCGATGGTCTCCGACGGCCCGGCCCAGACGCGCTCGAACATGCGCTCGTTGTTGGTGTCGAACACGTAGAGACCGCCTGGCGCGACGTGGGCCGCTGCGGTCGCGATCGCGGCCGCCACGTCCTCCGTCTCGCGCAGGTGGTTGAGCGCGTCGTAGAAGCACGTGACCAGCGGGAACTGACGGAGGAGCCGGAACGCGCGCATGTCCGCGCACACCAGCTCGAGCGGAGCTCCTCGTGCCGCGGCCTTGGTGCCGGCTTCCGCGAGCATCGCGAACGAGCGGTCGATTCCCACGCAGCGCATGCCGCGCGCCATCATCGCCAGCCCGAACGAGCCGGTGCCGCAGGCGATGTCGAGACACGCGTCGGGAGTCAGCTGCTCTCGGTCGAGGAGATCGCCGATCAGCGACACGCAGGTGTCCGAGAACGCGATGGCGCCCGACCAGTCGTACCAGCGCGCCAGACGCTCGTAGGCGCCGTGCGTCGCGCCTCCCGGCCGCCG
>CAZYWA010000844.1:0-2274 GCA_964650975.1 uncultured bacterium
CTCTGGCTCTCCCAGTGGAACCTGGTCGGGCTGATCGGGTAGTCGTCGTACAGGGTCGTCGGGGTGTAGTGCTTCTCGCTCTTCTCGAGGGTCACGAAGAGCACATCCGTCTTCCGCTTCGGGATCCAGAACACGCCCGTCTGGATGCGCTTCACGCCGCCCTTGTCGCTGCGCTCGTCGAAGCCGGCGACGATCTCGTCGAGCGAATAGGTCGCGTGCACCCAGAGGGGCAGGTCGCTCAGCGGGCCGCCCAGGGGTGTGCCCACCCAGCGGGCGCGGTCGGTCAGGGCGTCGAGCAGCTGGAGCAGCTCGGAGCGGAGCCAGGGGCGTGACCACAGATGCGACCAGGCCGCCGGCATCTCGGCGTACGAGGCGCGGACCCAGCCGAGCAGGATGAACAACGTGCGTTGGATCGGATCATCCGGGCTCGCCTCGGGCGGCGTAGGGCGCGCGACCAGCGCGCGCAGACCGGAGAGGCGGTGCGGGTCGTCGAGGTGGAGCATGCGGGAGAAGGCGCGCTCGACCTGCAGATCGAGATCGTCCAGCTCCAACTGGGCATCGAGGCCTGCGTCTCTGCGCAGCTTCGACCAGCACCAGCCGTTGCCGTACACGTCTTCGAGGTCCGTCTCGGTCGCGCGCAGGAACGTCTTCAGATCGACGTCGCCGAGCGCGCGCAGGTCCTCGACGAGCGCGCGCTTTCCCAACCCCAACGCGGACTCGATGTTCTCGAGCACGCTCTGCTGCGCTTGGCGGTCGAGCTGGATCACGCAGCCGCTCGGCAGGGACGGGAAGCCGCGCTCGATCTCCTTCTGGATGCCGCGGCGCGTGCCGCCGACGATCGCCCGATATCGGAGGTCGAAGCGGAACTTGCGGTTCGCGTCGCCGATGAAGTCGAGCACGGTCAGGCAGTCTTTCGAGGCGCTCTTGCGCAGGCCGCGGCCGAGCTGCTGGAGAAAGACGGTCGCGCTCTCGGTCGGGCGCAGGAACAGGACGGTGTCCACGTCGGGGACGTCGACGCCCTCGTTGAAGAGATCGACGCTGAAGAGCGCGCGCAGCTCGCCCGCGCGGAGCGCGCTCAGCGCGCGATCGCGATCGGCGCGAGACGTGTTGGCCGAGATCGCCTCGGAGAGCAGGCCCGCCTCGGTGAACTTGCGGGCCATGAACGTCGCGTGCGCGATGTCGACGCAGAAGCCGAGCGCGCGCATCGTCGATACGTCGCGGACGTGCTTCTGCGTCTCGCGCAGGATGCGGCGCGCGAAGAGATCGTCGGACGTGTAGAGGTTCGAGAGGCGTGAGGTGTCGTACTGGCCGCCGGACCACGGGATGGTGGCGAGACCCGGCGCGCCGCCGACGCCGAAGTAGTGGAACGGGCTGAGCAGCTCTTGATCGAGCGCCTTCCAGAGGCGCAGCTCGGAGGCGATGCGGCCGTCGAAGTGCGACAGGATGCTCTTGCCGTCGGCGCGCTCGGGCGTGGCGGTGAGGCCGAGCAGGACGGCGGGGCGCAGGTGCGCGAGCAGGGCCTCGTAGGTCGGGGCGGCGGCGTGGTGGAACTCGTCGACGATGACGACGTAGAAGGCGTCGGGCGGCAGCGCGGCGATGCGATCGGTCGAGAGCGACTGGATGCTCGAAAAGACGTGCGTGCCGCGGACGGGGCGATCCTCGCCGACGTGGAGCTCGCCGAACGCGGCGTCCTTGAGGACGACCTGGAAGGTCGTGAGGGACTGCTCGAGGATCTCTCGGCGGTGGGCGACGAAGAGCAGACGGTCCTTCGATAGGGACTTACGTAAGCGCGCGTAATCGAGCGCGGCGACGACGGTTTTGCCGGTGCCGGTCGCGGCGACGACGAGGTTCTTGTGGTGGCCCTGGGCGCGCTCGCTCTGTAGGTCGTCGAGGATCTCGCGCTGGTGCGGGCGGGGCTCGACGTCGAAGACGAAGAGGTGGCGGGCGCTCTGGTTCTTCTGCGTGGCGATCGCGCGGTCGAACTCTTCGGGGACGTACGGGCGGAACTCGGGGTCGTCCCAGTACTGCTCGAAGGTCGTGCGGAACTTGTCGAGGATGGGGCGGTTGTCGATCTCGGAGAGGCGCACGTTCCACTCGAGGCCGTCGAGCATCGCGGCGGTCGAGAGGTTCGAGCTGCCGACGCAGGCGGTCGAGAAGCCGCTCTCGCGGTGGAAGAGCCAGGCCTTGGCGTGCAGGCGCGTGCGCGTGGTGTCGTAGGAGACGCGCACTTCGGCGCCGAGCTCGCGCAGGGCGTCGAGCGCGCGGCGATCGGTC
>CAZYWA010000845.1:0-2270 GCA_964650975.1 uncultured bacterium
GGTTCGGCGACGAGCGCGGCCTTCGCGCCGTGGATCGGGAGGCCGTTCGGCGGCAAGCAGGGCGACTACTATGGCCGACCTACCATGGCGGACATCGATGGCGACGGTGACTTCGATGGATTCGTCGTGAATGGCGGTGTGCGTTTCTTCGCCAACACCGGCAGCCCGACGACGGCAGCCTGGCACGCGGTTTCGTCCCCAACTCCGTTCGGCTTGCCGAGCGGGCCCGGCACTTCGCTCAGTCTCATCGACCTCGATGCGGACGGCGACCTCGATGCGGTCGAGAGCGCTTGCTTCAGCATCGGGACTGCGTTCCTCGAGAACACCGGTTCGGCGACGAGCCCGGCGTTCGGAGCCCCGAGCTGGAACCCGTTCGGATTACCGGTCGTCGGCAAGTGCGACCAATTCGCGTTTGGTGATCTCGACGGCGACGGCGACCTCGACGCGGTCGTGGGCACCTACGGCGGCGGTGTGCTGATCGTGACGAACAGCGGCGCCGCGACGAGCCCCGCGTTCGTGCCCGCCAATCCGTTCGGTCTCACCGGATCCTCGGTCACCTTCGCCGACATCGACGACGACGGCGACCTGGACGCCTTCACCGGCGGCTACTTTTTCGCGAACCACGGAACCGCGCAGTCGCCGGCGTTCGCCGCGCCGGTGGTCAGCTTCGGCGCCGAGCGGGTGCCGGTGCTGGCCGACATCGACGGTGACGGCGACCTCGACGCCTTCGTCGGATCGGGAACCGGGCTCTGCATGTACCGGAACGACGGCACGGCGACGAGCCCCGCCTTCGCGCACTGCTCGCTCGACCCGTTCGGGCTCTCGAGCTTCGACGACTCGGCGGTGCCGACCTTCGGCGACATCGACGGTGACGGCGACCTCGATCTGCTGATCGGCGATGCGGGGGGAGGTCTCCACTTTTTCCGCAACACCGGTTCGGCCGCGAGCCCCGCCTTCGCCGCGCCGTCCACCGGTCCGTTCGGCCTCCCCTTCGTCGGCGGACGCGCGGCGCCGGCTTTTCTCGACGTCGACCGCGACGGGAACCTCGATCTCTTCGTCGGCCAGGAAAACGGCGCCACCGTCTTCTTCCAGAACCAGGGCACTCGTGCAAGCCCGTCGTTCGCGCCCGGCAACGTCGATCCGTTCGGCCTTTCTCGAAGCCAGATCGACGCCTACGCGGTGCCATCCTTCGCCGACATCGACGACGACGGAGACGTCGATGCGTTCGTCGGCGCCCGCTGGGGAGACGTGCGTTTCTTCCGCAATCTCCAGGCGAGCCCCGTGTTCGCCGACGGCTTCGAGTCGGGCGACACGAGCGCCTGGTCGGCGCGTTCGGTCGAATGACGCGCATGCTCCCGCGGGCGAGATCGCAACCGAGACCGGCGGCTCGCTCGGTGCGCTGGCTCCTCTGCTCCTGGTTGACGCTGGCGTTGCCGCTCGCTTCGCCGCGTCGCGCCTGGGCGGCAGCGCCGCTCCCGATCCTCGAGGGTCCGTGGATCGATTACTTCGGCTATCTCGGCAGCCCGTTTCCGGTCGACAGCGCGCCGGAGCTGGTGGACATCGACGGCGACGGCGACCTCGACGTTTTCGTGTGGACGAGGAGCAGCCCGGGTCTGCGCTTCTTCCGCAACACGGGCACGGCTGAGAGTGCCGCATTCGTCGCGGACTCGCCGGCCGAGATGGGTCTCGCATACGCCGGCGTTCACGGGGTGTTCGTCGATATCGACGGTGACGGCGACCTCGACGCGTTCGTCGGCCAGCCGGAGGGCGGCGACCTCTTTTTCTTCGAGAACACCGGCTCGTCCACCAGCCCGGACTTCCAGTTCCCGGTGGCGAAGCCTTTCGGGATCGGCCGCGTCGACTACAACGCGATGCCCGCCTTCGTCGACATCGACGGCGATGGCGACCTCGACGCCTTCGTCGGATCCTCCCACCTTTACTTCTTCGAGAACACCGGCACGCCCACGAGCCCGGCGTTCGCGAGCCCGGTCACGAACCCGTTCGGCCTCGAATCTTCCTATCAGTGGCAGCTGGCGCCGGCCTTCGTCGACATCGACGGCGACGGCGATGTCGACGCCTTCGTGGGCGTGCAAATCCGAGGGGACGTCTACTTCTTCCGCAACACCGGATCCGCCGTGAGCCCCGCGTTCACGGGCCCGGTGGTCGCGCCCGTCGGCATCCCTTACGACGGCCGGGGTGCTCGGCTCTCGTTCGGCGATCTCGATGGCGACGGCGACCTCGACGCCATCGACGGCAACGACCTCGGTAGC
>CAZYWA010000846.1:0-2267 GCA_964650975.1 uncultured bacterium
TCCGCTCGCTTCTGAGCGGATCATGATCCTTGATTGGAACGAGGAGGTCTACAAGCGTCACGGCCTTTCCGTATGGATCGACAAAGACGGCGTCGCTACACCTGCTGTCCTGATGCTAGATCTGGCGCTTCGTCTCGAAACGCAACTTCCCGAAGAGGTTATCTTTCGAATCGAAGGGAATGCCTTCTCCGCGCGTATCCAGTACCGGCTTGACCGCCATCGCTGGTTCACTTCCGAGGATGTTGGCTTGATGTCTGGCGACGCCGAAGGACGCCACCCGACCCCTCTTCTCGACTTTCTGCACGAGCATCCTCCTGCATTTTTCGCGTCGGACTTGACACGCCTAGAGGGGGACGTCGTCTCCGTGGAAAGAGACCTTGATGACGTATTCCTGACCGACGCCATCGAAGAGACCGACTGGCTTGCAGCCGGGGTCGATCCGTTCCTCGAAAAGCCTGACGGAAGGGGCACCATTTCGTTATTCAATTGGCTCGAGACGAGACTGGCGGGAGCCGCAGACGTCCTCTTCAACGACGATGGCCCAGGCGAAGCTGCCGACTTCATTGCGCTTAGGCGAACAAGTGCAGAAAGCACGGCGGTCGAGCTTTACCACTGCAAGGCCGCCGGGGCTACGCCTGTCCCGGGTCACCGGGTCTCCGACCTCCAAGAGGTTGCTGCGCAGACGGTGAGGTCAGTCCGATTCGGACGGCCCTCGCTGCTTCGTGAACACCTACAGCGGCGGCTCAGAACAACGCGAGACGGTGCGGCACGCTTGCTGAAAGGCACAGCTGCCGAGATCGATTCCCTTCTCGCCGATGGGCTCGAGACCACGGTAACCATCACAATCGTACAACCCGGCGTCGGGCGGGGCATTAGCCGGGAGCAACGGCATGTATTGGCGGCGACGAATTCTTATCTAGTCGCAGGTCACGTCGCACCCCTCAGAGTTATCGGGTCGTGCGTGGATGCGGAAGCGGCGGGCGCGGCGGCCTGAATCGTTTCGGGAAGACTGTGAATTCAGTCGGCAATAGCGCCTACCTATCTCCTCGATGAGCGGTGCGCTAGGCTGAATCCATGCCAAGAATCAATAATCAAGCGAACGCCCATATGCAGCTGCCTCAGGATCAGGCGAGGGTCACCGCAGAGGATCCGAGGTCGGACGCGACAGCACCGATCCTAGCCGACCAACTAGCTAGGCTGCTTCTTGAACTCGCACAGCTTCGTCGGCGCCAGAGCTAAACGATCGAATCTCGGCCAGTTGCTGACGCACTGTCGCAATGTACTCCGAGTCATGCAAGGTTATGAATAGCGCTGAACTGGGGAGCCAATGAGGGCTTACCATAACCTGACCGCGTCCACGCAGATTTATCTGGTTGCACGCTGCTAGGTCTCTGATGAGCCTGGTTGGGACGGCTTCTACGATCTCTCGATCTTGGACAAGAAACCGCTCCCAGAACAATCCCAGAAAGTGTCGTCGTAGTTGCGACGGCGCTTTTTGGTATGCGCGTCCGATGTCTCGGGCGAGCATCAGCACATCACGGAGCACGTCGACCTCGCTGCCGGGGTCTCGGTCCAGATCCGCGAGTGCAGTCGCGATCTGCTCAAGCTGCGTCTCGATCTTCCCCTTGATTCGTCTGAAGTCGGTATCGCTGATGACGCCGGAGAGGAGCTTCGCTTCGGCCACATCGCGGCGTCGCTCGATCGCGAGCCTCCGGTTCAGTAGGACCCGCTTCTTTGCGTTCCGGTCTTTGTGTTGCTCGGCATAGACGGCGCGCACCTTCTCCTCGACCATTGAGACGAACTGATCGCTCAGTTGAATGCCTTTGAACGCGTCCGCGACCTGGGCCTCCAGGTCGTCCACGGAGATGTTCTGTCCCCGGTTCTTGTGCGGCTTGTCTGGGCCGCGCTTTCCCTTGAAGTCGCAGTGGTAGTAGGAGGCGGACTTCCTCGGGTGGTGCTCGGCGGTGTACCGGCCCCCGCAGATCCTGCAGAACGCGAAGCCGGCGAGGAGGAAGTGATGCTTCCGGCTCCGGGAGGCGTGCATGTTGTGCGCGTCGAAGATCTCGAGGATGCGCCGGTGCTCGTCGAGCCCGATCATGGGCTTGTGCCGCCCCGGTCCCCGCTGTCCGTTCCAAACCATGATCCCGGCGTAGAAGGGATTCTTGAGGGTACCGGTCATGATGCTGTTCGAGAGCTTTTTTCCCTGTCTACCGGTCAACCCCTTCCGATACAGCCGATCCGCGAGCTCGTCCACGGAGTAGTTGCCC
>CAZYWA010000847.1:0-2262 GCA_964650975.1 uncultured bacterium
TACCACTGGGCGCACGAGCCGTGCTTCTACGGGTGGCTCAAGGGCCAGCCGCCCGAGTGGCTCGGAGACAAGTCCCAGCGCTCGGTGTGGCAGGTGAGTCGCGACGGGACGAAGAACCATCCGACCCAGAAACCGGTCGAGTTGTTCGCGATCCCGATCCGGAACCATCTGCACCGCGGCGAGCTCACGCTCGAACCGTTCGCGGGCAGTGGCTCGCAGGTGATCGCGGCCGAGCAACTCGAGCGTCGATGCGCCGCCGTCGAGTACGAGCCGCGCTATTGCGATGTGATCGTCGCGCGCTGGGAGGCCCTGACCGGCGCTCAGCCGAGAGGAGGTCCTGATGCCCTACCCAAAGTACCAGCCCACGCCCGAGATGCGGAAGACGATCGAGATGCGCGCGGCCGTCGGCGTCCCACACAAGGAGATCGCGCGCCTCCACCGCATGGGGAACGACACGTTGCGCCGCTGCTACAAGGACGAGTTGGCGACCGGCGCCACGAAGGCGAACGCAAAGGTGGCCGAGTCACTCTTCCGCATGGCGACCGGCTCCAAGCCCAATGTCGCGGCCGCGATCTGGTGGTCGAAGACGCGGATGGGCTGGCGGGAGCCGAAGATCGAGAACGAGCACCATCACGACGGGAAGCTCGTGGTCGAGCATGTCGAGAAGCCGATTCCGGTGTGGGGGAAGCGCGGCGAGGGTGGATGAAGACGACGGGACAGACAGGCGCGTGGTCATCCTGATGCGCCGCGTGTTGAAGGGAGATGAAGTGGGGCTGCCGCCTTGCTGCCCGAAACAAGGCATGAGCAAATAGCCAGTGCATATGTTGGATTCAACCTACATAGGGGAACGTCGATGAAGGATGTGTTGCGGATCTTGATGGCGGTCTCGCTTCTTGCACTCGGCTCGCCCGCTCAGGCCGTGAAGCGGCGAGTCTTCATCACGTCGGTGACGGGCAAAGGCAACCTCGGTTCGTGGTCCGAAGGCCATGGCCAAACCGGCCAGGCCGCGGGCGATGCGATCTGCCGGGCTCGAGCCGCGGCTGCGTCGCTGCCCAACGCGACCACCTATCGTGCGTGGCTGTCGACGAGCGGGAACGACGCCTACTGCCATGTTCAGGGCCTGACGGGGACCGTTGGCAACGGGTGCGACGGCATCGCGCAGCCCGGCGGCGGCCCTTGGTCCTTGCGAGACGGGGTCACTCCATTCTCGGGCTCGCTCGACGAGCTCACAGCGACCAATGCCGTGATCTACCGACCAGTCGCCTCCGACGAGTACGGCGATCCAATTGACAACCTGACATCATTCGTGTGGACCGGAACTCACGCCGACGGTACCGCGACCTCGGACGATTGCAACGGCTGGAAGTCGATCACGGGCCAGTCCACAGGGCTGGTCGGATCCCCTGTCGGCTCGACCCAAATCTGGACCGACTATCACGATATCGGTTTCGGATGTAGCGGGACGTTCCACCTTCTGTGCTTCGAGCCGGGCGAGAGTGAGGCTCCAGATACGCGCTGGACAGAACCCGCGGCGCTCGCGTTCACGACCTCAGCAAGTGGCAATGGAGACCTTTCGTCCTGGCCGGACGCTGGAGGCCAAACAGGGCTCGACGCGGGTGATGCGATCTGTCGCGCGGTGGCGGCGAGGGCGGCGTTGCCGGCGCCCGATTCGTTCGTCGCCTGGCTCTCGTCGAGCACCATCGACGCCCGCGACAGGCTCGTCGACCCCGGCCCCGGCATCGCCTTCAAGCGGCTCGACGGATTCACGGTCGCCACCAGCAAGGCGGACCTGATCGACAATAGCAACGCAGCGCCGTTCAACGTGGACGAGCACGGTCGCTATTTCGCCACCGACTCGTACTCATGGACCGGGACTTTCGGCGACGGGACCGGTGACCGGATCGTGCCCGCGAACTGCAACGATTGGTCGAGCACTGCCCCCGAGGCCGGTCAAGCAGACCTAGGAGATCTGGCCTCCGCGGGAAGTACCGACTGGACCTTCGAGGTAAACGACTACTGCTCGGCTTCGTACCACCTCATGTGCCTGTCGGGCGTCGTGACGATCTTCTTAGACGGGTTCGATCTGAGCGGCGACACGAGCCGCTGGAGCTTCACGTCTCCCTGAGGCAGTGGAATACGACATGGCCCGCATCCAGATTCCCAAGCTTCACACCGCGCAGCTGCAGGTGGTCGCCGAGGCCCGCCGCTTCAACGTGCTCATGTGCGGCCGGCGGTTCGGGAAAACGGCCCTCGGTATCGAGC
>CAZYWA010000848.1:0-2254 GCA_964650975.1 uncultured bacterium
GGCGACTTCCCGGCGGGACGCTCGACGGCGGCGTCACCGGACCCCGCGGGTCCCGGCGGGAGGTTCGTCATGAGGCGCGCATCAGAAGCTGGCGACTCGCCCCTCGACAGGCGCCTCGCGTCCCTCGGGAAAGCCCCTCAGTTCCGTGGGCAGTTTACATTCCGCGTCGATCGGACACGTAGCGGAATCGACCGCGCCGATGGAGTGCGCGATCACGATCTTGCGCGCGTCTCGAGCGATCGCAGCATGGAAGCGAAGCCGGCGCGCAAGCCGGGACCCGTCTTCCACGGAAAAAGCGGAACCGCCCAGCCCTGGAACGTCGCGACCTGGTCGAGTCGCGTGCGGCCCTCGGCCAGCGGCGTGATGCGGAACGCGTGCTCGCCGTCGAAGAGGCCTGGCACGATCAGCCTCGCGCACCACGCCAGCTCGCGCCCGGGCTCGACGCGTACGATCGTCGGGCGGAACTTCATGCGCCGCCCGCCGGGCGGCGCGAACGTGACGTCGAGTGTCGCGCCCACGCGCACCACGCCGGCGGCGCGCACGATGAACGGGTTCCACTCGCCGTAGCTCGCGAAATCCGTGAGCACGCTCCACACCCGGGCGGCGCTCGCCGCGATCTCGACGCTGTTCCGGATCTCGCGCATGCCGGATCGTAGCGCGGGGGCGGGTAGTTCCGCGGGGGACTTTTCATCGGCCTGCTAGAGTCCACTGGAACCCCACCCACCCTCCGACCCGTGCCGGGCGGAGAGGCCACGAGGCGCACCATGATCGGCAATCCGTTCACCGAGGATCACGAGATCTTCCGCAAGACCGTGCGCGACTTCGCCGAGAAGGAGTGCGCGCCGCATTCCGAGCACTGGGACGACGAAGGCATCTTCCCGCGCGAGATTTTCAAGCGCGCCGGCGAGCTCGGGCTGCTCGGCATCCGCGTCGATCCCAAGTGGGGCGGCAGCGGCCTCGACTGGTGGTACACGGCCGCTTACGCGGAAGAGCTGATCCGCACCACCAACGCCGGCGTGAACATGGCGCTCATGGTGCAGAGCGACATGGCCACGCCCATCATCGAGGAGATCGGCACCGACGAGCAGAAGGCCGAGTTCCTGGCGCCCGCGGTGGCCGGCGAGAAGATCGCGGCGCTCGGCGTCTCCGAGCCCGGCTGCGGCAGCGACGTCTCGGCCATCAAGACGGTCGCGCGCAAGGTCGGCGACGACTACGTGATCAGCGGCCAGAAGCTCTGGATCACCAACGGCACCCGCGCCGACTTCATCACCCTCGCCGTCCGCACCGGCGGCGACGGCTTCGGCGGCATCTCGCTGGTCACCTTCCCGACCGACGTCAAGGGCTTCTCGGTCTCGAAGAAGATCAAGAAGATCGGCAATCTCGCGAGCGACACGGCGCTGCTCTACTTCGACGAGTGCAAGATCCCGCAGCGCTACGTGCTGGGCGAGGAGAATCAGGGCTTCTACCACATCATGACCAACTTCCAGGGCGAGCGGCTGATCGCGGCGATCGCCTGCGTTTCCGGCATGGAGAAGATGATCGCGGAGTCGATCGAGTACGGAAACACGCGCGAAGCCTTCGGGAAGCCGATCCTCAAGTTCCAGGTGTGGCGCCACAAGTTCGTCGAGCACATGACGGCGATCGAGGCCGCCAAGCGGCTCACGTACCACGCCACCGATCTCTACAACCGGAAGGAGTACTGCGTGAAGGAGATCTCGATGGCGAAGCTCTTCGCCGGCGATCTCGCGCAGCGCGTGGTCTACGACTGCCAGCAGTTCCACGGCGGCTTCGGCTACACCACCGAGTACCACATCGGCCGTGCCTTCCGGGACGTGCGCCTCATCACCATCGGCGGCGGCACCAGCGAGGTGATGAAAGAGATCATCGGCAAGCTCGCGGGGTTGTGAGGCGGCGCCGGAGCAGGGGATGAACGACGAGTTGCCGGACCACGGTCGATCGGTCTCTTCTTCGCGGTCGGGGCCACGTCCCTGATTCCGGGTATCGTCGCCTCGAGCGCCACCGTGGCGTTCCTCGCCGCCCCCAGGTCCGGCGATCGAGACCGGAGGAGCCGATGACGCGTCAGCAACTCGACGATTTCTCCGAGCTCGGTCAGTTCACGCTCGATCCGCGCTCGATCCAGCTGCTCGCGCGCTCGTTCTGCGAGCGCGAGGGTTGCGTGGTGCTGGGGACCGTCGATCCCGACACCAAGGTGCCGGTGACGGTGGGCTTCGTCGATCCGAGCAATGCGGCGCTG
>CAZYWA010000849.1:0-2248 GCA_964650975.1 uncultured bacterium
GCCCTCGTGCGGGCAGCGGTTGTTGCAAGCGTAGACGGTGCCGTTCCACTGGAAGATCGCGAGCTGCTTGCCCGCCACCTTCGCGACCAGCTTGCCGCGCTCCGTGAGCTTCGAGAGGTCGCCAGCAGTCACCCAGGTCATGGTCCGATTTCCCCCTGCGAACCGCATCCTAACCCCCGCATCAGACGGGCGGGCAGGTTGGGTACACTCGCTCCGTCATGCCGAATCCGTTTCCGCGACTGGCCGAGGTGTACGCGGAACGAGCCGCCCGGGCGCCGAAGATCGTGCGAGTCGAGCACTGCGACGGGCTGCGCGGCGAGATCCGGGCACCCTCGTCGAAGTCCTACACCCATCGCGCGCTGATGGTGGCCGGGCTCTCGACCGGCGGGATCGTCGAGTCGCCGCTCCTGAGCGCCGACACCGCCGCGACGGCAGAGGTGTGGGAGGACCTGGGCGCGACGGTCACTTACGACGCCACCCGTGAGCAGGCGCACGTCTTCGGATTCGACGGCAAGCCACGGCCGCGAAAACACGACCTCTACGTCCACGAAGCCGGCACGCTGTTCCGGTTCGTGCTCCCCGGTCTGGCGCTCGCCGACGGGCCGCACACGCTGGCGGGAAACGAGTCCTTCAACCGCCGCGCGAACGACGTGATCGTGAATCCGCTGCGCGATCTCGGCATCGACGCGGCGGGGCAGGGCGAGACGCACCGTGCGCCGGTGAGCGTGCGCGGTGCGGGCGCGATCCGCGCCGGAGTCGCGCACGTGCCGGGCGGCAAGAGCTCGCAGGCCGTCTCGGCGCTCCTCCTGTGGCTGCCGCTCGCGAGCGCCGTGAATGGACGGACCTCGAGCGAGATCGTGATCGACGGCACGCCGGTCTCGCAGCCTTACGTCGACATGACGATCGAGGTCCTGGCCTGGGCGGGAATCGAGGTCGAGACGCTGTCGCCGGTCCACTGGAAGATTCCGAGTGGGCAGCACTACCGGCTCGCCTCGTCCCTCTACCGCGTGCCCGGCGATTACTCGTCCGCCGCGTTTCTCCTGGCGGCGGCGTGCCTCGTCCCCTCGGACGTGTGGATCCGCGGCCTGCGCGACGACAAGCAGGGCGATCGCAAGATCGTCGCGATCCTGCGCGACATGGGCGCTTCGATCGAGCGGGAGGGGGACGGCTTCCGTGTGCGAGGGCCCGCGTCACTGCGAGGAGTCCAGATCGATTGTGCCGACACGCCCGATCTGGTGCCGATCCTGGCCGCGGTCGCGTGTCACGCGCGCGGCCGCACGGTGCTCGGCAACCTGTTGCACCTGCGTAACAAAGAGAGCGACCGGATTGCGGCACCGGTGACGGAGCTCACCAAGCTCGGCGCGCGCATCACGAGCGACGACGCCTCGGTCGTGATCGAGGGCGGGGTGCTGCGCGCGGCACCGGTCGAGTCGTGGAACGATCACCGGATGGCGATGAGCCTGGCCGTCGCGGCGCTCCCGGTAGGCGGCGTCGAGATCCAAGGTGCCGAATCGGTGCTGAAGAGCTATCCCGGCTTCTTCGACGATCTACGCGCGCTGGGCGCGCAGATCGTCGATCGAGTTTCCTGAGCGGCGAGTCCGGTCAGTTCGCCGCGGCGCGGGCGCGTTTCGCTTTGTGCTTCGCCGGTGGCGGTGCTGGCGGCAGCATTTCGGACGCGAGCTTCGTCACTTCGTGATTGACCTTGCGAATCAGGTCGTACATCGCCCCGATCGAGACGTCTTCGAGCCGCTTCACTTCGCCCGCCGGTCCTTTCAGGCACTCGATCTGCTCCAGCGCATCGAGCGGAGCGTGCGCGATTGCCTTGTGAATCTCTTGGGCGGTCTTGGCGCCGCGGTCGACGGCCTGGCGGACCAATTCGGGAAGCCCTTTGGTGTTGGTTGCCATCTCGGCCCCCTTCGTTGCTGGGACCAACCCCGTGCGAGCGAAACCGGCCTCGCGGCGGAGGCGGTCGTGGAGTGATCGACGTGCATTCCGCGTGCCCCGGCCGACCCAGCTAGCCCGTGGCCCGAGATTTGCGCATGATTCTGCGCATCCGCGGATTTTCCCGCCTCACCGCCGAAGAGAACGGAGTCACCCATGGGTATCGCTCGAGGTCTGGATCACATCGTGGGGTTCTTCTCGCTCTACGCGCACCTGCCCACCGTCCCTCATCCGGACACCCTCGAGCAGATCGAGTCCTACTACCACCTGCCGCGTGAGGTGATGTTCCCCGATCCGCCCGAGCACC
>CAZYWA010000850.1:0-2247 GCA_964650975.1 uncultured bacterium
GGGCGAGCTTCCGTGCTTCATCGAGCGCGTCCGCTCGGTCGGCGGCACGAACGATCTCACTCCAGCACGCGGCTTCGAGCTTGGCTCGTTGCGCTGGCCGCGACCGCACGCGATAGGCCTGCACCACGTCGTGCGGCGCGCTCGGCGCGAGGCCTGGCGCGGCGGCGGGCGAGGGAGCGAACGTGAGGGGCGACGCGGGCTCCGGCACTCGAGCATCGGGCCGGGCCAGCAGCGCATCGATGCCGGTCGAATCGCCGCCGGCGAGACCGCGTGCGATGCGGCGGAACGAGCGCTGCTGCGCCCAGTAGGAAAGATCGAGCGTGAAGAGGCCCCGGCCCAGCCTGCGCAGCAACTCCGCGGCTCGATCGGGCGTCTCGCTCGCGAGCCTGCGCCCGACGGCCTCCCATTCGACGTCACGGCCCTCGTAGAGCCGTCCGGGGTTCTCCGCGATCGCGCGCAGCTCTCTCAGCACGGTGCTGCGTGCCGCGGGATCCTGGAAAGCGCGCTCGATCGCGACCGCGCACGCGTAGAGCGGCCCGAGCCGGTCGGCGAGCACCGGCGCGAGAACGGCGGGATCGAGGGGCACGTGGCTGGCCTGCGTGGCCTGCGAGAAAGGTGGGCCGGGGAAAATACCACGCTAGCCGAGGTCGAGATCGAGCACGATCGGCCGGTGATCCGAGACCCGGTAGAAGTTGGGGACGCGGCAGGGCGCGAGCCCGATGCCCGGCACGATGATGGGTCCCTCGGCGTTCATCCACGCTGGATCGGCGATGCTCGGGTCGAGCTCGAAGGCATCGATCCAGGGCTCGCGGACCACGCTCCGGCTGAGGGCGGAGGAGGTGAGCACGTGGTCGATCGCCACGTGGTCGAGGTAGCAGGTCCACGGCACCGCGCCGGCCACGGGCGAGGCCAGCTCGTGCCAGGTCCAGCTCGTCATGGCGCCCTCGCGCAGCGGTTGCAGCGTGGCGCGGCCCGCGCGCTCGTTGAGATCTCCGATCAGCACCGCCTCGGGCGTCGCCAGGCCGAATGGCTGGCCGTCGGCGTCGAAACCCTCGACCCAGGCCGCGATGGCGTGCGCCTCGCGGGCGCGCTTGGCGGTGGCGGTGTCGGCTTCGGTCGGCTCGACGTCCGCTGGCGACGACTTGAGATGAACACCGATCAGCGTCAACGCCGCGCCGTCCCCGGCGCCCGCGACTTGAAGCTCGACCGCCACGCTACGGCTCGCGGGGCTCGGCAGCTTGTGGCGCGCGCGGAGCGTCAAGCGGCGTTCGTCGTACGCCACGGCTACCTTGAGGATCGCCGCGTTGCCGGCGCTGGTCAGCCATTTCTGGGATGAGTCGCGAAGCCGATAGCTGCGTCCCAGCCGCTCGCCCACGCGTCCCAGGAGGGCCAGCAGCACACTGGCGTCGAGCACCTCCTGGAACACCCACACGTCGGCATCGAGCCGCTCGATGACGCGCTCCACCAGCTCGAGATCCTGGGCGCTTCGCTCCACCCGGTGAGGAGCGTGGGACGGGAAGAAGAACAGATTGAAGCTAACGATTCGCACGCCCAAGTGTCATGGCAGGCGGGCCCGAAGAACAAGCCCCGACCGGCCGAGACCGCGGCGCGACTCTGGTCTTCCGCCCGGTTTGCGGGTAAGGAGCGCGGCGGAGGCGAGCGACATGCGTCGATGCAGCGTTGTGGCCGCGATGGGCCGTCCATGGGCGGGGTGGTCGGCGCTGGCATGTCTCGCGCTGGTCGTGATCTCGGGCTGCGGCGGACTCAGCACCCCGTCGAGCCACGCGAAGCTCGGGCCGCTCAAGGTCCAGGGAAGCTGGTTCGTCGACGACGCCAATCGCGTGGTGCTGCTGCACGGCGCCAACGTGGTCTACAAGCATCCGCCCTACCTACCCTCGACGGCCGAGTTCGGGAGCAAGGACGCGGAAGCCATGCTGGTGCGCGGCTTCAACGCCGTACGCCTGGGCTTCATCTGGAAGGGCATGGAGCCCGAGAGGGGGAAGATCGATCACGGCTACTTGCAGCGCCTCCACGAGCTGGTCGATCTGCTGACGAGCCACGGAGTCTACGTGCTGATCGATTCGCACCAGGATCTCTGGAACGAACGGTTCGGCGGAGAAGGAGCGCCCGACTGGGCGGTGTTCCAGCCGCCACGCCCGCCGATCGGCACGTGGGTGCTGAGCTACTGGCTTTTCCCGATCGTCGACCAGGCCTATCTCGACTTCTGGAACGACCGCGAGTCGACCC
>CAZYWA010000851.1:0-2239 GCA_964650975.1 uncultured bacterium
GATGCTCTACTCGTCGTCGGCCGAGATCCGCGCCTCGTCATCCTCTCGACGGGCTTGGTGCTCGTAGCCCTCGGCTAGCCGACGATGGTTCCTGCTGGTTCGCGGCAACTTCGTTTCCGTGCCAGGGGACCTTTCTCGTTTTTGCGCTGCGAGCTCACGCTCCTGCTGCCCGCCGTCAAACAGCCCACGGGAAGTCACGCCACGGCTATTGACACAACCCACATGAATCCCCGTCTCGATACTCGAACTGCCGATGTTCTCTACGAGGTCTCGGACTGGTTCCGCGGGCCAAATGCCATCCGCGCCGCGCGGACTTGCCGCCAGGATGCGACCGATCTCCTCGTCACCAACCGCAGCGCGATCTGATTCGCTGAGGGCAAGCCGCGCGGCCCGAACCCAGTACCTAAGATGCTGCGCATCAATCGAACCGTCGGATTGAAGCCCGGGTACCTGGTTCCAGGCATGAAGGACCGACCAGGCTCGGTGAGCGAGCAATTCATCCCGCTCGCCAAGGGCTCGACGCGGCTCACTCTTACCGCGGTACACGCGCTGCACGAAGTCGACGAAATGACGCGGGTCCTCGCCCATCAGAGAGAATAGCGCACGTGGCGGGCGGTGATTCTCCAGCATATCGAAGAGGACAAACTCGTAAGGGACTAGCTTAGCGGCCTCGATTCCTGATCTCTCTAGGTAGTCGAGAAGCTGACCCGTCTCGTAACCGAGCGCTTGCGCACCAGAATCGCCAAGGCCGACACGCAATGCTGCGTCAAGTACAAGTTCGACAAGGTCTGGTTCGAAGGATTGGATCGCGTCAGCCTTCGAGGGCAGATTGTGCGCCAAAAGCGCAACAGCTACCCATGGTCGGTCGTTAGCAAGAAACTGGCGCACGGCGTAGTCGACATCAGCATCACCAATTTGCCAGGGGGCAAGCTTGGTCCAGTAGGTCCGGTACAGTGCTGCGGTCAACGCCTCAGCGAGGAGGTCCCACATCTCTCGTGTGGGTGGAGCCGACAGGGCAAGTGCGATGCGTCGCGATGGAGTGGTCGTGGCTGGGTGCAAGAGAGCCTCGCGAAACCAATTGACGCCCTGGAGGCGTGCTTTCCGAGCCGCCCAGTTCGCTGCGAGGTCACGAAGTTTGGCATCATCCGAGTCGAGCCACTCGAGTAAGCCAGCCGTCTGGTCGTCCGAAGCTACCTGTCCGACTACCCAGCCAAGCGTCGATGCGACAGGGCTACGGTGCGCGAGCTGGATCAAGGATTCGAGCCCGTCCCGAGTCAGAACCTCCCGAACCGCGTTGATCTGCAGCTCGTTAAGTTTCACCTTGTATCCTGCATGATCATTGAGAGCGACGTCTGCGAGGTGTGGGTGCCAATCGAAGAGATATCCGAAGCGTCCAAGGCTATCTGGCTCCAAACGAGAGACAATGCCCTCCAGTCGACGGAGGGAATCCCCCTTTAAAGACCACTCGGCGTCTGCGAAGCGAGAGTGTTTCAAGGCCTCGGCGTGCAGCTTCTCCCAAGCGTGCAGCCGTTGGTCTGCGGTGAGAGTACTCGGGTCAGCCACTCGATCAAGGAAGTCCAGGACACGGTCACGGTCCGTTGGGGGAAGCGCGCTCATCCGCCTAGCAAGATCGGACCAGCGTTCTACTTGGCCACGAGCCAATTCCAATGCCAGATCTACGATGTGGCGGATGAATTCAAACTGATCGACGATAGGTATCCGCTGGCTCTCGGGCATCCAGTCGCGGAAGTGTGGACGAGCCGGCGGGGTGGCGGTCGCCTGCGACTCTGGCCACAGTTCTGAGAGGAGGTTCCAGCCGACCCCGGGCATATCCGCACAGATCGCTCGAACAACGTCTTTGCGCCGGGCGAGGGGCGCCGAGGTTTGGAGAATCCAGCTAACAAGGATGTTGCTCAGACTCTCGAGCGGACGGTTCGATAGGCGACCACCGGGGTCCACTTGATGAAGCTTGGCGAGCGCCCGGCAAGCACCGAGAATCCACTCTGGGGACCAAGACAAAGTTTCGAGCGCCCACAGCAAGCCTGTGTGAGGCGAAGAGTCGTAGAGCCCGGAGGTTGTTTTGGTATCCCGGAACATCGTCGCAAGAATCGGCGAGGGTCGCTCAAGATCGCTGTGCACCGCATCGAGAAAAGCGGTTGGCGCAGCTTCTGCCAGGAAGGGAAGAACATCTGAAAGCGAGGCCCAGGTCCTTCCTGACTCGTCGGCGCTGGCGCTCCTT
>CAZYWA010000852.1:0-2236 GCA_964650975.1 uncultured bacterium
AAGCGGGCTGTGGGTCGATCCGTCGGGCGCGCCGGCGTTCGTTTTCACACCGATCCTTCCCTGACCCGTACGGTCCGGCAAGAACGCACGGCGGGGGTTCCAGCACGAGTGGCCGTGCGTGCGGGGCGATCCGGATCGTGGACTGCGGTCGCGGACGTCAGCGCTTGAATTGCGAGAGAAACGCCCAGATACGCGCGGACGCGTCGACCGACTGGACGAGCTTGCCGGTGTTCAGGTGCTCGCTGATGTCGACGCCGCCGGGCCAGGTGTGGCCGCCTTCGGGGATGGTGATCAGCACCACGGGTGCGCCCGCGGCGCCGGCGGCGGGCTCGTAGCGCTCGATCCGGCAGTCGCCGAGATCCTCGCGCTGGGCGGGCTCGGGCGCGCAGTGGTTGGCGCGGATCCAGAAGCGCACGGCCTCGCGAACCGGCAAGTAATCGGTGCGCGAGAAGGTGTTCTCGCCCACTCCGCCCTCGAACTGCACGTTGTGGTCGGCGAGGCCGTGGACGTGCATCACGGGCGTCGGCAGCGCGGGCACCGGGCCGTCGACGGTGAGCGTCGCGCTCACCGCCGCGATCGCGGCGAACCGCTCCGGCACCTCGCACGCGAGGCGGTAGCTCAGCATGCCGCCGTTCGAGAAGCCGAGCGCGTAGGTGCGCGAGCGGTCGACGTCGAAGCCCTTGCCGATCTCGTCCAGGATGGTGAGCGTGAAGCCCACGTCGTCGATGCCCATGCGCATCGCGTAGCCACAGCAGCCGCCGGCGTTCCAGGTGAGCATGCGGTCCCTGAAGCGGCCGATGCCTTGCGGGTAGCCGATGACGAATCCCTCGCGATCGGCGAGCGTGTCGAGGCGGCTCTGGCGGCGGATCGAGTCGGGCGTCCCCAGCCCGCCGTGGAACGCGAGCACCAGCGGCACCGGCCCGCGGCCGACGGCGCTCGCCGGCACGTGGACCAGGACCTTGCGGTCGCGGCCCCCGTGCTCGAGCCGGACTTCGTAATCGCCGGCTTTCATCGATTCACGCGACGGGAACGGGCTCGGTGGGCTTGGGCTTGCGCTTGCGGGCGCCGAGCGGCGCGATCTGCATGGTGAGGAGCGTGGCGTCGGCCGGCAGCGCCAGCATCGTGACCACCAGCTCGGCCACGCGATCCGGCGGCAGCGCGTCGCCCGGCTTGGGTACGGGGTGGTTCTGCTCCCACATCGGGGTGTCGATCGCGTGCGGGCAGATCACCTGCACGCGAACGCCGTCGCGGCGCACTTCCTCGGCGAGCACCTGGCTCAGGCCCACCACGCCGAACTTGGAGGCGCAGTAGGGGCCGTCGTGAGCGCGGCCCACCAGGCCCGAGATCGACGAGATGTTGACGATGGTGCCGGAATGCTGCGCCAGGAGCGTGGGCAGCACCGCGCGATTGCTCAGGAAGGTACCCTTGAGATTGATGTCGATGACGTCGTCCCACTCGTCCAGGGTGACCTGGATGAGCGGCTTGGGCGGCGTTCCACGCTTGCGCAGGATGCCCGCCGCGGAGACCAGCCCGTCGAGGCGGCCGAAGTGCGCGAGCGTCGCCTGCACCAGCCCGGCGTTGTCTTCCTCGCTGCGGGCGTCGAACGCCACGCCCAGGGCGCGGTCGGCGCCGAGCTCGTCCACCACCGCCGCGATCCGGTCGCGCGACACGTCGGCGACCGTGACCTTGCCACCCTCGGCCGCGATCGCGAGGCAGGACGCGCGGCCGATGCCGCCCGTCCCGCCGGTCACGATCACGACTTGTCCGTCGAGTCGTCCCATGTCCGCCTCGCCTCTCAGCCCTGGGCGCCGAACTGCTTCACCAGGAAGTCCACGACGTCGCCCAGGTGGATGTCCTCCACGTACTTGCCGTCCTCCATGAGGATGTCCTGGAACGGCAGGTCGCGCCGCTGGTAGTGCTCCTCGAGGGCCGTCACGAAGTGCACCACGTCGATCGATTCGAACGAGAGATCGCTCACCAGGCCGGTCTCCGCCGTGAAACCGCCGTCGAAGGCGACGTCCCAGTCCGAGGTGAGATCGGTCAGCACCTTGACCACGTCCGCGAACACCTGGTCCCGAGTCATAGCCGTCATGGAAGTCCCCTCCTCTAAGGGTGAAACCGTATGGTGTAACGCAGTGCCGCGATCAAGTCGTCCCCCCTGGAACCGCCGCGGCCGGCGCCGCCTTGGCGCCGTCCTTCTTCTTGCGGGTGTGGCCGCCGCTCCAGGGGTTGACCA
>CAZYWA010000853.1:0-2233 GCA_964650975.1 uncultured bacterium
CCGCAGCGCTCGATCGCGATGTAACGCTGCGGCTGCGAGGGACCGCAGCCCTCCAACGACGCCCGAGGCACACTCGATGAACCTCGAGATCCCCAAAAAATTTCGCGCCTTCGTCGAGCAGTCCCACCAGGTCGCGGAGCACTTCTTCCGCCCCATTTCCCGAAAATACGACACCGCCGAGCACACCTATCCGGTGGAGCTCGACATGCTCGCGGCGCTCATGGAAGGCATGAACGAGGCGGGCGGCACCGAGGTGGGCGCGGGACGCTTGCGCCGCGAATCGGGCGGCGAGAGCTCCGGAGTGCGAAACGGCAGCAACATGGCCACGGTGCTCGGCTTGACCGAGCTCTGCTGGGGCGACGTCGGACTCTCGCTCACGATCCCGCGGCAGGGCCTCGGCAATTCGGCCATCAGCGCGGTCGCCACCGAGGAGCAGCGCGCGCGTTTTCAGGGCAAGTGGGCCGCCATGGCGATCACCGAGCCGGAGGCCGGCTCCGACTCGGCCGCGATCCGCACCACCGCCTGGCTCGACGGCGACCAGTGGGTGCTCAACGGCCAGAAGATCTTCGTGACCGCGGGCGAGCGCGCCGACGCGGTGGTGGTGTGGGCGACGCTCGACGCGAAGGCCGGCCGCGCCGCCATCAAATCGTTCGTGGTGGAAAAAGGCACGCCGGGAATGCAGCTGGTCGGGCTCGAGAAGAAGCTCGGCATCCGCGCCTCCGACACCGCGACGATCATGTTCACCGACTGCCGCATTCCCAAGAACAACATCCTGGGCAGCGCCGAGATCGACACCGAGAAAGGTTTCGGCGGCGTCATGCAGACCTTCGACAACACCCGCCCCGTCGTCGCCGCCATGGCGATCGGTGTCGCGCGCGCGTCGCTCGAGCTCACGCGCGGGCTGCTCGCGAAGGAAAAGGTCGAGCCTCGCTACGATGCACCGGTCTTCTCGCAATCGGCGGTCGCGGCCGAGCTGCTGCGCATGGAAGCCGACCTCGACGCCGCGCGGCTGCTCACCCTCCGCGCCGCGTGGATGGCCGACAACGGCATGCCCAACTCCATGGAGGCCTCCATGGCGAAGGCCAAGGCCGGGCGCGTCGCCAATCACATCACGCTGCGCTGCGTGGAGCTCTGCGGCACGGTCGGCTACGGCGAACGCGAGCTGCTCGAGAAGTGGGCCCGCGACTCGAAGATCCTCGACATCTTCGAAGGCACGCAGCAGATCCAGCTGCTCATCGTGTCCCGCCGCCTGCTCGGCAAATCGAGCGCCGACCTGCGGTGAGCCAGGCGCGGCAGTCTTCCGCGCCGAGTCCCGCCGCTGGGAGGGCCCGGCTCCCGCTGGGCCATGCTCGATCGGGTCGCGCGGCGCGCCCGTAGCGCCCGGAACATCGTGTGTTACGTTCGACGAGGACGCAGCGACATCGAGCCCCGCGGTGGGGCCGTGATCGGTGCGGCGAAGGGAGAACCCGAAGAGAAGCAGCACGTTACCCCTCTTCCCGATCGGCTTTCCCAACACGGGGGCGATGTGGGCTCGACGGGGGTGATGACGTTCCTGGTGGCACGCCGAGGGTCCCGGTCACCTCGTAAACAAGGCTGGAAAACACAACCGCCAACGACGGTTCTGCTTACGCGATCGCTGCCTAACCCGCAGTGATTCCTCTGGCCGCGCCTCGCCCGTGGGTGCGGCCGGAGCAAATAGCGGGCTAGCAACGCGCCGAGCCCGTCCGGCGCGAAGCGAAATCAAAGATCAGGCTGGTCGATCGAGAGCCCGCTTCCCGGCGCCGCGATCGACGAGACAGGAAGCGGAAGCTAAGCGTGTAGATGCCTTGAGCCGAGCACCTTCGGACCCGGGTTCGATTCCCGGCGCCTCCACCAGTTTCAGCTTCGATTTGACGTGTGATGTCCAGGACTTACGGACGAAGCGCGTCCGCTCGTCCAGGGCGGGGGCAAATCCGGGGGCAAAATTCGCCGCCGAGGCGTGCGTTGCGACCTCGACACCAGCGGCCTCCGCTTCCCGCCGAGCGTTCGCGACCAGGCGCACCCGAACCACGTCCGCTCCGAGCCGACGTACGTTGACGCAGGAGACCGCGCCGCAGAGCGTCGGCCACGGCAGCGACGTGTACACGTTCATGATGTTCCCACGGATCCCGTGTGTGACCTGCTCGAGGATATCGGGGCGGGCGCCGTCCACGCGGGCGAGCCTCGCGGTGAAGTCGGGCGGAATTTGCGCGCC
>CAZYWA010000854.1:0-2223 GCA_964650975.1 uncultured bacterium
GAGTAGCTGCCCGAGTCCGCGTGGCCAATGGCCGCCTTGGCTCGGTCCCGCAAGGAGCTTTGGACTCTGCCGGGCGGTAGGGGCCTGGAGCAAAAGAAGCCGAGGGGGTACCCCTCGGCTTCGAACCGGACTCCGCGCACTCATGCGCGAGAACCCGGGCACTGCTCGCCAACCAGGTGGCTCAGAACGGCTTCTTCCCCGCCGTGCCCTTGGACACGCTGTCCGTCTCCGGCTCCCGCTCCGGAGCCTTCTCGATCGAGACGGTGACCACTCGACGAGGGCCACCATCCGTGACGATCGCCAGCGGAAGCGTCGCGCACGAGAGGGTCACCGAGGTGGCCCCGTTGTTCACGAAGGCCCGCCCGAAGACCACCGGCGTCTCGACGCCGGCCACGTCCGCGCGCACCACCAACCGCTCGCTGTCCACCAGCTTCCGGAAGAGCGGGGGAGCCGCCGGCTGCCCTTCCTCCGGCTTCGGCTGCGACACGACGCAGCGGTAGACCAGGTTTCCGTGGTCGTCCAACGTCGCCGGAAAGTCCCGGTTGAGACCGACCCGCACGACGCCGTCTTCCACGTAGCCGTCACCCACCATCTGGTAGATCGGCTTCTCACGACCCGCGATCTTCTGAACGTACGTTGCTCGCAACATGACACCTCTCCTCATCGGATCCCCGCCCCAGTTGGGCCGGCGGGAGATCCATTTGGTTGGATTCTCCTGCCGTCCGAGGGGCCTGGGCCTCGGGGGAGGTTGCTCACGTTGTCACCGGGTGAATCGACCGCTCCACCTCGTCACTGCGGTCGGGCCTTCTCGAACCGACCGCTCTGTTGATACCAGCCAGGGAGACTTCGCCTGCTCACGAGCGAAGCCCGCCATTCGGGATCCACATCGACCACCGCCTCTATGACCGAGGACGGTCGGCTCGATCTCGTCGAGCTCGAATGCCCCCGTGTCGTCGCCCGGACCAGCTCGACCACCGCCGTCGGGATCCTCTGCACCGCTGTCTCGATCCTTCCTTCCACCGATTCGCACCCAATCTGCGCAGACGGGGTTGGTTTCATCGATTCCCCCGTGCGCACGGGGGCCCTCCTCCCGGAGGGGTCTTGATCGAGGCGCGGTCTGCACCCCGGTCTTGTGTCATCCGCCCGGCTGACCCCATCCGCACTGCGCGAACGGTGACCCGGGCCGAAACTGCCACCTGGTTGTCAAAGACACCGCCGGACCTAGAGAGGTCCGCCGGACTACAGCCTCACATGACCCGTGCTCCGGCTTCGCCAGGCCCAGGATCGGCCGGGAACGCCGAAGCGCTCAACCGGCATCGCGATCTCCGGGTGACGGTCCGATCGGCCCGCCCACCGAGTGCGCCAGCCGAACGGCCGTTCCGACGGCCGTCACCATCACCATGACCCCGCCGCGACGGGAGGTGACAACGTCCGAGTCCATCCGCAGGCCCACCACCGCGTTCGCACCTCGCGTCGCGGCCGCCTCCACCAGCTTCCGGCCCGCCAGCTCCTGTGCCTGCTCGAGGGACCGCTCCAGACTCCGAGCTCGGCCACCGACGAGGTCGCGCCAGTGCGTCAGCCAGTCCCGAAGCGCGTTGATCCCTAGCACCACCGGAGCGCTCACCGGGCCGAGGTACACCTCCACCTGCGCATCCTGGGGCTGATCAACGGTGTAGATCTGCACGTTGTCCTCACTGCGAAGAGGTCGACGGCTTCGGGCCCACGACGAAGCGTTTGGATTCGCGCGCCAGCTCCAGCACGTGCGGATGGTCGGGGCCAAGCAATCCCGCGGTCACGACGATGAGCGCGTCGCGCAGGATCCCCTGGCTTCGGACATCGCCAGTCCGTTGGGTAAGGCCCAACATGCCTTCGAACACCACCCCGAGATCCTCGGGCGTGAGCTTCGGGCTCTTGACCCGGAAAACTTCGAGGTAGGCATTCTCGGCGAGCCGGATAACGATCCTCGGCTCGAACAATCTCGCTTTGTGCACCGCGAAGCTGGCACTGGATAAAGGTGTCGCGCTCGCCGGCATCGTCGAGGCGGCATCGGAGATTCGCGGCGATGCCGCGCTCGCGGCCGAGCTCGCGGCGGCCGGCGTGCCGTTCATCACCGGCATGACGGTCGAACGCGTGCTCGGCGAGCAAGAGGTGCGGGCGATCCGTCTGGTTCCGGTACAGGCAGGCACAGAGTTGAGGTCGCGAGCTGTGACCTCAATACAGCGG
>CAZYWA010000855.1:0-2222 GCA_964650975.1 uncultured bacterium
GCACGAGCCAGTCGACGCGAGCGCGGGCGGCGGGGCGCGGCAGCTCGCGCCCATCGAGCGCGGGCGCGGGCAGATCCGCGCGGACCGATCCTTCGGCGTCGGCGACGAGCGGCGAGTCGACCGACCACGTGAGGCCCGCGGACGGCGCCGCGTAGCGCCCGATCCACCCCGACGAGCTGCCCGGCGCGGGCGGCTGCACCAGCACTGGGTAGATGTCGCGCACGTGCGGCTCGCTGGTCGACAGGCTGAACGGCACGTCGCTCGCCGCCGTGGCGGTCTTGGTCTCGGTGGAGATCGGCTCGAGCGCGCGGCGCAGGAAAAGCCCGCTCTCGAGATCCGCCGCGCCGCCCACCAGGTACGCCACCGACGCCACCCGGTACGCCTCGGGCACCTCGTTTCCCGTGAGGTCGATCAGGAGCGGTGTGCCGTGGCGCGCGGTCTCGAAATCCTTGGCGCTCGGGCCGGTGGGGCCGTCGGTGATGAGCAGGATTCGCGCGTTGGGCGCGCGCGCCACCAGCGCCGCCGCGGCGTCGACCGCGCCCGCGACGTCCGAGCCGAAGCCGAGCGCCCGGTCGCGCAGCGCGGCGAGCGCCGCGTCGATCGCGGCCTGAGTGGCGGGAATCAGTGCGGGCGGCGCCGCCGGCTGCTCCGCGAACGGCACCAGCGCGAATCGATCCTCGGGCTTGAGGCTCTGCAGCGTGCGCACCAGATGCGCGTAGCCGCGCTCGAGGCCCGACCAGCGATGGCTGAACGAGGTGTCGAACGCGATCGCGATCGACACCGGCGCCCGGTGCGGAGCAGGCGCCGCGGCCGTCGCCGAAGCCGGCGGGGTGCCCGACGCGATCGGCGGCTGCATCTCGAACAAAAAAAAGCCGTCCTTCTCGGGCGGAACGTCGGCGAGCCGCTCCCATGGCGCGAGCGACACGCCATCGGGCAGCGTGCCCTCGGGATTCCGGAACGCGGTCACGCGGAGCGGCGGCGCCGCGACCGGCGCGATGCGCAGCGCCAGATCGCGATCGAGCTTCACGTTCTTCGCGGTGAGCTCGAACGACTCGCCGCTGGCGCTCTGCACGAGGGGAAGGCCGCCTTCCGCGACGGCCAGCGACGAGGTGCTCGCGTCCGCCTCGACGTGGATTTCCAGCGTGGCGGCGGTGAGCGGCTCGCCGTCGGGCGGCCTGAGGCCGAGCCGCAGCTCGCCGTGGCCTTCGATGAGCGGCACCTCTTCCTGGAACGCCAGCTCGATCCGCTTGGTCGACCACGCCGGAATGGGCGCCACGGTCACCGAGAAGAGCGCACCGCCCGACGGACGCCGGCTGCTCGGCGACGGCGCGCCCGCCGCCGCGGCGACGCCTTCGTCCTCTTCTTCGCCTTGCTGCAGGAGGCCCGGATCGATCTTCTGGGTGGTGAGATCGTGATAGATCGCGCGCGCGCGGCGCTTTTCGAGGATCACGCCGGGGATGCGCACCACGCCGTCCCAGATCGCGAAATCTCCCACCGCCGCCGAGGGGGGCAGCTGGAAGCGGTACGTCCCTTCCTGCACGGCACCGGTGTGGTTCTCGAAGATCTGCCGCACGTTGACCCGCGCGTAGCCGCGCGCCAGCCCGACGTCGACACGCATCTCGCGCAGCGACAACACCTTCGGGTCCTGCGTGCCGGTGCTGGTGGGGACCAGGAGACCGGCCTGCGCCGAAGCGCGCGACTCGAACGTGATGCTGAGCAAGACCGCCGCGAGAAACGCGACGGCGAGCCCGATACCCCGCTGCGGCTGCGAGGGACCGCAGCCCTCCAAGGCGGATCGAGCTCGGGTGCGGTGGGAGGGATGCGGTCCCTCGCGTCCGCAGCGCTCGATCCGGTTCTCTTGCTTCCGCACGGGGCTCATGAGGCGCTCGGCGAGTAGGCGGCGATGCCCTGGTCGGTGCCGATGAAGAGCGTGTCCGCGGTTCCGGTCATGGCGCTCACGTGCAGCGAGGGAAGAGTGACATGCACCGGCTCGAAGTGCGAGCCGTCGCGCGACAGAACGTGGAGGCCGCCGGTCTCGGTGCCCACGTACACGTCGCCGCGCCACTCGGTCATGGCGCCCGAGCTCACCTTCCAGCCCTCGGTCTCGGGGAAGGTGTCGAGCGCGGGCACGTGGCTCGAGTCGCCGGCCGCGGCGAGGTCGCGGACCGCGCGGCGCGCTACACCGCCTCCCTCGGTTCCCACATAGAGAACGTCGTCGCGCA
>CAZYWA010000856.1:0-2219 GCA_964650975.1 uncultured bacterium
TCCGCCGCCACCCCCTCGCCATCCGCCGCGTGTTCCTGAGCTACAAGGACAGCCCCGCGCGGTTCGCGGCCAAGGTCCAGGGGCTCGCACGTTTGGCCCAGAGCATCCGCTAGCCTATTCGAGCGCACCCCGGGCGCCCGACGCGCTGTTTTTGCCACGATTCAGGCCAAATTCGCACCCGATCGTCACTTAGTTGTGACGGTTTTCGTCTACTCATAGTGACGATTTTCGTCTACAACTAGTGACGCATTTCATCAGCGAAGACTGATGATGTCTGTTACTCGATAGCGACAGGACTGGGTCGTGTCCTACTTAGGACACTGGCGTGGGTGTCCTGATTTGGGTGGCCCGCACTACTCGGGCGGGCCGCTCGCGATGACCAGCGACTCCACACCACCGGCTGACGCGGGACCTACCGTCCGCCAGCCATAGACGAGCCCGCCGCTGATCAAGCGGAACACGTAGACGGTAGCGTCCACGACGTCGGCGCGGTCGGTGTTGAGCGCGCTATCCAGCGCGCACGGGCAGCGGTGGAGGGCCTCTACCGCGCGCTTGATGGAGGCGAGGTTGGGCGAGGGTGATCGGTGGTCTGCCATGTGGGGTCGAGTCGCACTTTAGCAGCGGAGGCCACCATGCCGGGCGGGTATCCTGACTCGACCCGGCAGCGACTCGGTGGTAGCGCCACCCAACCGGGCGTATACTCGGCGCGCAGCAAGACCAGCCGCCGGGCGGGTGGGTCGGAAGCGGGGAGGCCAGATGGGCGACGGTGAAGCGGTGGATGTGGTCGAGGTGTTCCATTTCGAGGACGGCAAGCCCAGCTTCGAGGACTTTGGTCAGGTCAATGGAGGAATCTCTTGGTACGCCTCCGACTTGGCGAGATGCCTCGGCTACGAGAACCCCGCGCCCTTCAACAAGGCCGTCCAAAAGGCCATGACGGTCTGCGCGAGCCTTGAGATTCCCATCCAGGACAACTTCAAGGAGTGCAAGCGGGAGATGGAAGGGTGTGAGGTCCATGATTGGAAGCTCAGCCGATTCGCTTGCACCCTCGCCGTTCTCAATGGCGACATCTCGAAGCCCGGCGTCGCCAAGGCCAAGGCGTACTTCGCCGTGCTGGCGGAGAAGTTTCAAGCGTTCCTGGAGGACTCGGACAACGTCGAGAGGGTGCTCATCCGCGAGGACGTGAGCGAGCGCGATAAGAACTTGAGCGCTGCCGCTCGTAAGGGCGGCCTCGTGAAGCCAGTTGAATTCGCGATGTTCAAGGACGCCGGCTATAGAGGCATGTACAACATGCGACTTCAGGATCTCTGCGATCACAAGGGCATACCCAAGGGTCGCGTTCTCTTCGACTTCATGGGGCGCCAAGAGCTTGCCGCGAACCTATTCCGGCTAACCGAGACTGAGGCCAAGATCCGGAAGGAAGGCATCCACGGCCAAGGGCCTCTCGAAAGCGCTGCGCACGCGGTCGGTCAAAAGGTGCGCCATACGATGATCGAGACCAGCGGCACCTACCCAGAGGCTCTCCCGATCGCTGGTGACATCAAGAAGGTCAAGTCCGGCTTGAAGGGCGCGCAGCGGCTGTTTCAGAAGAAGGACAAGGCGGCGCTGCCCGCGCCGCCCGATGAAGAGGCTGCGAAGTAGGATGCTTACCGCTTCCCACCGGGAATAACTCTAAGCTGCCCCCGCGTGAGGTGCAGCGCCTTGCGCTCACCGCGCCGGAATCGCGGATCAAACTTGCTCTGCTCCTTCGGCGGCTCTGGCGGCAGCGTGGGGATCGGCTCGGTCGGCTCGAAGCGCATCGCCTCGTCCACCAGCTCGGCGACGGTCCAGGGCCGCTCCGTGATCCCCAGCGCCATCGCGGGCGTCATCTTCAGCGTCTCGACGACGTGAACCAGGTTGTACGCCGCGACCATGAGCGCGATGGCCGCGCGGTGGTTCCGGAGCTTCTTGCTGAACGCGTTCGTAAGCCGCGTCAGGCGGCGGTTCGTCATGCGCGCGCTCAGGTTCGAGCGCTCGACGTAGGACGTGGCGATGTGGCTCGGATCGGGCGCGCCAGTCACCACCCGCTTTTTCGTGCCTCTAAGTTGGCCCGGGGAGTAGCGCACATGCGCCTGGCCTCCGGTGGGATCGCCCGCGTAGACCTTCTCCAGCGTCGCGAAGTCGCACTCCTCCTCGAACGCGAGGGCGATGGCGGCCGGGTACTGCGGGAACGCGTCGGTGGT
>CAZYWA010000857.1:0-2209 GCA_964650975.1 uncultured bacterium
CACGCAGTGGGACGCGAGCGGCGCCGGCAACATCCCCGAGGCGATCGTCACCACCGCCGCCGCCGGCTTCGGCTCGGTGGTGGTGCTCGGAATCACCAGCGCGCTCGGGGACCCCGGCAAGACCGCAAGCCTCGAGTCGATGCTCGCCAAGCTGGTGACGCAGGAGCCCGTCGTCTATTTGGGGCTCGGTAACGAGATCGACGAGGAGGCCTCGTTCTCCGCGGTGGCGGCGTTCGTGAACCAGCTCACCGACTACGTCCACTCGCTGGGCACGGCGGTGCCGGTCTTCACCGTCTTTCAGTACGAGCACCTGCTCGGTCTGCCGGATGCAGCGGCGCGCGTGGCGCAGCTCACGTCCGTCGACTTCGTCGCGTTCACCACGTATCCGTGCCTCAACTATTCGAGCGGTGCCGCCGTGCCGCGCGACTACTACCAGCCGATCGCGAACTGGGTGCACACCGCGATCGCGTTCACCGAGGTCGGGTGGCCGTCGCGGTCACAGAACGGACCCGCGTATCCGGATCTACACGGTTCGGAGCAGGATCAGCTCGCGTTCATTCAGACCTTCCAGTCGGCCATCGCCGACTACGGGCCATTCTTCGCCAACTGGTTCTCGCTCCACGACCCCGCCCCCTGGACCGAGGGCACGCCGGTCACGAGCTTCAACCAGGTGCTGACCAGCGCCGGGCTGATGGCCAACGGATCCGGGCCTGCGAAGTCGGCGCTCGCGGCGTGGCTCAACCGTCCCGCCCCGCTGCCGGAATAGAGGCCCTGCCGGGACGCGTCACGGAGCGCCGATCACCACCGCAACCGTGTTCGACTGGTAGTTTCCCGTGAAGGGCGAGTTCGCGACTTGCAGCGATGCCGGACCGGCCGGCGTGCGGCTCGGCACCACGAACTGCCAGTTCGACGGCCCGCCCGACAACGGCAAGGTGGTCACGGTCCCGGACGCGTCGAAGACGTTGACGTAAGGGGTGGCGGCGTTCTGGACGGCAAGCGTACAGGTACTGCCCGGAGCCAGCACGGTGTTCACGTAAGCGTAGGGGACCGAGCAGTCGGCGGCGGCGAGCCCGTGCCCGTTGACCGCCGTGATGCTGGGTGGTGGTTTGCTCGGCGGTCCGAGGAGGTCCTGGCAGATCGTGTTGGACACCCGGGATCCTTGATCGGTGTTCACCACTCGCAAGGTGGACCAACCGTTGCCGAGCGAGATCGAGGCCGGCGGGGTCCACGTGAGCTGGGTCGGTGCGATCGCGCTTGGCGTGAAGGGCCCGTAATCGACGTTCCCGTAACGGGTGCTGACCGAGAGCTCGATCACGCTTCCGCTGCTGAACCCGGATCCCACCAGTCGGAGCGCAGTCCCGCCGATCCGGATCGGTCCGCTGAAAGGAGTCAGCACCAGTGGGTCCAGGACGTTGCCCCAGGTCGTTGCCCACCTCCCGTCCTCGGGCGAATACGGCGGGATCTGCGTCGCGGTGCCCCGCGTCGCCGCGTACTCGTTGAAGATCCACGCGGAATCGTCCACCGGGTCGATCGCCACGGTCGAATAGTCTCCCCATCGGTTTTGGTCCTGATCCGGATTCCCCAGGGTTCGCACGTACCAGTCCTCTCCGGCGTGCAGCGGCAGCGGGTCCGTCATTCCAGCGGGCGATTGCAGGGTCCAGTACGCGCCGGGAAAGATGCTCGGTGCCGACGCCGCAAAGCCGAAGAACGCCGTCCCGGAAGCGCCGATCCCCACGGCCGCGCGCCACGTGTGCGCCCCGCTCGCGATGATCTCGCCGCTGATCTGTCCCTGCGCTTCGACCCCCGAAACATCGCCGTTGGGTTGGGTCGTCAATCGCAGCCAGTAGGCCGTCGGTTGACCGGCGTCCGCACCGCTCGGCGGTAGCACGGTCATCGTCGTCCAGAGGGAGTTGCCGCGCCACACGGCCGAGAGGGTGCGACGATCTCCGGCGTCCAGCGTACGGCTCGTCCCCGCCTGCGGCGCACCGGACAGGCTCTCCGCGACGCGGTCGACGTCTCCGATCGCGATCATCGCCGGCGTGAACGTCGGAGCGCCGAGCGGGTCGTCGATGCGCACCACCTGGACGAACTCGTCGGTCCCGTCGGTGAACGGTCCGTAGCTGGTGAGGTACGTGCCGGTGGTTCCGGGTGGCGCTTGCATCATCATCGCCGGTTGGGTGGTGGTGGCGTTGGTCGGGACGAGCGCGTA
>CAZYWA010000858.1:0-2197 GCA_964650975.1 uncultured bacterium
CGACGAGCGCGTCAACGTCGTGGTTCTGCAGGTCGTGCAGCTTGCGGCGCACGATCTTCCCCTTGTGATTGGGGAAGTCGGCGCGAATCACCACGCTCTTCGCGTGGAACCGCACCACGGTGCCTTGCATGCTCTTTCCCGCGAACGGGAAGCTCACCGACTGACCCACTTCGATCGCCATGCTCGGACCCTCGCGTCACTTCTCGAATCGGGACATCGTGAATCGGGCGGGGTGGACGGGACTCGAACCCGCGGCCTCCGGCGTGACAGGCCGGCGTTATAACCGACTTAACTACCACCCCAATTTGATCGTTCGCTCCCTCGATCTCGTTCGCTCGCCGACCCGCGGTGGGCGGGACAGGGATCGAACCTGCGACAGCCGGCTTGTAAGGCCGGTGCTCTCCCGCTGAGCTACCCGCCCAGGAACTGCCTCAGCCGAAACCGCGATGATATCGAGGTGGCGCGACGGTAGGCAACCCATCGCTCAGTGCTTCGTCACCTCGATGACCGGTGCTGGCGCGGGCATCTCCGCGGGCGGCGCCGAGGCGGGCGGCACCGTGGCCCGGATCTGCTCGGTCACGTCGTCGGTGGCCTCGCGGAAGAGCCGGCTGGGATCGTCCACGATCAGCGCCCGGGTGAGCACCTCGTCCACGTGGCCCACCAGATGGACGGTGATGTTCTTGAGCACCGACGTGGGAATGTCCTTCAGGTCCTTCTCGTTCTCGGCCGGGATGATGATCGTGTGAATGTCGCCGCGGTGCGCCGCGAGCACCTTTTCCTTGAGCCCGCCGATCGGCAGCACCCGCCCTCTGAGCGTGATCTCCCCGGTCATCGCCACGTCGCGGCGCACCGGAAAGCGAGTCAGTGCCGAGGTGATGGCCGTGGCCATCGTGATTCCCGCCGAGGGACCGTCCTTGGGAATGGCACCCTCGGGCACGTGAATGTGGATGTCGATCAACTGGTAGAAGTCGGGCTTGAGGCCGAGCCGGGTGGCGCGCGAGCGCACGTAGCTCATCGCCGCTTGCGCCGATTCCTGCATCACGTCGCCGAGCTTGCCGGTGATCGTCAGCTTTCCCTTGCCCGGCATGATCGTGACTTCGGTGTTGAGCAGCTCGCCGCCGACGTCGGTCCAGGCAAGGCCGGTCGCCATGCCGACCTCGTGGTTCTCTTCCTTCACGCCGAACCGGAACTTGGGGATTCCCAGGAAGTGCGGCACGGCCTGGGGAGTCACGCGATCGCGCTGGCTGTGACCGTCCTTGATCACCCGTCGCGCGACCTTGCGGCAGATGCTGCCGATCTCGCGCTCCAGGTTCCGGACGCCCGACTCCTTGGTGTATTCGCGGATCACCCGCAGCACGGCGGGAGTCGTGAACTCGACGTCGTCGGCCTTGAGCCCGTGGTCCTCGATCTGCTTCGGCACCAGGAACTGCTTGGCGATCTGGACCTTCTCGATCTCGGTGTACCCAGGCAGCCGGATGATCTCCATGCGGTCCTGGAGCGGCCGGGGAATGGAGAAGAGCGTGTTGGCGGTGGTGATGAACATTACCTGCGACAGGTCGTAGTCCATGTCGAGGTAATGGTCGTTGAACGCGTGGTTTTGCTCGGGGTCGAGCACCTCGAGCAACGCCGCGGCGGGATCGCCGCGGAAGTCGGCGCTCATCTTGTCGATCTCGTCGAGCAGGAAGACCGGGTTCCTGGAGCCGGCCTTCTTCATCGACTGGATGATCTTGCCCGGCAGCGCTCCGATGTAGGTGCGCCGGTGGCCGCGGATCTCGGCCTCGTCGCGGATGCCGCCCAGCGAGAGCCGCACGAAGTTGCGTCCGGTGGCGCGCGCGATCGACTTCCCGAGCGAGGTCTTGCCGACGCCCGGAGGCCCGACGAAGCACAGGATCGGACCCTTGATCTTGTCGACCAGCTTCTGCACCGCGAGGTACTCGACGATTCGTTCCTTGATCTTCTCGAGCCCGTAGTGATCGGCGTCGAGGATCTTCTCGGCCTCCTCGAGGTCGAGCTTGTCCTCGGTGCCCTCGTCCCACGGCAGGCTCAGGATCCAGTCGACGTAGTTCCGGACCACCGTGGCCTCGGCGCTCATCGGCGACATCATCTTGAGCTTGCGGACTTCCTTCTCGCACTTCTCGCGCGCCTCGGCGGAGAGCTTCTTGGTCTTGAGCTTCTCCTCGATCTCCTGGATCTCGTT
>CAZYWA010000859.1:0-2193 GCA_964650975.1 uncultured bacterium
CTCCCAGCGCATTCTCGCGCTTGTTGGGGTGTCCACGGAAACGGGGGAGGTTCAGAGCAGGTCGGTTCGGGGATGACGGCGAGTGGGAGCGCCCCGAACCGACTGACGAGGGACCCACCCCCGACTCCGCGCCGAACGACGACTCGCGTGGCGAGCGAATTCAACCGACGATCTCGGCTCGCACCCGGCCGATCACCGTGCCGCGGTGGTTGGTGCGCTCGGGGCTCGCGAACGGCGCCAGCGCGGTGCGCGCCGCGTCGGTCAGGACACCGAGCCGGTCGAGCACCGCGAGCGTGGCTGGCTCCGAGGCGCGCGAGGCACCGTCGAGCGCCTTGACGGCGATCCCGTAGGTCTCGCCGGAGACGGTGCGCACGCCCACGCCTTGCAGTGCCTCCGCTCCGCCTTTCGATACCGCGGCGCCCGCGAGCGCGGTCATCAACGCGGTGTCGAAGCGGTCGCGGCCGCCGACCATGTGCGGATGCTCGATCATCGCGTCGCGAAGCGACGCGAGAGCCGCATCGCGCCCCGATCGCAGGTCTCGAAAGAGCAGAGCCACCGCGCGGAGCGGCAGGTAGTAGGTCACGGCGCTGCATCCATCGACGGCGGTCGCGATCTCACGGATCCCGGTGACCGCCTCGAGCTGGCGGCGAATGGTGCGCTGCACCAGGTGATCGGCGGCGACGTAACCCGCGGTGTCGGCGCCCATGTGCCGGGCCAGCGCCAGCATGCCGGTGTGCTTGCCGGAGCAGTTGTTGTGGACCGTGCGTGGCGCTTCGCCACGTGCCACGAGCGCCGCCGCGGAGGCGGCATCGAGCGGCGCATGAGCGCCACATTCGAGGTCGCGCTCGGTGCAGCCGATCTTGCGCAGCATTCCCTCGACGGTCGAGACGTGGATCGGCTCTCCTCCGTGCGACGCGCACATGAGCGCGCGCTCCGCCGAGTCGAAACCGAACGCGTCGGTGGCGCCCGACTCGACGGCGGCGAGCGCCTGAAACGGCTTGGCCGACGAGCGTAGACACGTGCTGCGCGCCGGATCGCCGGCCGCGAGCACGACGCGCCCCGCCGAGTCGACCACCACCGCCTCGAGCTGGTGCACGCTCTCGGCCAGCGGACCGCGCTCCACGTGAACCACGATTCGCATGCTGGCTGTCCCCGCGTGTGTGAGGGCTACAATGCGCTCCGCCGATCAGCCTAGCGCAGCCCCACGGCGGCGCGCGCCACCGCACCCGAGACCTCGCACGTGCCGACCACCGGGAGAACGCCGAGCGCGTCGTTCGACGAGCGCGCCTTCTATCTCGAGGAGTTCCACGGCCGGACCCTCGCGATCACCGCGTTGCCCGGCTCGCTCGACGACGCGGCAGCCCGATCGGTGCGCGCCGTCGTCGACACGCTGCTCGCGAACGACACCCACGTGGTCCTGTTGCTGCCGTCCACGACGCCGGCGCTTCTGGTGCGTGACGCGAACCTCCTCGCCGCCTCGTCCGAGCCCTTCCTCCCGGCCAGCTGGCGGCTCGCCCGCGGCGGCCGACCGGTCTTCGTGCCGATCGACGAGGACCCCATTCTTCCGGTGGTGCGCCGCCTGGTGAGCCAGCTCTCCGCGGCCAAGCTGGTGATCCTCGATCGCCAGGGTGGCCTCGACCGCGGCCCCGGCGGCGCCTCGTCGTTCGTCGATCTCACCGCGCTGCGCGAGCAGCTGCGTCGTGGCGCTGGCGAGCGCACGGCGCTCCTGCGCGAGATCGAGGCCGCGGTGGCGCACGGCGACACCGTGAATCTTTGCAGCTCGGACGGGCTCGACTCGGAGCTCTTCCAGTACACGGGCTCCGGCACGCTCTTCACCGCGCGCCGTTACGTGGCCGTGCGGCGCCTCGGCATCGACGATCTGGATGCGGCCGCGTCGCTGGTCGCGCGCGGCGTCAACGAGGGATTCCTGCAGCCGCGATCCCCGTCCGACCTCGACCGCGTGCTGGCGAGCGCCTTCGGCGCCTTCATCGAGGACCGCCATCTGGCGGGGATCGGTGCCCTGCGTGTCTACGATCCCGAGCGCGTGGGCGAGCTGGTGTCGCTCTACACGCTGACCCGGTTCCAGGGAGAAGGGATCGGCCAGCACCTGATCGAGCGCGTCGCCGGCGAGGCGAGTGCCCTGAGCCTCGCTTGCCTGTTCGCCTGCACCACCCGCGAGGCGATCAGCATCGT
>CAZYWA010000860.1:0-2188 GCA_964650975.1 uncultured bacterium
TGGCGCCCGACGTCCCGTACGGCATGTTCGGCGACCCCGGCCGCTTGCGGCAGATCCTGCTCAATCTGGTGAACAACGCCGTCAAGTTCACCATGGCCGGCGAGGTGGCGGTGGCGGTGTCCGCGGAGCCTGTGTCCCCCGACCCGGCAGCGGCGGGCGCGCTCCGGGTGGAGTTCGCGGTGCGCGATTCGGGCGTGGGGATCGCTTCCGCCGATCTCGAGCGGCTGTTCCGGCCCTTCGAGCAGGCCGATGCCTCGGTGACGCGCCGCTTCGGCGGCACCGGGCTCGGTCTGGTGATCAGCCGCCGGCTCGCGGAGCTTATGGGCGGCCGAGTATCGGTCGAGAGCCAGCTCGGCAAGGGATCGGTGTTTCGCTTCACGATCCTCACGCGCGCGGCGGACGTGCCGCCCGAGCGCCACGCCGAGGCCGGACTGGATCGCATGGCCGGAACCCGCGTGCTCCTGGTCGACGACAACCCCACCAACCTGCGCATTCTGGGGCGATTCTGCTCGTCGTGGGGGCTGGTAGTGCACGCCACCACGTCGCCCCGCGAGGCGCTCGCGTGGGCCGAGCGCGGCGACGCGTTCGACCTCGCGATCCTCGACCACAGCATGCCGGACATCGACGGCATCGAGCTGGTGTCGCTGCTGCGACGTGCGCCCCAGCTCCGCACGCTCACCGTGATCGTGCTCAGCTCGCTCGGCCTAGGTCAGCGGGAAGCCACCGCGCGCGGTGTGCCGCTGGCCGCGTACCTCTTGAAGCCGATCAAGCCGTCGGCGCTGTTCGACGTGCTCGCCGGCGCCCTGGACGGCAGCACGGATGGCGCCGCCGAGCCGCAGCGCGCCCACCTCGAGCCCGAGCGCGCGGAGAACGCGTCGCTGAGCATCCTGCTCGCCGAGGACAACGCCGTGAACCAAAAGGTGGCGCTGCTCATGCTCAGGCGGCTCGGCTATCGCGCCGACGTGGCCGGGAACGGGCTCGAGGTGCTGGCCGCGTTCGAGCACCGCGATTACGACCTGGTGCTCATGGACGTGCAGATGCCGGAGCTCGACGGACTGGGGGCCACGCGCGCGCTGCGTGCGCGGCTTCCCTCCGAGCGCCAGCCGCGCGTGGTGGCGATGACCGCGCACGCGAGCTCCGACGATCGCCAGCGCTGTCTGACCGCGGGCATGGACGGTTATCTGAGCAAGCCGGTGACCATCGACGCGTTGAAGCGCGCTCTCGGGCAGATCGTCCCGCACGCCGAGTCTCGGGACGAAGCCAAGGTCGCGGGGTCGCGAGGCACCGCCGACTCACTGCCGGTCGACGCGGCGGTCCTCGAGACCTTGCGCTCCGCGTTCGTCGACCGTCCCGCCCAGCTCACCGAGCTGATCGAGACCTACATCGAGGACTCGCAACGGCTGGTGCGCGAGATCGAGGACGCGAGCGCGCGCGGCGACGCGCCAGGGATCGCGCGCGCCGCGCACGACCTCAAATCGTCGAGCGCCTCCATGGGTGCGATCACGCTGTCGCACTTGAGCCGCGAGCTCGAGGAGCGCGGGCGGAACGGCCGCCTCGACGACGCCGCCCCGAGCGTGTCCGCGGCCCGCGCCGAGCACACCCGCGTGCAACTGGCGCTCACCCGGGTACAGATCGAGATGAAGCAGGGATCGGAATCGAGGAATCAGAGCGCGTAGTCGTATTGTGCGGTGAACCAGAACGTGCGGCCGATCTGCGGCGTCTCCGGGACGTCGGTTCCGGGAAACGGGTCGGTGTAGGCGGTGTCGGCCAGGTCGTGGATCGACGTCGAGAGGTGCAGCCCGTCGACCAGGCCGGCGCTCGACACGGTCAGGTCGCCGATCACGTATCCCGGCACGTCGTGGGTGGCGTCGAGCTTGCGCTCCGTCAGGGCGTGCATGTCGAGCGCCACCACCAGCTGCTCGCCGTGCAGCGGCAGCGCCAGCTGTCCCTGGATGAGATTCGTGGGCGAGTTGCTCAGCTCGCCACCCGAGTCGCTCGAATCGGCGCGCTGCAGGCCGTAGCTCAAGCGCCCCTGCAGCAAGCGCGGCCAGCGCGCGTCGATCTCGAGCTCGAAGCCGCGACCCGCCACACCCGGGAAATTCTGGTAGTGCGCATTTCCCTTGTCGTCCACGATGGTGTCCAAGAGCAGGTGATCCGGGCGGTAGTAGGAGCCGGACGCGAGCACCCG
>CAZYWA010000861.1:0-2179 GCA_964650975.1 uncultured bacterium
TCGCACGAGCGAGCGACAAGAGCCGCTGGGACGCTTCGCTCGACGCAACGCGCAAGCTCCTCGCTCGCGAGCGCGCCGCGAGCTGTTTCCGTCGCAAACTCGATCCCAAGCCGTGCATCGAGCGCGTCGAACCACTCGGCCCCCGCGGAGAGCACAAGCTGGATCTCGTCCACCAGCTCCGTTCGAGGAATGGCGCCTTCGATCAACGTCAGGGTGGCTAGGTCCTTTCGCCACTTGGACGACCGGCGGCGTTGGGCCACGAAGAGCTTGTTCACGAAGAGCGCGCCGGGGCTCGGTAGCGGGATCCGCACGGTCATCATTGAGCCGTCGGAGAGGCGTTCCTCCAGCGTCATGACCTTCCGATGCTCGAAGAGCATGCCCTGGAAGTGAAGCGGCAGTGCCGCGAGCCCGTACGTGATCGCTCGCGCAGTGCCCTCTTCATAGGGCGGGTCGACCTCGTCATGCTCGCTGTCGGTCAGCACCTCGACGCGCGCGAATCCGGTCTCGAAGGCGTACGGAAAGCCACCGCCGGCCGCGGTGAGCACCACGTCGGGGGGTTCGCCTTCGAGCTCCTCGAGGATAGCGCTCAGCGTCGGGTTCAGGTCGGTGTGCGGACCTCCTCGAAGTGAGATGTCAACGTCACCGGTGACCAGCGGTGGACGCGCCGAACCGAGACGACGGAGATGGAGGATGAGCGCCCATCCGCCGACGATCACGTAGCGATCGCCCCATGCTTCCAGGCGAGCGAGGAGCCGCAGTACATCGTCGCAGGTCGACGTTGCGAGCCCACTCCACGCGGCGAGCGACTGCGTCACGGATCCCTCGGGAATTCCGGGGGCCAGGGTTTGGAGTCAACCGCCTCGGCCAATCGTTGAAACGCCCGGCGGTATGCCGCGTTCTTCTGGTAGACGTCAGGAGCAGGAAAAACGGTCGCCCCAGCCTTTCCAGACGGATCATCGGCCGTCGGTCGATCCAGGTAGAAGGACTGGTCGACGAGCACCCCGTGCGCGCGACGGCTCCGCTGAACCAGAACTCCGTCGCGCTCGATCGGCTCGAGGTGGAAGGGTTCGCCCAGGTAGAAGCTGCCCGCCGCGTCCGCCAGCTCCTGCTCGACCGCGTCCTCGGTCAAGAATCCACCGCAGAGGACGTTGTCCCGATGAGGATGGCGCTCAAAGGCGCGGCCATACATCGCGGCCCACACGATGCCGGTCACCGGATAGGTCGCCGGCGTCGAGCGCCCGCGGGTTCGCTCGATCGAAAACGAGCGCTGCGTGGTCCAACTCCCAAACGTGAAGGAATCGAGACTCAAGGCCACGATGCCGAGGCGTTCCGGGCGATGAAGCTGACGCTGCTTCGACTTAACCTCCGAACGAATCTTGGCGACCCCGTCATTCATGGACTTGTACGCCTGATAGGGCCGGACGCGGGTCACTACCTCCGATGGCCCCGGGGTCACCTGCTGCGCTTGGGTGCGAAAGTCGCGGATCTCCTGCTCCAAGCTAGTGGCGAGATGAATACGCGTGATCTCGATCTCGATGGGCACCCCTTCGATCTCACCCCAGAGGTCGGCGCCGGGGGGAGGGCGCATTTGAACGTCGATCCCGGCGCTCGCGAGTCGGGCCGCGATTAGGATCTCGGCTAAGCGATCTTCCTCGTTTCGCTTGGGTAGCAGCGGCAACATCTGAAGGTCTTCGGCTTCGAGGGCACCGCGATCGAGGAGCAGCGCGATGTCGCGCTCCAAGCGATCCGCGCCGCACCCCTCGTGCTCCGCAAAGATGCGGAAGAGCACCCGTTCGTCGGGCAACGCCCCCATGGCGGGTTCGTGAAAGCCCGCGAGCATTCGTTCAAGGGCGTTTCCGCACCAGCGAGCCAGGATGGGAGTGCGCGTCATCGTGGCGCGGACGGTGGCGCGCCGCGCCTCGATAACGTCGCGCGCGTGGCTCAGTGCCCGCCGGCGGCCGGTGCCGAATTGCGGCGCGAGGAGCCGATCGAAGAGCAGCTCCGCGGACTCGGCGCCGGCTCGAGGGTAGTGGACGAGGTCGACGTAGAGCTGCATTCGATGCGCGACCGGTAGGTCGGTCGGACCTTCCGGGTCGGGAGCGAGCGCCTCTCGGCCGTGAAAGGGCTCCACGAAATGCAGGTTTCCCTCGGTCGCACTCGTTTCCGTGATGGAGAGTGC
>CAZYWA010000862.1:0-2177 GCA_964650975.1 uncultured bacterium
ATTTGAGGGGCTTGGTGCGCGGCCTGGAGTTGAGCTCGGAACCTCGATGCGCCGAGGGGAACGGCCGGGTATTCGACGAGGTTCACCATGACCCCACGTGTCTCGACCAGCGCCGACGTATTCCGCGCGATGGCCTCTTCGCCGAGTGGGATCGGGACGATCGGCGAAGGCGCACCGAGACACCGAAGGCCGCGTTGGGCCAAACCATCCCGAAGCGCCTCCACGGCCGTCATCAGCGAAGAGCGCCGCTGGTCACCTTCGGCTGACCGGACCACCCGTAGCGCCTCAAGCACGATCGCCGCCTGCATGGGCGAGAGTGCATTGGAGAACATGTGGCTCCCGGCGTACGCCTTCACGAATTCCCGCAGCGCTCGGGAGTTCGTCGCCATGAACCCACCGTTCGACGCAAACGTCTTGGAGAACGACCCCATCACGATGTCGACCTTACCGACGAGACCTTGGAAGCCGAGGTGACCGGCACCTCCGGGCCCCATGCTTCCCAGGTCGTGAGCGACATCCACCAAGAGAGTGGCCTCGAACTCCCGGCACGCCTTCTGGAGAACCGACAGTTGAGGTGTGTCGGCGTCCATAGAGAAGAGGGTCTCGGTCACCACCAAGATGCCGGCGTCCGGAAACCGGGAGCGCACGCGCTGGAGCTCCTGCCGTGCCGAGTCGTTCGAGAGATGCTCGAACGGGATCACGTGCCGGGTGGCGGCTTTGGCGCCGTCTTGGAGGCACGCGTGCGCGAGTTGGTCGATCAGGACGACGTCGTAATCGCGGACGAGACCGACGATGGTCCCAAAGCCCGCCGCCCACCCCGTGGGGAAGAGCAGCACGTGATCGAGCTTGAGGAACGCGGCCAGCGCCTGTTCCAGCTCGATGGAGAGCGCAGTGTTCCCCACGAGCGTCGGTGATCCGGCGCTATGCACCCCGAACTCCTCCGCCGCCGCGGCCGCGGCACGTCGAAGTCGAGGGTCAGATGCGAGCGCCAGGTAATCCTGAGACGCGAGGTTGATGCCCGCCCAGGTCTGCCCCCGGACGTCTGTGATCGACGTCTGCGTACCGGGCGAAACGCGCAGCACGCGCGAGTACGGCCACAGCCCCGCGTCGGTACGGGTCGACTGCCAACGCCGGTACGCCGCGACTCGTCGGGTCAAGTCCCGGCCGCGGGGCCGGGCGAAGTCGGCGACGCTGCCAGCGAGCGGATTCCCGTCGAACCGTGCGGGATCGACCGCATCTGCTGAGAGGAACGCTGCCACCTTGGTGGGGGCGCGAGGGTCGGTGGGCCGCATCGCCGCCAACGCGCGTGCCACCTCGTTGATGGTCCGGAGCTCGGCGAGGTGGTCAGCCTCGATCCGTACCCCCGTCGACTCTTCGATCCGGATTGCAATCTGCGCGACCCCGAGTGAGTCCACACCCAGCTCCTGCAAGCTCATTTCGCGACCGATCTCAATGGCGCTTTCACCTTGGAGCGCGAGCCAGTCGCGGACAGCGAACTCAACCGCGTCCGCGAACTGGTTCCGGACCACGTCCGCTTGAGCTTCGATCGAGCCGTCGTGTCGCTGCCTCGAGTCGAACACCACGGGGAGCTCACCGTTCAGGAGCAGTGCCCGGCACAGGCGTCGCTGAACCTTGCCACTCGTCGTACGTGGAACGCGACGAGGTGAGACGAGGATCAGAGCATCCAGGTGGACCTCGAGCTCCACGGCGAGCGCCTCGCGCACCGTCCGCAGCGTGTGGGCGCTGAGCTCGTCGAGCCGGAGGCGCGCCGCCTGAGCCGCCGGGGCGGCTGGCTCTTGGGCGTCGAGTTCGGTCATCAACTCGGGGCTCACCTCGATCGCGAGGACGACTCGTTCCTCGCCGTCGCGCTCCAAACCGAACGACGCGAGCGCATTCGGCCGTGCGAATGGCACGACCGCGGTGGCGATCCGCTCGACGTCGTGGGGGTAGATGTTGCGACCCCGGACGATGATGAGGTCCTTGATCCGGCCGGTGACGTAGAGCTCTCCATCCCGGAGGAATCCTAGGTCGCCCGTCCGGAGGAACGGTCCTTCGCCGGTATCGGCCAGATGAGCGCCGAACGTGGCGAGAGTGTCATCGGGCCGGTTCCAGTAGCCGTTGCCGACGGAGGAGCCGCGGATCCATATCTCTCCGGTTCGGTTGAGGGGACACTCGAC
>CAZYWA010000863.1:0-2165 GCA_964650975.1 uncultured bacterium
GATCCCAGCGATTAGACCAGACTTTTGAGGCGCTACTAAGACCGATGGTGATCGCGCCGTCGGCTGTCTCGCCCTTGAGCATGCAATGTCCGCGATCATAGTAGCGGCCATCGGCCTTCGATATTGGGCGATCAGCGGCCTTCCCGCTACTCATGCGATAGGATTCGCCGTTACCGAATGCCGCCCGATTTCTCATACCGACTGAAAAGCACGTGACGTTCTCAATACCCCGGAGGGCGCGATTGATCTCATCCGGTGCGAGTCTTCTGGCCGTGCCACCGACCACGGCCTCGACGATCGCATCGTAGACGGCGATGTCCCGCCTGGTCGTACAAGTGAAGAGCAGCCCGGTCGCTTCGTCGTAGAAGAGGACAAACAGATCGTGGCGGACATCTACCAGTTGTTCACCACGAGTCCATTTGCAGGGACTCGCGTCTCGGGTGACGCAGACGAGCGCGCGATGCTCTGTGCTGCGTTCTATCAGGAGCGGTTCACCGTCGACAGGAGCCTTGAATTCCTTCGTCAGGTCGACGGTACCGTGGATCTCGTGGACCTTCACGTGGAAGTACGGAACAAGGTCGATGAGGTCGAGACTAGTATCTCGGTCGGCCGGTGCGGCAGGGAGCTTCACTGGCTCGAAGGTGTCGAGAACCTCGCGGGTTTCACGTTCTATCTCGATCCGTCGCCGGCTAGCCTCCTCAACGAGCTCGTTCCACTCGCCGCCAGTGAGGTATAGGTCCTGTGCTTCGCTGGTGATCTCTGTAGGCACTGCGAAGAATCGCGCGTGGCCGGTGTCCGGTGCGGTCGTACGCGCGAATCGTCCAATGAACTGTAGAGTTACAGCGAGAGACTTGTGCGGACTGTGGAGCACGGCAAGCTTCAGCTCCGGCAGATCGAAGCCCTCTCCGAGCATGTCAACGCAGATCACACCGTCGAGTTCGCCAGCGCGCATCGCGCGTACGGCTTCAGACGCTCGCTTCGGGCTATGGCTGCCAAGGACAGTGCGAAGTCGAAGTCGGGTTTCGCTCTGATAGATAGTCTCCAAATCCTTGGCGCGCTTCTGCTGCGAAGACCGCACCATGACGAGATCGCGCTGTCCAAGGTCACGTCGGGTTCGTAGCTCAGCGTCTACGGCGCGGGCTAGTGCCACATCCGGGGACACTCCCTCGGGCGGTACTACCGGTACGTATTCCAGGCGGCCGAATACTCCATCCTCACGCGCTCGAGCCAATGGGTATTCGAATAGCAGCCTGGCACGCAGGACCTTGTCGTCACGCCGAAACGGCGTCGCGGTGAATAGGACCTGCTGACATTCGGGAAAATGATCGAGTATCGCGCGCCATGTCGGAGCCGGCGCGTGATGGGCTTCGTCGCAGAAGATCAGATCGAACAGGTCCACCGGTGGCTCGCCCACACCCTCGATTGCGGGGCTCGCGCTTTGAACTGTTCCCACGACGACGTCAAACGCCCGGAGCGCATCCCAAGCGGCGGTGTCCGGCGGACGTCCATCGAGGATGTGAACGTTCGGAACGGGTACATCATCGCCGATCGCGCCCACTGTTCGCAGGAGGCGGAGTGTTGAAAAGGCCTCTGCAATTTGGTCGCGCACGATCTGACTCGGCGTCAAGACAAGGGCACGTGTCGCACGCAACATGAATGCGAGTAGGACCATGACGCATGTCTTGCCGGTGCCTGTTGGCATCACGACGAGCGCTGGATCGTTCCGAGAGTAGAAGTGCGCGGCAACCGCTTGGGCCGCAGCGACCTGGGCTTCACGAAGCCCCGGCTGTGCCTCGCGCTGAATTGGGAACCGCAAGCCTCCGGCGTTCGGTCCGAAGTAAGGCATTCTTGCTCTCCCAATCTATTGTCACTTGAGATGTGACGGGCAAGCCCCGAACCCGAGTGACAATCCCGCAGGGGCGGATGCGACGAGATGGTTTGCTATTCCGGTCACCATGACTGATTCAGTATCCGGTCGTCACGGCGGCAAGACGAGATCAATGCTTTTCATGTAGATGAACGTGGTCTCTGATTGAGTATTGGTTATAGATGCTCTACTCGTCGTCGGCCGAGATCCGCGCCTCGTCATCCTCTCGACGGGCATCGTGCTCGTAGCCCTCGGCTAGCCGACGAAGGATCCTGCTCGTTCGCGGCCACTTCGTTTC
>CAZYWA010000864.1:0-2159 GCA_964650975.1 uncultured bacterium
GTGGCCGCTTCTGGTTGCGCGGCCACGGGCTCCGCCGCGGGCGACGGCACCGCGGCGGGCTTGGGACAGCCGGCCTGGAGCGCGACGGCGCACAGCACCGTCCATCGTCCCAGCTTCCCGGCCCCGGACAACTGCGAGCGGTCGCTTCGGCTTCGTCGTGCGTGAACGGGAGTCATCGAATACCGTGCTCCTCTCGAGGGCGATGGGCGCGCGCAGGATAGGGGCCAACCCGCGCACGGCCAAGTGAGCTCGTGGCGCTCGGCGTGTATCTTCGGCCGCCGGAGAAGCTCGGCCGACATGCGCGCTACCACCGGCTCCTCGCCGCACGGAATCGCGGGACGCGCGCGGGCGCTCGCGATCGGGCTGGCACTCGCTGCATTCGTGGATCTGGGCGGTGCCGCGATCGCGGAGCGTCTTCACTCGTCGACTCCGCCGCCCTTCAGCCCGGAGTCGAGCTATCGGACTTCCTCCTCCATGTATCACCACGACCTGCGGCCCAACGTCCGTGCGGTCGAGGCGTGGGGAACCCGCCGCGTCGAGATGTGCACCAACAGCCTCGGCTTTCGCGATCGGGCACCGCGCGAGATTCCTCGCCGCGCCAGCGGCCGGCGGGTCTTGCTTCTCGGCGACTCGGTGACCGAAGGCCTGGGAGTCGCTTATCCGGACACCTTCGCCGGCCTCCTCGACGCCAGCCTCGCGCGCCGTGGCGTCGAGGTGCTGAACGGCGCCGTGGTGTCGTATTCGCCGTCGATCTACGAACGGAAGACCCGCTATCTCCTGGAGGAGCGCGGACTGGCGATCGACGAGGTGGTGGTGTTCCTCGACATCTCCGACATCGAGGACGAGGCGCTCTACTACGCCACGGACGCGCACGGAAACATCGTCGACGCTCCGGGCGCGCCGGCCAACGGCGTGCTGCGTCGAGACTGGGGACACGAGACCGGCCGTCCCTGGTGGTCCTGGTCCCTCGCCGCGCGAGGGCTCCACGCGATCAAGAATGCGCTCTACGGCTCGGGCGACTGGCGGCCGTCGATCGGCCGCGGCTCGGAACCCCTCCTCGCGAGCCTCCGATCGAGCCCGCGAGGAGCATGGACCTTCGACGATGCCGTCTACGAGCGCTTCGGGCGCACCGGCCTCGAGCGCTGCAGCACCGCTCTCGACCGGCTGCGGGCGCTGCTCCTCGAGCACGGAGCGCGGCTGACACTGGTCGTCTACCCGTGGCCGGCGCAGATCCTGGCGCACGATCGCGACTCGCGGCAGGAGCGGTTCTGGCGCAGCTGGGCGGCGGAGCGCGGTGTCGCGTTCGTGGATCTCTTCCCGCTCTTCCTGACCGAAGGCGATCCGTGGGACGTCATCCGCGTCAACTACCTGCCGTTCGACGTGCACCTGAGCGAGCTCGGCCACCGCCGCATCGCGCAGGACGTGGGCGTGGTGCTGGCGGCGCACGCCCGGGAAGCCATGGCGGGCGCCGTACGACTCCCGTGAGCTCCGACACCCACGCCGGGTCCTCGCGGACCGCAGATCGCGGCCTGGCCGCGGCGGCGATCGCGGCCGTCGCGATCGGGCTGGTGCTGCGGCTCCACGGTCTCGATCGCAAGCTCTGGTGGGCGGACGAGATCGCCACCTGGGTCGAGCTTGCGGGCTGCGGCGATGCCGAGCTCCTCGCGCCGTTCGACGGCAAGCCACACACGGCCTTCGAGCTCCTCGCATGCCAGCGGGTCACACCCGGCCGGGGGCTCTCCGACGTCGCCTCGGCGTTGCTCGACGAAGAGCCGCAGAATCTGCCCCTCTACTACGCGGCGTCGCTCACCACCGTTCGAGCGCTCGGCGGATGGCCGTGGGGACCGCGGCTCGTCTCGGCCGTGGCGAGCAGCTTCGCGCTGCTGGTGGGGTTCTTCCTCGGGAGAGAGCTCTTCGGCTCGTGGCGCGAGGGAGCACTGCTCGCAGCGCTCGCGGCGGTGTCGCCGCTGCACGTGCGGTTCGGTCAAGAGGCACGGCCTTACTCGACGTGGTCGCTCTTCACGGTGCTCGCGGCCTGGCTCTTGTTGCGAGCCTACCGCCGCGGCCGGCGATCCGACTGGTGGCTCTTCGGCGTGGCGCAAGCGCTGGCGTTCCAGTCACAACCGCTGTCGATTCTCGTCGCGGGCGGTCAGGTGGTC
>CAZYWA010000865.1:0-2155 GCA_964650975.1 uncultured bacterium
ATCCGGCGGGCTGCGCGTCGGCCACCGAGAGCGGCAGCTCCACCGCGAACGTTGCAGCGGTGCCGAGCGCATCGGCCGGCGATGGCGCGGCGAGCGGCAACAGCTCGAGCTTGAGCCGATAGTCGCCGCCGTGCGGGAACGTCGGATGCACCCCGTACTCGCCCGCGACGCCCTCGGAATGCGCGATCTCGGTGAAGGGCGGCATCCCTGGCATGCCCGGCATGTCGATCGTGCACCGGATGCGGGTGCCGAGAACGGCCACGGGCAGCGCCGCAGGATCGTCGCTCGACCGAGCCTCGAGCCGGAACTCGAGCTGCGTCTCCTCGCCGGCCACCAGGCCGCCTTCGGGCAGGCGCAGCGTGACCCCGTATGGAGCGGGCGCGACTTCACCACCGGCGCCGCAATGCGCCTGGCCCGCGCCCACCGATGCCAGGAGCGACGTGGCCGCGATCCAGCGAATCGCTCGCTCTCGCCAGCACACTGGGCCGGCGCCGCCGGCTGCGTCACGCACGATGCCGCGATCCTAGTCTGGGGTGCGGCGAATCGTCGCGGGGACTTGGCGGATGAGCGGGCGCGGCGCAACCTGATCGATCGCCATGAGAGCCACCCGAGCCATCAATCTTTCCTGGCTGCTGGCGCTCCGCTGGGGCTCGATCGGCGGGCAGCTGGCGCTGCTGGCGCTCGCGCGGGGCGCGCTGGGAATCGCGCTTCCCGTCACGGCGTTGCTCGCGGTGATCGCGGCCGAGGCGGTCTCCAACGTGTGGCTCACGCGCTGGGCCGCGCACACCGGCGACGACGTGCGTGAGGTGCACCTCGCGGCCGTGATGATGGCCGACGTCGCGACGCTCACGATCCTCTTCGCGCTCGCGGGCGGGCCGATGAACCCGTTCAGCTCGCTCTACCTGGTGCACGTGGCGCTCGCCGCGGTGATTCTCTCGCCGCGCTGGACGTGGACACTGGCCGCGCTCTCGGTCGGCTGTTTCGGAACGCTCTTCCTGGTGGATGGAGCGGCCGCGTCGCATCGCCATGCTCACGACGCGGTCGCGGGAACCGTGTGGCTCCATCTCCACGGCATGTGGCTCGGTTTCGGGCTCGCCGCGGCGTTCATCGTGTACTTCATCGGACGCGTGAAACGGGCCCTCGCCGAGCGCGATCGCGACCTCGAGCAGGCGCGCGAGACCGCGCGCCGCGCGGAGCGCCTGGCGTCGCTCGCGACCCTCGCGGCGGGCGCCGCGCACGAGCTCGCGAGCCCGCTCTCGACCATCGCCGTGGCCGCGAAGGAGCTCGAGCGCGCGCTGGCCCGCGATCCGCACGCAGCACCGGTCACCGACGACGCTCGCCTCATCCGTGAGCAAGTGGAGCGCTGCCGCGAGATCCTGGCACGCCTCGCGACCGACGCGGGCGAAAGCATGGGCGAGGGAGCGGAGCCGGTGTCGATCGGGGAGCTGATCCGCGAGGTGACGCGGGCCGCACCCTCGGGAACGACGGTGCTCACGGACGTGGCGGCGGATCTCGACCGGGCCCTGGTCCACGCCCCGCGGCGCGCGGTGGCGCAGGCGATCGGATGCCTGGTCAAGAACGCCGCGCAGGCGTCGCCCGAGGGGCGGCCGATCGCGCTGCGCGCCGGGTCGCGGGACGGCGCGATCGTGTTCGAGATCGAGGATCGTGGCTCGGGCATGGCCGCTCAGGTGCTGTCCCGCGCCGGCGAGCCGTTTTTCACCACCAAACCGCCCAGCGGACCGGGACGCGGCATGGGGCTCGGTCTGTTCGTGGCGCGCGCGGTGGCGGAGCGGCTGGGCGGAGCGCTCGAGCTCGAGTCGCTGCCCGGACGAGGAACCACCGCGCGGCTCTCGATCCGGCGCGGCGCCGCGACCGCGCGATGACCGAGACACGCCAGCCGAGCGCCGGATCGATCCTGATCGTCGACGACGACGATGCGCTGCGCACCCGTCTGGCGCGCGCCTTCCGCGATCGTGGCTACACCGCCGCGGAGGCGGCGAGCGCCGAAGAGGCGGCGACGCTCGCCGGCGGCACCCCGCAAGCGTTCGCGGTCGTCGACCTCAAGCTTCCTGGGCGCGGCGGACTCGAGGTGGTGCGCGAGCTTCGCGCGCGCTCCGCCGAAACACGCATCGTGGTGCTCACGGGCTACGGCAGC
>CAZYWA010000866.1:0-2152 GCA_964650975.1 uncultured bacterium
GACCTCGGTGACGCCCGGTTGCGCCAGCGACGCCGTGACCACTCCCGCGATCGCGCTCGTTGACCGCGGCCACGACGCTCCCGATGTCCGTGTAGCCCGTGAAGAGCATGCGCACCACGTCGGGATGGCGCGTGTGGACTTCCTTCAGGAACTCGACGCCCGACATGCCGGGCATGCGCTGGTCGGCGAGCACCACGGCGACGGGCTCGCGCTCCAGCACCTCGAGCGCCTGCGCGCCGTCGTTGGCGCGCCGCACCTCGAAGTGCTCACCGAGGGTCACCTCCAGCGAATCGAGAACGCGCTCCTCGTCGTCGACGATGAGCACCGCTTCCTCGGGGTTCTTGGGCTGCATCCGTGCTGCCTCCGGCGGGGGACGAGCCCCCGCGCTACGAACGTCGTCCGGGCTCACCGGCCCGGCCCGGCAAGGGCAGCGTGACGATGAACTCGGCGCCGCCCGATGGATGGTTGCGTGCCTCGATCGTGCCCGCGTGATCGCGCACGATCCCGTAGCTCACCGAGAGACCGAGCCCGGTGCCGCGGGCCGGTCCCTTGGTGGTGAAGAACGGCTCGAAGATCCGCGGCTCGACCTCGGGCGGGATCCCGGGCCCGTCGTCGCGGATCGAGATGCGGATCGCGCCCGGCGCGCCGGCTGCGCCCGGCTCGACCTTCGAAGCGATCCACACGTGGCCGCGTCCGCCCAGCGCGTCGAGCGCGTTGGCGAGCAGGTTCACGAACACCTGATTGAGGGCGCCGGCGCGGCACGGGTAGAGCGGCAAGGTGGCGTAAGCACGCACCAGCTCGACGTCGTTGCCTTCGATGCTCCCCTCGATCCGGTGGCCGAGCAGCATCACCGCGGTCTCGAGGCTCTGGTTGAGATCGATCGCGGAGATCTCGCCCTCGCCCGCGCGCGAGAACTGGCGCAGCTTCTCGACGATGTTCTTGGCGCGCTCGGCGCCCACCTCGCAGCCCTCGACCAGCTTGGCGAGCTTGGCGGTGAGGTCGTCGAGCCGTTCCACCGACTCCTGTGCCGCCGGACCCGCTTCGGCCAAGCCGGCGCGGGCGAGGCTCTCCACCTCGCGGACGTAGCGCGCCAGCACCCGCACGTTCGCGTACAGGAACCCGAGCGGGTTGTTCATCTCGTGAGCGACGCCCGCCACCAGCTCGCCCAGCGCCGCGAGCTTCGCCGACTGCACCAGCTGCGCTTGCGTGGTCTCGAGCTGGTCCTTGGCGCGCGCCAGGTCCTCCATGCGGCTCTCGAGCGACGCGGTGGCGACCCGCAGATCGCGCGAGATGCGCGCCACCACGAAGCTCGACACGGCGCTCACGAGCAGCACCGCGAGGATCGTGACGATGAACGTGTCGCGGCCGACGGACGCGATCCGTCCCAGGAACTCCTCGTGCGGCACCACCAGCACCAGCGTCCAGCCGGAGACCGGCGCGCCGGCCCGGCGGCCCAGCATCACGCCGCCCACCAGCGCGTCACGCTCGAACTCGAGCACCGGATTGGTGCGCGCGAGATCGGCCCGTAGCCGTTCGTCGATCAGGCCGCGCAACCGATCGACGGGCCAGGAGCCGGCCTTCTCCGCCGGAGCTTCGACCGCCACACCGCCGGCGTCGAAGATCGCGGCGGCGCTCGACGGGCCGGCGCGCAAGCTGTCGATCGCGTTGGTCAGCACGCGCAGATCGAGATCGATCAAGAGCTTCCCGACCGGCTGGTGATCATCGTCGCGCACCACCGTGCCGAAGCGCAGGCGCCCGTCGCCGGCGGTACCGAGCCGGCCCGCCGGCGAGTCGGGCGAGCCTCCCGACGACGGATCGACTTCGTCGAACGCTTTCTCGAGCTCCGCGTCCGGAGGCCGGTGGTCGCCCTCCCGCGTGCGCACCACCAGGCCGCCGCCATCGTCGCGGTACGCCACCATCCGGTACGACGTGGCGAAGACCAGGAGCTGGCGGAACGAGTCGTCGAGGGCGGCCGCGTCGTGCTCGACGGCGTCGTTAAACCCGAAGCGCACGTCGAAGTGGTAGCGCTGGATGAGCGCGCTGCGCGCCAGCGCCGCGAGGTCGCTCGAGGGCTGGACCAGCGTGGCGTCGATGCGCCGCTGGGCTTCGCTCAACGATCGGGTGAGACCGGCGGCCTCCTGGAGCAGCGCCT
>CAZYWA010000867.1:0-2149 GCA_964650975.1 uncultured bacterium
GCGAGGGACCGCGTCCCTCCAAACCCAGAGATCGATTTGGAGGAGTCAGCGCAGCAAAAAGGTGATCGGTGGGTGGACCGGGTCGTAGAACACGTCGCAGCTCGCGGCGTTCACATACGTGGTTCCGGCCGCTCGCGTGATTCCGGCGCCTTCGTGGATGTGCCCGAAGACGTGGAAGAGAGGGCTCAGCCGTAGGACGGCGGCGGCGAGCTCCTCGCATCCAACTTCCAGGCCGCCGAACGTCCGGTCGCCGTGACCGAGCGGCGGGCCGTGGGTGATCAGCACTTCCGTTCCGTCCGGGATGAGGTCCCACTTCTCGCGGAGTGCTGCGCCACGGCGGAGGTTGAACGCCCAGTCCATGAACTCGGGTTGCCAGGGGCTGCCCCAGAAGCGCCAGCCCTCGAGCTCGACCGCGGCATCCTCGAGATAAGTCGCGTGGCGCAGCAGCGCGCGCGCCGCGTCTCCCTCGCGCTGGAAGCACCAGTCGTGGTTGCCTGCGATGACGATCTTGTGGCGATGGGGAAGCGCCGCGAGGAACGTGTCGAACTCGCGGACCTCCTCGAGCTTGCCGTACTTGGTCAGATCGCCCGCGTGGATCAGGACGTCGCCGTCCGGTACGGTCACGCGATCGTGGTAGCCGTGCGTGTCGCTGATCGCGATCACGCGCAGGGGGACCCGGCTCACGTGGCGATCACTCCGGGTAGTGGAAGGCCATCGGCAGCTCGATCGCGGGGCTCAGACTTTCGGCCACCGGGCAGGTGCGCGCGGTGTGCTCGAGGAGCGTGCGCTGCTCCGGGCTCAGCCCCGCGGGCATCGAGAGGCTCACCTCGAGCTTGCCGATGCGGCGACGCGGATCGCTGACCATGTGCTTGCCGACCCGGACCTGGGTGCCGTCGATCGAGATGCCGTCACGGCGCGCGACGATCCCCATGGTGGTCGCGATGCAGGTGCCGAGGGCCGTCGCCACCAGATCGGTGGGGGAAAAGCTCTCGCCGCGCCCCTGGTTGTCCTTGGGTGCGTCGGTGGCCAGCTCGGTGTGAGAGGGGCCGTGAACGGCGGTGGTGTGCAGGTCGCCGTCGTAGCGGATGTCGATCTCGACCATGTGCACCTCGCGCGTGGGCGGTTCACCCTCAGTATCGGATCTGGACGTGCGCCCACCAAACGGGCTTCGCGTCACGCCGCCGCGCGGAACGGGCTCGCAAGGGTCCCGGCGCGGTAGGCCGCGGCGGGCTCGGCGTCGCAGAAGCGCGGGTCGAGCTTCGCCTCGCGCAGATGGCGGCGCAATTCGCGGAGTGCGCGCGGAAGGCGGTTCGCGTAACGCATGAAGGCCGGCAGCGTGCCGAAGGTGTGCTCGGCGAGACGAAATTCGGGGTTGCTGCGCGCGCTGGCCTGCTCGCGCAGGAGATGTGGCGTCGCCGGATCCTGGCGGTAGGCGCGCAGGTAGGCGAGCAGCCGCGCGTGATAGCCGGGGTCCTCGACGATCGCGCCGATGGTGCGGGCGCGCGGGTGGGTGCCGGCGAGCATCTGCGTCAGCTCGGTGTCGAGGCGCTCGAGACCGTCGTCGAACATGTCGAGGATCTGCAGATCGTAGAGCGGGTTCGCGTGGGTGACCTGCATGAGATGGCCGATGATCGTGTCGCGCCGCGAGTAGAGCCCGATCGGGTCGATGAGCGAGACCGGGTCGTCGAGAAAGCGCAGCACCTGGTGGAAACGGAAGTCGATGCCTTGTGCCCGGTAATAGTCCTCGGCGCCCGGCACGATGAAGAACCGCAGCATGTCGAGGCCGCCGGCCAGGAGCTGAGCGCGGCTCGGGATCTCGGTCAGGTAACCGCGCTTCGCCAGGCGCGCGAGGCGGCGGTCGAGCTCGCCGGGGCTGAGGTGGATCGCGAGCGTGCCGCCGATCCGCGCCAGCTTGCCGAGCCACTGGCGCGGGCCGCCCGCGGCGGCGAGCAGCAATCTCGACGGACCTGCGGCTTTCCTGGGCGGCGCGGTCGCGTCGTGGTCCGAGGTCGGTACGTTCGGTTTCATGGCGGCTTACCTCTTGCGGTTGCGCCGCTCGACGCGAGCGCGAGTTGCCGACCCCTTCCCGTGAATCGGCAGCGGCAGCACCGCGCCGAGCGCGCCGAGTGAGAGCTGGGTGAGCAGTGTC
>CAZYWA010000868.1:0-2143 GCA_964650975.1 uncultured bacterium
ATGGATTCGAAGTCGTATCCCAGCTGTGCTCCCGCCGACTCGCCCGTCCCCAGATCGCAGCGGGACAAGAAGGCCAGCTGGTTGGTGTGGGCGTCTCCGCCAGAGACCGATTCGCTGTAAGCCCCGCGACCGGACGGGTCCACCAACAGAGCCGCAGTGTCGGCGCACGGATCGAGGCGGTCGCGCGCGCCGGTCGCGAAGTCGAGGTGATCCACGCCGCTGCGCACCGTGTAAGCGCCCGTCCCGTTCGCATCCAGGAAGAATCCAGCGCCGTCGAACCCGTCGAGGACCGTGGTCCATTCGCTCGTGTCGATGTCGACCCGGTACACGGTTCCAGACACGGCAGGCTCGAACGGTGGATCGACCTCCGTTGAAGGAACGCCCCCCACCACGAACGCGGAGCCACCGGACGGCGCTGGCTGCAGGCCAATCATCGGGGGATTGATGTGAGGTGGCATGAGCCGCGTCACGGCACCGGTCTCGAGGTCGATGCGCGCGAGCCGATGAGATCCCCGCTCAAGCACCATCAATCGGCGGCCGTCGGTCGATGGGACGATGGTCCACGGATTCGCCAGACCCCGCCCCGGAGTCGTCGAAAATGAGATGGGAGACGCAGGGACGTCGAGCGGTGGGGGATGCCCACCGCCGCACGACGCCACGCCCGAGCCGGCAAGCGCGCAGAGGAGGAGCCAGCGGTGAGCTTCACCGCCCGCCGACCGCCGCGCCGTTACGGCTCGAAGCGGCCTGCTGGTGACGACAGAGGTGGAGAGGGTCAAGCCACTGGTCGAATGCCCGGGTTCGGTCATGCTACCGACGCTTGGGCAGAGTGCAAAGCGATCCGGTTCGGGCGGACGTTGCGCGCACTGCGCGACCGCCTCGGAAGCCCCTGAACCTCCCCAGCGTCGTCTCGCCCCTCCAGCTCCTGGCGTACCAGCCCATCCCTGAGACGACGGCCGCACGTGAGCACGTTGAGGAGACTCCCCGTTGCTGTGAGCCTACGGCCCTCCCGTGCGACCATCCAGGTCTCGCCCTCCGCCCCGTGGAGATTCGATCGTGAACGCGAAGCACCTCCTCGGTTTCGCGATCGTGGCCGCCGCATGCTCGAGCTGGGTCGGATGCAGCCGCACGATCGTGGTGAACAGCACCGTCGATCAGAATTCGGCGACCTTCCCCGATGGCCTCTGCACGCTTCGCGAGGCGATCATCGCTGCCAACACCAACCTGCTGGTCGGTGGCTGCCTCCTCGGGTAGCCGGGCGCGGACGTCATCCAGCTCCCCGCCGGAAGGGAGGGTCGGCCAGGCCCGGCAACGGCGGCGCGATCGACGTCGAGGCCGACACCACGGTCGTGAACGTGACGATCAGCGTTAACACTTCGGTCGGAGGAGCGGCCGGTGCGAACGGTGGCACATCGGGCGGCGCCGACGGCGGTGGCGCGGACCTCGTGGGTGGCGGCGGAGTCGCGATCGCGAACATGATCGTGAGGGGAAGCTGCTCGGGGATCGCGGGCGCCTCGCTCGGTGGCAACGTCGAGAGCGCTGGCGACACCTGCGGCCTCACCGAGCCCGACGACCTGGTGAACGTCGCCGATGAAGCGCTGGCGCTCGACCCTCTGGCCGCGAACGGCGGTCACACCGAGACCCGGGCCATCTCGTCGAGCAGCGCCGCGGCCGGCCGCGGGCGAAACGCCAACTGCGAGCCAATCGGCCAGCGAGGCGTGTCGCGTCCCGCGAGCGGCTGCGACAGCGGAGCCTGCGAGGCGCCCTGAGCGCCCGTCGTCCGTCAGCCGCCCGGGATTCCGCGGTCATCGCTCAAAACCCGTTGCTCATCCAGAAGACGGTCGCCGACCCGGGCCTCCGAGCTTAGAAGGTGTGGACAAAATCGGATCATTGCCCGGAGCGCTTCCCCGGAAGCGATCTCGTGCTGTTTGTAGGGACGCGGTCCCTCGCGTCCGCGGCGTCTGAACCATGATGGACGCCTGCGGCTGCGAGGGACCGCAGCCCTCCCACGACCAGGCGCAGACGCTCGAGCGATTTCCCGCCACGCATGCCGCTGATCCAAGCGGCTGAATTTCTTTTCTCTACACCCTCTTAGCCCGATCCATTCATGAGATCGGAGTTTTGGTGGGTGTGGCACCGGTCGGAC
>CAZYWA010000869.1:0-2143 GCA_964650975.1 uncultured bacterium
TTTGGGACCGCAATCTCGATTTCGATCGGGTCTTCGCGGGAGACGACGATGATCCAAGTCCCGTGCCGTGGCAGCGATGAGTTGGTGAGCACTGTCTCGTCGGCGAAATAGCTCCGATGCAGTGCGCCGCTCGTGAAGACGATGCCGATTTGGGCCGCGTTGGATGGCGTCACCCGTTCTCCGTTTGGCGTGATCAGCTCGACGTGGAGCAGGCTTCCTTCGCTCAGTGTGCCGCAGGAGACCACGAAGGACACCTTGCTGTCGTAATCGGAAACGATGGTTTGATGGCGATTTTCGCTGGCGATGGGTAACAGGACTGCCTCGGGGTCTGAAGCGAAGTTGAGACCGAGTCCACTCGTTAGCGCCTTGAGCATCGAGGTAATGAAGCCGCTTGGGTTCGCCACCGGATCACCGATGAGGGCGTGAGGCGTCGAGCCCGAAGGCGTCGAGTTGGTTGCGATGTGGTCGAGACGGCTATAGTCGACTTGTTCCTGTCCTGGTGTGCCGAAAGCGACGGTGATGACCTGCACCCGCTTGTCCGTTGTGTAGTAGCTATCCGCAAAGGCTGCGGGATCGAAAGTGGTGTCGGCGGTGGGCGAGTCTGGTTCTGTCGGGGTATTGTGTGCGCCGTCGGACATCAGGATCAGCCAGCGATGATTGAAATCGCGTGCGGTATTACCTGCGGTGTCGCTGGCGTTGGCTGGACCGAGGAAAAGTCCAAAGTCGAACTTCCCACCGCCAGATAACCGCTTGCCCATCGCTGTTTCGACCCCTCCGCCGGCACCACCCATTGGAGTGCCGCCGTTGGGCGAAAAGGCGCTCAAGTCAAGAGAGATGCTGGAAGTGATTGGAGCGCGAGGCTGAATAATTTTCCCAAACGTCGAGGGATTGGTGGGATCCGGATAGAGCGCTGCACCCCAGAATCCTTGCCCAGCGGCGAACTGCCTGAGGTTGGTGACGATCAGTCCAGCACCTGCGCCGGGCGAGGAAAGTTGCTGCCATCGTGTCGTTGGATCAGCGCCGGGGTCAGCTTGGCTACCCATGCTCCCCGATGCATCCAACAGCAGTACGATCTCGACGCTACCTGTAGTCGCAAAGAAGCCAATGTTGCTAGTGTGAACCGTATCCGCGGTCGGAACGCTGAACACACGCGGCGAGCCAGAGGTGCCGTGCTGCCCGGAGGTAGGCGGGGAACTCGCGTCCTTATACTGCACTGTCAGGTAGTCGAAGCTTCCAGGCGCGATGGTGATGCTAGCGGTCTTGAGGATGAACTCGCTGACCGTCACGTCCGACGCGATGTTGACGGCGAGCGGTGCGGTGCCGTAATTGTAGATTGGAACGTGGAGATCGTAGATAACCCCGGTCACGAGCTTTTTAGGAGCGACAAAGCTACCGGAGATGCCGTCAATCGTCAGCGGCATCAAGGCAGAGGCTTGACCGAAGTCAATCGGGTTTGGCGGCAGACCGAGCCAAGGTTGAGTCGTGTCCACACCGTCGGCCAACACCGTGAAGAAGTACTCGACGACGTCCTGGTTCGTGAACTGGATTTGCCACCCTGAGCCGTCGAGGGGGAAGCCCGTCGACCCTGCCGCAAGCTCGACTTGGAATACGCCGACGGCTCCGCTCGGGTGAGGGCGGTATCGGGCACTGATCTGTAGAGGAGTAACCCCGTCCGGCTGCAGTCCGGTGGTGTTGATGGAGGAAAATCCACCACCCGAGTCGAAGGTGAGCGTCTGAAATCCCGTGGCGGGGCCGGCACCGCCGCTGATGTTGTTCAGTTCAACCTTCACGGGTGTACTGGGACCCGTGGGTGGATTGGTTGGCGGATCGCTGAACACGACGATGTTGATGAAGGCCAGACCGGAGCTGGTGCTCAGCGTGACCGAGGAGATTTCTTGGGTTGAGCCGGGTAGCCCCATGGGCTTGAGATCGAATGGCGAGTTGCCTGGCGGAAAAAGCGTTGCGGTCATGAAATTGTCCTTTCTGTTGCGACCTTAAGCGACGCTGAGTAGGTCATTGCTTGTCGCCGAAAGCCCATTGACTGTGACTTTGATTTGAGCCTGATTGTTCGGGGCGGAGGCAACGGTGAGGCCCACTGGCACCTTCACCACAATCTTGTTCGGCGCGACGCTCACGAAGTCGG
>CAZYWA010000870.1:0-2123 GCA_964650975.1 uncultured bacterium
CCAGCTTCGCGAGGCGCTCCTGGAGCTTCTCGCGATCGTAGTCCGAGGTGGTCTCTTCGACCTGGGCGCGGATCTGCTTGATGCGGCCCTCGATGTCGGCGGCCTTGCCGGCACCCTCGATGATCGTGGTGTTGTCCTTGTCGATGACGATCTTCTTCGCGCGGCCGAGGTCCTCGAGGCCGACGCTCTCGAGCTTGATGCCGAGCTCTTCGGCGATGACCTTGCCGCCGGTCAGAATCGCCATGTCCTGGAGCATCGCCTTGCGGCGATCGCCGAAGCCCGGCGCCTTGACGGCCGACACGCGCAGCGTGCCGCGGATCTTGTTCACGACCAGCGTCGCCAGCGCCTCACCCTCGACCTCTTCGGCCACGATGAGGAACGGCTTGCCGGACTGAGCGATCTTCTCGAGCAGCGGGAGCAGGTCCTTCAGGCTCGAGATCTTCTTCTCGTGGAAGAGGAGCAGCGGGTCTTCGAGGACGCATTCCATCGAGTCCGCGTTGGTGATGAAGTACGGCGAGAGGTAGCCGCGGTCGAACTGCATGCCTTCGACCACGTCGAGCGTCGTCTCGAGGCCCTTGGCTTCCTCGACCGTGATGACGCCTTCCTTGCCGACCTTCTCCATCGCCTCGGCGATGATGTCGCCGATCATCTTGTCGTTGTTGGCCGAGATGGCGCCGACCTGGGCGATTTCCTTCTTGTCCTTGGTCTCCTTGGTCATCGACTTCAAGTTCTCGATGACCGCCTCGACCGCCTTCTCGATGCCGCGCTTGATCTCCATGGGATCGTTGCCGGCCGCCACGAGCTTGTGACCCTCGCGGTAGATGGCCTGCGCAAGCACGGTGGCCGTGGTGGTGCCGTCACCGGCGACGTCCGAGGTCTTGCTGGCGACCTCGCGCACCATCTTGGCGCCCATGTTCTCGAAACGGTCCTCGAGCTCGATCTCCTTCGCGACGGTGACACCGTCCTTGGTGACCGTGGGCGAGCCGAAGCTCTTCTCGAGGATGACGTTGCGGCCCTGGGGGCCGAGCGTGGCGCCAACCGCATTGGCGAGGATGTTGACGCCGCGCAGGATCGCGTCCCGCGCCGGCTCGTGGAACCGGAATTGTTTTGCTGCCATGTGTGAGTCTCCTTGGGTGTCGTGAGTTGGTTGCGGGGAGCGCGGTTCAGGCCTCGATCACGCCGAGGACGTCTTCCTCGCGCATGATGAGGATCTCGGCGCCGTCGATCTTGACCTCGGTGCCCGCGTACTTGCTGAACAGGATCTTGTCGCCCTTCTTGACGTCGAGCGGCAGCAGCTTGCCGTCGTCGGCGAGCTTGCCCTTGCCGACCGCAACCACCTCGCCCTCCTGCGGCTTCTCCTTGGCGGTGTCGGGGATGATGATCCCGCTCTTCGTGGTCGTGTCTTTCTCGAGGCGCTTCACGAGAAGGCGGTCCTGCAACGGCCGAATGCTGGTGCCCATGGTCTCTCTCCTTCGTGTTTCGGGAAGGTGTTTCGGTATGCCCGCTAGGGTTCGTGGAAGATGAGGCGGTTCCGGCGGTTCGCCCCGCCGGCGTGACGTTCTGATTGTTCAGGGGGCCAGCCCGGCCGCGAGCGGCCTGGATCCAGCCGTAACCTGCTGAAACATAAGAGTGACCTCGGCACCTGTCAAGACGGCATGCAATATAAAATACTTAGCAATTCCTGCAGGTTGGGTCGACTGATTAGCAGCCTCCGGATGAGACTGCTAAGAGCGGGCCGTTCCTGCCCGCGCACTCGAGCCGGGGTCAGGGGTGCGCGCGCACGCCGGGCGCCGCGAGGTGCTCCAGATAGACGGTGCCGTGCTGCTCCTGCGGCTCAGCGCCGTCGCGCACCAGCAAACCGTCGACGCGCGCTCCGGACGACGTGAGCCGTCCCTGGCCGGCGACCACCGGCCACGCGCGCGTCGCGCGGTACGAGAACCGGCTGCGCTCGCCGCGGGCCTGGATCGACCAGCGCGACGGAACCTCGATCGAGCCATGCGCGCGCGCGGTGATCCAGCTCGTCTCCTCGACGGTCATCTGCCAGTCGACGAGCCGCTCGCGCGAGCCGTCGGCGAACACGATCTCGCCGGCCCGGAACGGCTCGAACGAGCCGAGCCGGAAGC
>CAZYWA010000871.1:0-2105 GCA_964650975.1 uncultured bacterium
GCTCACGGCCGGTCGACGAGGTCGCGTTCTCGATGAGCGATCTGCCCGCCGCGCGTCTCTCCCAGTGGCTGCCGATCTGCGCCCGCGAGGGAGTGAAGGCGCGGCTCTTCTTCCTGCCGCCGACGGTCGAGCGGCTCGACAACTACCTGGAGACGCTGAACGGCATCCCGTCGATCTCGTTCGGGTTGCCGCCGTCCCGCTACTGGCAATTGCTGGTCAAGCGCGCGATCGACGTGGTGGTGGCGAGCGCCATGCTGGTGATCGCGTCGCCGATCCTGGGGCTCGCGGCCCTCGCGATCCGCGTCACCAGCGAGGGTCCGATCTTCTTCCGCCAGGTGCGCTACGGCCTCAACAAGCGGCGCTTCACGCTGCTCAAGTTCCGCACCATGGTGGCCGACGCCGAGCACCGTCGCGGCGAGCTGGAAGCGCTGAACGAGATGGACGGCCCGGTCTTCAAGATCAAGAACGACCCGCGTGTCACGCGCGTGGGCCGCCTGCTGCGCTCGACCTCGATCGACGAGCTGCCACAGCTGGTGAACGTGGTGCTGGGGCACATGAGCCTGGTGGGACCGCGCCCGCCGATCCCCAGCGAGGTCGACGCGTACGAGCCGTGGCAGCGCCGGCGTCTCAGCATGAAGCCCGGGATCACCGGACCCTGGCAGGTGAGCGGAAGGAACCAGGTCGACTTCCAGCGCTGGATGCGCATGGACATGGACTACGTCGACAACTGGAGCCTAGGGAAGGATTTGCAGATTCTTCTCAAGACCTTCCCGGCGATCGTGCGCGGCACGGGCGCGTGGTGAATTTCGGCGTGACTTCTCGCGTCTGAATTCCTTAACGGCGCGCCCTCGGTCAGGGGTCTATCGCCGAGGAGGAGGAACCCCCATGAAATCGACGGATCTTGCACGCGGCGCCGCCGCGGTGCTGCTCTTGGCTGGGCTTGCCGGTCCAGCGGGGCTCGCGGGAACGGCGAAGGCGGAGGACGGAGGAACGCCGTCCACCACCACGACCGTCTCACCGAACGAGAACGGCCCCGGCTGGAAGCGCTCGACCGAGCACACCGGACGAAACGGCGGCGAGTCCACCCGCAACGCGCAAGGCGTCGTGACGCGCGCTCCGGGCCAGCGAGGCTGGTCGCGCTCCGCCACCGGCACGGGTCCCAACGGCAAGGCGTGGTCGTCGGCGACCACCGGCTCGGGCCAGAAGACCGGCAACGGCCGCAGCTGGAACAGCGCCACCACCGGCGTCGGACCCAACGGTAATACCGGTTCCGTCGATCGCAGCGGCGACATGACCCGGAACGCCGACGGCTCCAAGACCTACGCGCACGACAAGACTTACACCGGCGGGAACGGCAAGTCGGTCACGGTCGACAAGGACGTGAACGTGGCGCACGACGCGAACGGCAACCCGACGGTCTCGGGCTCGGTCGAGCGCACCGGCCCCAACGGCCAGACCGAGGGCTCGGAGTACAACGGCAGCGCGCAGCGCGACGCGAACGGCAACCTGACGTATAGCGGCGACCGCCAGGGCGAAGGCCCGAACGACCACACCTGGGACTCGACCACCGAGGGGTCCGCGACCCGCAATCCCGACGGCTCGCTGTCGGGATCGAGCGAGACTACCACCCAGGGCGACCGCGGCGGCGTCACGGAAGATCGCAGCAGCACCTGGACGCCCGGCTCCAACGGCTCGGGCGGCACGGGTACCCGCACCCGCCTCTTCCAGCGCTGGCGCGGCGGCGGCTGAAGCGTTCCGCGCGATCGATCGACCGGAGGGCTGCGGTCTCTCGCAGCCGCAGCGTCACATCGCGATCGATCGCTGCGGACCCGGGGGACCGCATCCCTCCACCGCGCGCGTCGACTGCCAGTTGAATCCTCGTTGAACATCCGTCTCGAACGAGTCAGCGTCGATTTGCCGGCTGCGGGCCGGCGCTTGTTTCACGTCGACGCGCTGTCGCTGCCGACCGGCGCGCGCGCGTTGATCCACGGGGCGAGCGGGCGCGGCAAGACCACGCTTCTCCACCTGATCGCCGGGCTCCTGCTGCCGTCGCACGGTCAGGTGTGGCTCGGCGACCAGGAGCTCACCGCGCTCGCCGACCGAGA
>CAZYWA010000872.1:0-2103 GCA_964650975.1 uncultured bacterium
CTGCGGCTGCGAGGGACCGCAGCCCTCCGACGAACGGCGCAGACGCTCGAGCAGTTTCCCGCCACGCAGGCCGCTCATCCAAGCGGCTGAATTTCTTTCGTCTACACCCTCTCAGTCCTCGTAAACCGGCTTGCGGCGCTCTTTCCGGGCGCGGATCGCCTCCTCGAGGTTGCGCGTGGTCATGCGCACCAGCAGCTGGTTCCGGTTCTCGAGGTCGATCGCGGCGCGCAGGCTGCCGCATTCGAGGCTCGACCACATCACTTCCTTGGTCATCGCGACGCCGTGGCCGCTGTACTCGGCGATGCGGTCGGCGAGCTCGACCGCGGTCGGGAGCAGCTCCGCGTCGGGCACGACGCGCGACACCAGACCGATGCGCGCGGCCTCCTCGGCGCTCACGTCGCGGCCGCTCAGGATGATCTCGTTGGCGCGCGACGCGCCGATCTGACGTGGCAGCAGGAAGCTCACGCCGAGCTCGGTGCCGGTGAGCCCGTTCTTGATCCCGGCGGCGCAAAACTTGGCCGATTCCCCGGCGATGCGGATGTCCGCTCCGAGCGGGAGGCACATGCCGCCGCCGTAGGCCGGGCCGTTGATGGCGGCGATGATCGGCTGCGGGATGTCGCGCATCGCCGGGACGATGTTGGCCATGAACGACATCGCCCTGGTTGCGAGGCGCGCCATGGTGAGCCCGTCCGCGTTGGGCGGCAGCCCCACGTAGTCGAGGTTCATTCCCGAGCAGAAGCCGCGGCCGCTGCCGGTTAGCACCACCACGTGGCACTCGTTGTCCTTGCCGACCTGCGCCAGCGCCTCGTAGAGCGCGCCCACCAGCTCGAAGGACATCGAATTGAGCGTTCCTGGATCGTCGAGCGTGATGACGCTGACGCGCGGGCGCACCTTCTCCACTCGGACCATCGACATGCGGAAGCCCCTCTCGCCGCCGGCCTCAGCCGGCGGCATCGTGCTTGCGACGGATTTTCTCGGCGCGCTCGCGCACCTTCTGCGCTTCGGTCGCCCGTCCCTGGGCCTCGAGATTCGCCGCGTGACGCTCGAGCATCGCCGCGGTCGCGAGCGGATGGCCAGCACCGATCGGCTCCTCGTTCTCGTCGAGCTCCATTCGCGCTCCTCGAGACCAGAGCGCCGAAGGTGCCCCCACCAGGAACGGCACCGTCACCAAAACTTGCAGACTCTGACCGATTCGGCTGACCACGCCGGCGGCGAGCAACGCAAACGCGACGGTGGTGAGCTGCCCCGGCCAGGCTCGCGGGCGGGCCCGGAACCCCAGATAGAATGCCGGCGCCGCAACCAGCCACCCAGCGATCTCGAACGCGTCGAGCCGGGTCGCCAGCGCCGGATCTCGCCACGCCCGGAAGAGCGAGAGCGCGAGCGGCAAGAGACAGAACCACGTCACCGCGCGCATGACCCGCGCAAGCTGGGCGCCGGCCATCCCGTCGTCGTCCGAAGAACCGTTCATGAAACGAGTGCCAAGCGCCGCGGGACGAGGAACGGCGGCCTATTTAGCACGCGCGTCGAGCCGGCGGATCGCCGCCATTCGCGGCCGCATCCAGGACTGGTTCCGCGCCGGACACCGCGATCTGCCGTGGCGTCGCACCCGCGATCCTTACGCGGTGCTGATCTCCGAGGCGATGCTCCAGCAGACCCGCGTCGAGACGGTGGTGCCTTATTTCGGGCGGTTTCTGACGCAGTTTCCGACCTTCGAGGCGCTCGCCGACGCGCCGGCCGACGACGTGATGGCACTGTGGGCCGGGCTTGGCTATTACCGGCGCGCGGCGAACCTGCAGGCCTGCGCGCGCACCGTCGTCGAGCGGCACGGCGGAAGACTGCCGAGCGACGAGACCGAGCTGCTGGCCCTTCCCGGCATCGGCTCCTACACGGCGGGCGCGATCCGCTCGATCGCGTTCGGCGAGCCCGCACCGATCGTCGACGGCAACGTGGTGCGCGTGCTCTCGCGCCTGTTCCGTATTCCGGACGGACTCGGCGCCGCGCGGCGCGAGATCTGGTCGATCGCCCGGGCGCTGGTCGAGGGCTCGCGGCCATCGGACCTGAATCAAGGGCTTATGGAGCTCGGCGCCACGGTCTGCACGCCGC
>CAZYWA010000873.1:0-2083 GCA_964650975.1 uncultured bacterium
CCCGAAAAAATCGCACTTTTTTCGGGGCGGGGGGCTGGAACAGCCCCCCGGGAGAGTCAGTTCGCGACGATCGTCCAGCGGCCGGTCGTCCCGGACTCGAAGTCGTCGCCGAAGATTCCGATCCAGTGGGTGAGGAGCGCGGTACCGTCTACCGAGCCGACGCCGGTCGCTTGATCGTAGGCAACGCCCGCCGTGAAGCCGGTCACTCCCGGCACCGTGTTGCTGCTGCCGATGGTGTCGTGGAAGACCGTGGGCCCAGTGCCGCCGTACTGGGCTGCGGCCATCGGGTAGAGGACCGTATTCGCATTTCCTTGCCGAGCGCCGTCCTTCTGGACGATCAGCGCCATGAGACCCATCATCGAGGGCGATGACGCCGACGTGCCGCTCACCACGAAGAAGCTCCCTTCCTGGTAGACCAGATAGCCGTCATGACCGGCGGCGGTAAGCGAGATGTCGGGCACGTCACGCTTGGAGTCTGCGGGCACGCCGGGTGCAACCTGCCACGACGGCTTCGAGTAGACGCTGCTGGCACCGCCGCCGGTCGACCAGAGGCCCGATCCACCGTTGCTGCCGCTTTCGTTCCAGGCCACTTCCGGGATGTACGAGAGAGCCGAGCCTTTGGTCGTGGTGTTGGTGGGCGACCAGTAGAGGCTCGGATTGCCGGTGTCGTTGAACTCGGTGCCGCCCACGCACACGTTGTAGGGGGTCGTAGAGAGCCCCGACACCGCGCGCCCGGATCCGGTCGAGCTGTTGCCTCCTTCGCACCCCGCGGCGCCGCTATCGCCCGAGGACACGAATGAGGTGATTCCCTGGCTGGCGGCTTGCGCCCACAGGTTTTTGTAGAATGTGTTCTCGGTGGCGCCCATGTTCGCTTCGCACTGGCCGAAGCTGGTGCTCATCGCCACGGCCAGATTGTTGTTCACGATGTACTGCGCCGAGAGGTCGACGCCGTCGGTCGACACGGTCGACTTCGAGATCACGAATTTGAGGGTCGCGTTCTTCGCCACCGCGCCCGACCACTCGACGTCGAGATCGGCTTCGGTCTCTTCGTTGCTGCTCACGACGCCCGGGTCGGCGCCGTTGTGGACGAACGTCGGGTTGTTGACCGGCAGGCCGAAGGTGCTGCGGAACGTCGTCACGTCCGAGAGCAAGATGTCGGTGCGCCCCACGATCGCGATGGTCTCGCCGGCGCCCGTGTAACCGCTGCCGTAGGCGCCGCCCAGGTTGTAGATCGTCGCGAAGTCGTCGGGCGAGAGGAAGTGCGACCCGCCCGCGTTGAAGTCGGGCGGCACCGGCCGGGCACCGGTGTTGTGAGCGGGGCGCGGGAAGCTGTGCAAGGTCACGACGCCGTTGGCGAGCTGCGCCAGCCCGCGTGGAATCGACGCGGGCACCGAGTTGGCGTGATAGATCTTGCCGTCGATCTGGTAGTCGTGGATCTCGGTGGCGAAGGCGTTCTCCACCTGTTTCACGGTGCCGCTGAAGTTGATCCAGCCGCGGCCGGTCGCGACTTCGTCCACGTGGAAGCCGTGGCTCTCGAGCCAGCTCGACACGGTCGCGAGCTGCGCGTCACCGAGGCCGAACTTCGCCCCGAACTGCTCGGGAGTGATCCACTGGTGGAGTTGCGGCGAATGCGTGTCGTGTTGCGTCGCGAGCAGCGCGTCGAGTGCCTGCTGACCGCCAGCACGCAGCTTGAGCGACAGGATCATGCGTTCCACCGGTAGATCGAGATCCGAACGGCCGATGTCGAACTGCGGCTCGGCCAGCGGAGAGACGCTGCCGGCGAAAGGCACGCGGTCGGCGTCGTCGATGGTACTGGCGGTCTGGGCCGACCGCGCCCGGGATTCGAACGGACCGGCGAGCAGCGAAGCGGTCAGGCCGACGATCGACGCGACGAGAAGCAGCGACTTCGAAAGCTTCATGGGCATGTCATGCTCCGATGAACGATGGGCGATGATGGATCGACGGGTTGGAACGATCGCTCGCAGAGCGCCTGAACAAGACTCTCGTCACTGACCGGTCTTGGCGTCAAACGCAGCGGATTGACCGGCGCGCTTCTTATTACTTCACCCAGCGCGCGTACCAG
>CAZYWA010000874.1:0-2072 GCA_964650975.1 uncultured bacterium
CATGGACACGCGGTGCTTCCGGCTAAATTTCGAGCTAAACATCTTCTTTTAGGGGCCTACCTTCGCGGCCCAGATCGTGGTGGTGTTCGTGCGCTTCGTGCTGGCCTCGAAGCGCATCGACCCCGCCGAGTACCGCGATCGCTCGCTGATCCGGCGCTTCGCGGAGACCACGGCACGGGTGCTGTCGCCGGTTTTGTGACACGCTCGACGGCATGTCCGAGACGGCCGTCGCCCTCACCGACTACGGGCTCGTGGCCGAGTGCGGTGCGTTCGTCGCGTGGCTCACACGCGGCGCGCCGCCTTCGGTGGAGCGGGATCTGTGGCGCGTGTTCCTCGGCGCCACCGGGCTCGCGGCGTTGACGGGCGGCACGTATCACGCGTTCTTTCCCGGTACCTCGACCGGAGTCGGCGAAGCGATCTGGATCGCGACGCTGCTCGCGATCGGCGCAGCCGCCGCCGCGGCGCTGCTGCTCGCCGAGAGCCTGCGCCACCCGCCCACGTCTCCGCCTGGAGTCCCACCGCCCCCTGGAGGCCCGCCGGTCCCTCGGCGGGCAGCGCTCGATCCCGTTTCCCATCGTTCGATCCGCGCGATCGCCGCGGGAGCCGTCGTCGTGTATCTGCTCCTCGTCGCCTTCGTGACCCGCGCCTTCTTGCTCGCGGTGGCGTTTTACCTGCCGGCGGCGCTTTTCTGGCTGTGGATGCTCGTGGCCGAGCAACGTCGCTTCCGCGATCGCGCGAGTCTCCTCGGCGTGATCGGCCTGGTGCTGAGCTTCGTGGCCGCGGGAGTGCAGACCGCGCACGTCTCGATCGCCGCGACCCACCTCGACTCGAACAGCCTCTACCACCTCATCCAGGCCGCCGGTCTCCTGCTCCTCTTCCTCTGCGCCCGCGGCCAGCTCGCGCACTCCGCCTGAAACCGGAACGAAAAGCCATGCGCTTCGTCGTCACCACCGCGCCCGGGCTCGAAGCGCTGCTCGCCCAGGAGTTGACCGAGCTCGGTCTGCCCGAGCTCGAGACCGCGCCGGCCGCCGTCGCGTTCGAGGGCGAGTGGGAGCACGCGGCGCGGGTGCTGGTGCGGTCGCGGATCGCGTCGCGGGTGCTCAAGTCGATCCGCGGCTTCTCGGCGCGCAGCGAGGCGATGCTCTACGACCAGGTGCGCCGCATCCCGTGGCCCGAGCTGGTGCGACCGAACCAGAGCATCGCGGTCTTCGCGCACGGCACCACCGTGGGCACGAGCTACCCGCTCCATTTCGCGCCGCTCAAGATCAAGGACGCCATCTGCGACGAGATCCGGAAGCGCGGTCAGGAGCGTCCCGACGTGAACCGCGCCCGTCCCGACGTGCGGATCGAGGGACTCTTCGCCGGCCGTCGCTGCGAGCTTTCCGTGGACCTGACCGGCGAACCGCTCCATCGCCGCGGCTGGCGGCTCGAAGGCGGCGAGGCACCGCTCCGCGAGCACCGCGCGGCGGCGCTGCTGCGCTTCGCCGGGATCGCCGAGGGCCGGCCGTTCATCGACCCGTTCTGCGGCAGCGGCACGATCGCGATCGAGGCGGCGCTCATCGCGACGCGGCGCGCGCCGTCGCTGACGCGGCCGCTCGACGGCTTCGCGTGCGTGCGCTCGTTCCCGGAGTCGCGCCAGGCGCTCGCGATCGAGCAGGATCGGGCGCTGGGCGAGGTTTCCGCCGCGCCGCTCTTCACCGTGCGCGCCTCGGACGTCTCGGAAGAGATGCTCGCCACGGCGCGCAGCAACGCGTCGCGCGCGGGTGTCCTCGAGACGATCGATTTTCAGCTCGCCGATGCGCGGTTGCTCGAGGCGCCGGGTGCGCTCGTGGCGACCAATCCGCCCTACGGCGAGCGGCTCGCGTCGGTGGCCGACGCCGGCGCTCTGATTTCGGACTTCACCCGCCAGCTCAAGCACCACGCGAAGGGTGCCCGCCTGGCGCTGGTGCTGCCGCGCGGCCCGCTCGAGAAGGCCGTGGGCCTCAAGCCCTCAGCCAAGCTGGCGGTCGAGAATGGCCCGATTCCGTCGAGATTTTTGACGTTCGATCTCTATTGATGTCGGGGCGGCCCCG
>CAZYWA010000875.1:0-2061 GCA_964650975.1 uncultured bacterium
GCGACTCGCCTCCTCTACCTCGGCGCCGGCAACGTCGGCACGTGGTACTCGGGCACGGCCCCCAACGGCGGCTGCGGCGCCACCAGCGGTTACCTCCAGTTCCTCGCCGCGGACGACGACAACGGCAACGTCAACGACGGCACGCCGCACATGCAGGCGATCTACGCTGCTTACAACCGTCACCAGCTCGCGTGCACGACACCCACGGTCACCACGGCGGGCTGCAGCGGCACGCCCGTCGCCACCCCGACCCTCAGCGCCAACGGCGGTAACACGACGGCGGACCTCTCCTGGAGCTCGATCTCGGGCGCCAGCTCGTACGAGGTCTTCCGCACCGACGGCGTGTTCGCGTGCAACTTCGGCAAGGCCAAGGTCGGCTCGACCTCGACCACGACGTTCCACGACACCGGTCTCGAGAACAACCATGCGTACTCGTACATCGTGGTGCCCAAGGGCACGGCGGCGGCGTGCTTCGGCACCGCGTCGAACTGCGCCACCACCACGCCCGCACCGGGAGCTGCTCTGAGCTACGTCTCGAACACGCCCAGCGACACGGCGGGTGGTGACGGCGACGGCGTGGTCGAGCCCGGCGAGACCATCAACGACGCGGTGACGCTCGCGAGCAATGGCTTCGCGATCAGCAACATCTCCGCGACCCTCAGCACCTCGACGCCCGGCATCACCGTCAGCGACAACTCGGCGACCTATCCGAACGCCGCGGCCAACTCGCAGGTCGTGTCGCAGTCCCCGAACTACACCTACTCGGTCGGATCGGGTGTCGCATGCGGCACCAACATCAACTTCAACCTGGCCATGACCGCGACCCAGGGCAGCTGGTCGGGCGCGTTCACGCAGCGCGTCGGCACGGCGGTGGTCGGCAGCGAGCAGCCCTACGCGTCCACCGATACGCCGCTCGCCATCCCCGACTATCCGGCGACCGGTCCCACCTCGACGCGTAGCGTCCCGGACACCGGCACCGTCACCGGCATCCGGGTGGGCGTGAACATCACGCACACCTACATCGGCGACCTGACCGTGACGGTGACCTCGCCGTCCGGCACGGCCGTGACGCTCCACAACCGCACCGGCAGCAACACCCAGAACATCGTGGGCACCTATCCCACCACCTTGACGGTCGATGGTCCCGGATCGCTCGCGGACTTCATCGGCCAGCCCACGGCCGGCAACTGGAAGCTCTCGGTCCAGGACGGCGCGGCGGTCGACACCGGCACGCTCAACTCGTGGACGCTCTACGTCACGGGACAGAGCTACACGTGCAACAGCGCTCCGACGTGCTCGGATGGTGACGGCGACGGTTACGGCAATCCCGCGTCGGCGCTCTGTGCTCACCCGCAGCTCGACTGCAACGACGCCAACGCGGCGGTTCATCCGGGAGCCACCGAAATCTGCAACAACGGGATCGACGACGACTGCAACGGCCTCGTCGATTCGGCCGATCCGGCCTGCGCCTCGACCTGCGTCGATCACGACGGCGACGGCTACGGCAACCCGGGCGACCCCTCGTGCCCGAAGGGCTCGGCCACCGACTGCGACGACAACAACGCCGCGGTCAACCCGGGAGCCACGGAAATTCCACGTAACGGCATCGACGACGACTGCAACCCGGCGACCCCGGGCGGATGCACGCCGCAGCTCGCCGAAGCAGCCACCACACCGGCCGAGAAGGGCACTCAGCTTCCGGTCGACGTGGGGGTCTTCACGATCGCCGCGGGTCTGGTGATCGCGAAGCTGCGCGCCAAGCGCCGGCGTCTCGCCTGAGCGAGCCGTCGCGGCCTGACTAGGCCGTGATCTCGACCGGGGCCGGAGGGAAATCCTCCGGCCCCGGTTTTTTTGTTTCCTCGGAGGGCTTTTCAAGCCCCCGCCACCAACGCGTCTCCCGGGTCTTGTGAAGACCCCGCACCCCACCGGCTGCGAGCCGCTTGGATCAGCGGCATGCGTGGCGGGAAACCGCTCGAGCGTCTGCGCCTCTTCGTCGGAGGGCTGCGGTCCCTCCAAACAGCAGGCGATCGCTTCGGAGGAAGCGCTCCGGGCAATGATCCG
>CAZYWA010000876.1:0-2055 GCA_964650975.1 uncultured bacterium
CTGGCGCTCGGCCGCTACGCCAATATGCGATTGCTGGCCGCGCACGGCGCCGCGGGAGCGGCCGCGCTCGTCGCCGTCGAGCTGACGGCCACCTGGAGCCACCGCGCTCCACCGCGGTTCCGCGCGGTCTTCGCCGGTCTTGCAATGGCGCTGGTGCTCGCGCTGGTCGCGACAACGATCGCCAGCGAGAACCACTGAGAAGTAGGAGGGCTGCGGTCCCTCGCGGCCGCAGGCGTTCATCTGGGTGCAGACGCTGCGGACGCGAGGGACCGCGTCCCTCCAAACGGCACGAGCTCCATTTGGAGGACGCACACCGCGACGTCAGGGCAGCGCTTGCTTGCAGGCCGGGCTGAGCGTCGACTCGTGATCGTGCAGGCACTTCACGATGTGGCCCTGACCGGCGTTCACGGTGGAGCAGTTCTTGGCGATGTCGTCCTTGCACGCCGCCTGGGCCTCGGCCTTCTTCTGGTCCATCTGGCCCTTCACTTCCTCGCGCTTGCCCTGCGCCTGCTCGACATCCGCGCGGCACGCGGGCGAGAGCTCTTGCTTGTGCTCGGCCAGGCACTTGGCGACCTGGCCCTTGCCGTGCTCGACGCCCTTGCACAGTTTCTCCGCGTCGCCGGTGCAAGCATCCTTCACCTGCTGCTGGCGCTGCTGGATCGACTCGACCTTCGCCTTGCACGCCGGAGCGAGCTGCGCGTCGTGGTCTTCCAGGCACTTCTCGCGAGCCCCGCCGCCGACCTTCACGTCCGCGCAGTACTTGGCGAGGTCGGGGGCGCACGGCCCGTGGTCGTTCGCCTCGCCGCCCGGACCCTTGGCGAAAGCGGTGAGCGCCGCGCTGGCGCTCGCGATGATCAGCAGATTCGACAGAACTCGAAAGCTCGAGCGTTTCATGAGATCCCCCCGGTTGAGTTGAGCGCGTGAGAATACACGTCATGCCATCCGCGATCACGCACGCGCTGGTGGGGCTCGCTGCGACCCGGTTGACGACGGGGCCGCGCGCGCCGGGGTGGCTCTACGGTACGGCTGCGGCGCTCGCCGCTTTGCCCGACGCCGACGTGATCGGATTCGCGCTCGGAGTCCACTATCGGGATCCGTGGGGTCATCGTGGGGCGACGCATTCGCTGCTGTTCGCGGCGCTGGTCAGCCTGCCGCTGGCGGTGGCGCTCACCCCCAAGCTCGCTGGCTCGGCGCTGCGAAACGGTCGAGCTCTCTGGGCGTTTCTCTTCGCCGTGCTCGCCTCGCACGGTGTCCTCGACGCGTTCACGAACGGCGGGCAGGGGATCGAGTTCTTCTGGCCGTTCTCGACCGAACGCTTCTTTTTCCCGTGGCGTCCGATCCAGGTGTCGCCGATCGGCATCACGCGATTCCTGAGCGAGCGCGGGGTGACGGTGCTGGTGAGCGAGGCGCTCTGGATCTGGTTACCGCTGGGCGTGGCACTGGTGGTCGCCGAGGTGCTGCGCCGCGAGAGCCGTCGTTAGACTGGGTCACTCACGAAAGGGGGAGCTCATGGCCGAGCTACGCAAGCTCACCGACGACGAGGCGCACGCTCATCTGAACGAGGTGCCGGGCTGGACCATCGACGACGGCAAGCTCCATCGCCAGTTCCAGTTCAAGGACTTCGTCGAGGCGTTCGGCTTCATGTCGCGGGTGGCGCTCGCCGCCGAGAAGATGGACCACCACCCGAACTGGTCGAATGTATGGAACCGCGTGGTGATCGATCTGTCGACCCACGACGTGGGCGGCCTGAGCACGCGGGATTTCCGGCTCGCCGCGCGGATCAACGAGCTGGTGCGCTGAGCGGCTCCCGCGCGGTGGTTGCGCTTGCTCGCTACAGCAGGCGCCGCGGAGCGTCGCCCTCCACGGCGCGGTTCGCCGCAGTTTGTTGGAGGACAGCGCGTGATCGTCGCAGTTTGGGGGGCCGCGCTCCGCGCGGCCGGCCGTCGCGTCAAAATCGCCGCGAGGCTAGCGGGTCGCGCCGCGCGCGAGGTCCTTGAACGGGACGTTCTTGTCGATCCGCTCCTCGCGGGGCAGGACGAGGACGTTTTCCGCGAG
>CAZYWA010000877.1:0-2051 GCA_964650975.1 uncultured bacterium
AGTCGACGTTCACCTCGATCGCCGACATGGCGCCGGTGGCGATGCCGATCATTCCCAAGGGGCTCCTGCCGCGCATGTTCGATTCACGCTCGCGCACCGGCGACGTCCATTGCCCGGTGCTGGTGATCCACGGCACCCGCGACGAGCTGGTGCCGTTCCGCATGGGCCAGGCGCTCTTCGAGGCCTTCCAGGCGCCGAAGCAATTCCTGGCGCTCGAAGGCGCCGGCCACAACGACACCGTCGACGTCGGCGGCGCCCCGTACATCGACCGCATCCGCGGTTTCCTGGGATCGACCTAAGCTCAGAACCTGGTGAGGCAATCGTTCGGGAGGCGCTGTCGAACCGGGATTCCGGTCCGCGCGTCGGCGCGCCGGATTTCGGGGCGGGGGCTTGGAAAGCCCCCGCGGCAACTCAGAGTCTGTGAAGCAATCGGCCGGCAGTCGTTGTCGAACGGTGATTCCGGTCGGCGCGTTGTCGCGCCGGATTTGGGGTGGGGCCCCGCCCGAATTCACTTCGGGCGGGGCGGGGGCTTGGAAAGCCCCCGAAGCAACTCAGCCGAGCGCGGTCTGGAAGATCAGGCGGTCGAGGACGGTCGCCACCCAGTGCGCGTCGTCGGCGCTCAAGCCCTCGCCGATCGAGATCCGGTGGCTGAGCGCGACGAATGGTCCAGGCGCACGCAGCCGCAGTGAAACGCGAAAGAGAGGACCGGCCTCGTCGTCGGGCGATCCCGTGACCCGCTGGGTTTCCACCGCCAGCACGCGCTCGATCGGCCAGCGGCGTTTGCTCCCGACGAGAATCCGCTTGCGCTCGACGAGCAGCGTGTCGGCGGTGACGGTGATCGCCGCGCCGCGGCCGGTCGCGCGGTCGAGCGCGCGCAGCACCGCCAGCAAGGCCGCCAGCGCTCCCGCGCGGCCGACCCAGGCGAGTGTCGGATAACCCAGAGGCGCCGCCATGAACGAGACCGCGCCCACGCCCACGGCGACCGCAAGCCGGACCAGGACGCTCTTCCATCGGCCGCTCGAGGGCGTGGTCGCGACTCGCAGCGTGATGCTTCGCGCATCGCGCGTTTGTAGCGCAGCGAGCGGCTCCGGCACCGGTCCCACGCCGCTCAGGTCGAGGCGCGGCCTCAGCATCTCTTCGAGGGCAGCCGTGTGCTGACACGGTCCGCACGCGACCTGCGGTGGATCGCCTGCCAGCAACGCCGGATGAGTTCCGAGCTCCGCCCGGCAGCTCGGGCAGCGCAGCTCGTAACGTGGCACCCAGGCGGCGACGGAACCCGACGATCGCGCCGCCCGCGCTGCGAAGGCCCGAACGGTGGCCGCCAGCGCGATCGCGCGATCGCGATCGAGGTGGCCGGCCAAGGTTCGCGCTCGGGCGCCGCCGCGAATGCGTACTCGCCATGGAGCGGACTCGTGGCCCACGCCGGGCCGCCCGGCGCGGCGGGCCGGCGCCGCGCGGATGCTCGGGAGCCGGTCGTAGGGAAGCTCGAGGCTGCGCGCGAACCAACCATGGTTCCATTCGACGATCAGCGCCGTGGGAGTGAGCCGCACTCCGTGAACCGGCCGAGGGAAGACCTCCGCGACGACCCGCGTCGCGAGCCACACGAGCCCGGCCGCGACCCCGAAGAAGATCGCGAACAGCGCAATCCTGCCCGAAAGCCACGAAAGCACCGGTACGCCGGGCCAGGCACGCACCGCCAGGCCGACCAGCACCGCGACCGGCGCCACCCGCACGATCACGGCGCCCGCGATGCGCGCGATTCTCAGCACTCGCGCGCGTCGCCGCTCGCGCGGCGAGGGCAGTGGCAGGAGCCAGAGAAGCTCGTCGTCGGCCCCGCCTCGCGCGTGGAGAACCTGCGCCAGAATCTCGGGGACGCCGGGAGGCTCGGGCGGCGACACCGGGAGCCAGGCACCGCATCCGTCGCACCAGGCGAGCGGGAAGCTCTGCTGCGCCGCGTCCGCGGCGAGCGCGGTGCCGCATCTCGCGCACGCTCGGCAGCCCTCGTCCGCCGGTGTCGGCGTCACAGCCGCGAGCAGCGCCGCTCCGGGTGC
>CAZYWA010000878.1:0-2041 GCA_964650975.1 uncultured bacterium
CGCCAACAGCTCGCCGCTCACCGACGGTGCCAGCGCCATCCTGCTGATGCGGGCCGACAAGGCGAAGGCACTGGGCTACGAGCCGCTCGGTTACATCCGTTCGTGGGCGTTCGCGGCGCTCGATCCGGCGGGACAGATGCTCATGGGCCCGTCCTACTCGACGCCCAAGGCGCTCGACCGCGCGGGCGTCACGCTCGCCGACATCGATCTGGTCGACATGCATGAAGCGTTCGCCGCGCAGATCCTCTCCAACACGCAAGCGTTCGAGTCCGATGCGTGGGCCGAGAAGAACCTGGGCCGCAAGCAGAAGATCGGCACGATCGACTGGGACAAGTTCAACGTGCTGGGCGGCTCGCTCTCGATGGGCCACCCGTTCGCGGCGACCGGCGCCCGCCAGATCACCCAGACGCTCCGCGAGCTCGAGCGCCGCGGCGGCGAGCTGGCGCTTTGCACCGCGTGCGCCGCCGGTGGCCTCGGCGCCGCGATCGTGCTGGAAGCAGCGTGACCGAGCTGCTCGGGCTGCCGTGAAGCGAGGGTCGTTTTTCGTAGCGCGGGGGCTCGTCCCCCGCTCAAGGACAGCACCATGAGCAACGTGGAGAAGAAGGGCGTCCTGGGCCTGGAAAAACGCGCCAACGGCATCGCGATCGTGTGGTTCGACGATCCCGCCGAGGCGATGAACACCCTCAAGGCCGACATCGCGCAGGACTTCGAGTGGGCCTTCGGGAAGGTCGAAACCGACTCCGACGTGAAAGCCGTGGTCTTCGCCTCCGGCAAGCCCGATAGCTTCGTGGCGGGCGCCAACATCGACATGCTCAACGCCTGCAAGACCGCGGAGGACGCGACCCAGCTGTCGCGGATGTCGCAAGTGATGCAGGAAAAAATGGCCAAGTTCCCCAAGCCGATCGTCGCGGCAATCCACGGCGTGGCTCTCGGCGGCGGGCTCGAGATCACGCTGCCGTGTCAGGGTCGCGTCGCGAGCGACGACCCCAGGACCAAGCTCGGCCTGCCCGAGTGCCAGCTCGGCTTGCTTCCGGGTGGCGGCGGCACCCAGCGTCTTCATCCGCTGATCGGCATCGCCGCGGCGCTCGACATGCTGCTCACCGGCAAGCAGGTGGGTGCGCGCGCCGCGAAGAAGATGGGTCTCGTCGACGAGGTGGTGCCGCAGCCCATTCTGATCGACGTTGCCATGCAGCAGGCACTGGCGCTCGCCGCGAAGGGCCCCGGTGCTTCTTCGCCCGGCAAGGTCAACAAGGCGTCCGGCGAAAAGCTCCGCGAGCTGGCGCTCGAGGACAATCCGCTCGGCCGGAAGGTGCTCTTCGACCAGGCGCGCAAGAAGGTGCTCGGTCAGACGCAGGGGAATTACCCCGCGCAGGAGAAGATTCTCGACGTGGTGCGGGTGGGCGTCGACAAAGGGCTCGCGGCGGGCCTCGAAGCGGAAGCGCTTGCGTTCGGGGAGCTGGTGGTGAGCCCGGTCGCGAAGCAGCTGATCTCGATCTTCTTCGCGCAGACGGCGCTCAAGAAGGACAGCGGCGTCGACGATCCTTCGGTCAAGGCGAAGCCGGTCAAGAAAGTCGGAATGCTGGGCGCCGGCCTCATGGGCGCCGGCATCAGCTACGTGACGGTGTCGAACGCGGGCGTGCCGGTGCGCCTCAAGGACAAGGACGACGCCGGCCTCGGCAAGGGCCTCGCGTACGTGCGCGGGCTGCTCGACGGCCGTGCCCGCAAGAAGCGCATCTCGCCGATGGAGCGCGATCTCCTGATGCAGGAGGTCACCGCCACCACCGACATGAGCGGTTTCCGCGACGTGGACGTGGTGATCGAGGCGGTGTTCGAGGACCTGACGCTCAAGCAGCGTGTGCTGGCCGACGTCGAGAGCGCGGGCCGCGCCGACACGATCTTCGCGAGCAACACCTCGTCGCTGCCGATCACGCAGATTGCCGAGGGCTCGAAGCGGCCCGAGAACGTGATCGGAATGCACTACTTCTCGCCGGTCGAGATGATGCCGCTGCTCGAGATCATCAACACCAAGAAGACCGCGCCG
>CAZYWA010000879.1:0-2035 GCA_964650975.1 uncultured bacterium
TGCGCTACCGCGCCCAGAACGACGGCAAGAACCCGGCCTGGACGGCGTATGAGAAAATCCGCTCGGTAATCGAGAAGCGCATGTTCACGCAGGTCGAGGACCTGCTGCCGGTGATCAGCTTCGAGTCCAAGAAGGACAACGACACCGCCAACAAGCACAACGAGTTCATCAAGCGCATGCTGGCCCGCGGCTACACCCCGCGCCAGGTGCGCCGTCTGGTCGAGTGGTACATGCGTGTGAACAAGGCCGGGTGAGCCGTCATGGTTCGAGGCTCGCTTCGCTCGCACCTCACCATGACGCCCGGCGAGAGCGTCACCCTGAGGTGCGCGCGCAGCGCGCCTCGAAGGGCGACGCGATCCAGATGACCCACTTCGTCGACCGCCGCCTGAATCCCAAAGGCAAGAGCCTTGGCAACCGCCAGCGCTTCCTGCGCCGCGCCCGTACGCAGATCCGCGAGGCGGTGCAGAAGTCGCTCAAAGACGCCGACGTCGCGGACCTGACCAAGGACCGCAAGATCAAGATTTCGAGCAAGGGCACCAAGGAGCCGCGCTTCCGCCTCGACCCGCGCGCGAGCGGAGAACGCGATTTCGTGCTGCCGGGCAACAAGGAATTCTCGCCCGGCGACGCCATCGACAAGCCCAAATCGGGGCAGGGGCAGAGCGGCAAGGAAGCCTCCGACTCCGGCGAAGGCGAGGACGACTTCGAATTCACCATGACGCAGGAGGAAATCCTCGACATCTTCTTCGAGGACCTCGAACTGCCCAACCTGGTTCGCACCACGCTCAAGGAAACGCCCAACAAGGTGTGGAAGCGCGCCGGCATCACGACCTCCGGCTCGCCGACCCAGATCAACCTCATCCGGACCATGCGCAATTCCTATGGCCGCCGACTGGCGCTCAAGCGTCCGTCGCTGTCGGATGTCGCGGAGCTCGAAGCGCAGCTTGAAGCCGCCGAGCGCGAAGATCCCGTCGACAATTCGAAGCTTGTTGCGCTCAAGGAAACGCTGGCCAAGGCGATCTCGAAGCGCAAATGGGTCGGCTTCATCGATCCCATCGACGTGCGCTTCAATTCCTTCACCGAGCAGCCGACGCCGACCTCCCAGGCGGTGATGTTCTGCCTGATGGACGTCTCCGGCTCGATGGGCGAGCGCGAGAAGGATCTCGCCAAGCGCTTCTACATGCTGCTGCACCTCTTCCTGAAGCGGCGCTACAAGAAGGTCGATGTCGTCTTCATCCGCCACACCCACGACGCGCAGGAAGTGGACGAGCAGGAATTCTTCTACTCGCGGCAGTCCGGCGGCACGATCGTATCGACCGCGCTGGACAAGATGCTGGAGATCCAGAAAGAGCGCTACACGACGGCCGACTGGAACATCTACGCGGCGCAGGCGTCCGACGGCTACACCCAGTCGGGCGACGCGCGGCGCTGCGTGGAGATGCTGAACGCCGAGATCATGCCGCTGTGCCAGTACTACGCCTATATCGAGATCCTGGACGAACGCGAGATGGAAGTCTTCGCTTCCGACGACAGCGGGGCGGAGCTGTGGCGGGCGTATCGGACCGTGGCCGAGGAATGGAAGAATTTCGCCACCAAGCGCATCGCCAAGCCGGCGGACATTTTTCCGGTTTTCCACGAGCTGTTCAAGAAGACGGAGGCAACGGTATGACCGGGCCTCTCTTCACCGACTCCGAATGGGATTTCGCCACCGTCGAGCGCACCTACAAGGCGATCGAGGACATCGCGCTGAACGACCTGAAGCTCGATGTCTATCCCAACCAGATCGAGATTATCTCGTCGGAGCAGATGCTCGACGCTTATTCCTCGATCGCGATGCCGCTGATGTACAATCACTGGTCGTTCGGCAAGATGTTCGCGCGCGAGGAAACGCTGTACCGCGCCGGCTATTCGGCGCTCGCCTATGAGGTCGTGATCAACTCCAGCCCCTGCATTTCGTATCTGCTGGAAGAGAACACGATGACCATGCAGGCGCTGGTGATGGCGCATGCCGCGTTCGGCCACAACCACTTCTTCAAGA
>CAZYWA010000880.1:0-2033 GCA_964650975.1 uncultured bacterium
ACGATCGCGGAGCTCTTGATGTTCGGGGCTCCGCCCACCAGTGTCGCTATCGGCCCCATGTTGCCGCCGAAGGCGTGCAGGCGGCTGGAATCGATGTCACGTCGCACTTCCTCGCGCGGCTCGACGGCCGCGTAGTCACCGTCGTCCTTCCAGTCGAAGAGCAGCCAGTCGAGGCCCATCGCCACGCGGCTCACGATCCCCAGGCCGTAGGCGGGGTCGATGGTCGGCGTCTTCTTGAGCCCGTACTCGAGGATGCGTCCTCGGACCACCGCGTCCACGCCGAGTTCCTGACCCAGCTGCGCGATCTGATCCGCCGTCAACCCGTACACGTTCCTGGTCTTGACCTTGTTGGTCATGCGGACCGCGGGGTCGGTCACGACGGCGGCATCCGGGGCACCCTTGGCCGATCCCCACGGGTTTCGCGCGAGCGCCGTCGCCATGGAGTCGGAGTAGCCCATGTCGCGCAGGGCGGCGCGGAAATCACCTTCGCCGGGATCGAACTCGTGGGCGAAGGTGTGAGGTCCGTTGTAGAGCAGTGCTTGCGGGTCTGGCACCACGCCCTGGCGTCTCAGGTCGGGAAGCACTCCCATCACCAGCAAGGCGCGGTCGACGTCCTCTTGAGGAACCACCGACACACCGTGAGCGACGAACTGATCCGCCACCGCCTCGACCGTGGCGTTGTTGGGATAGCCGCGGTCCTGCAGGAAGGTGATCTCGCTGTAGTCGGCGAACGGAAGGATCGCGATCTGCCGGAAGGCCTGGATCGGGGGCCGAGCCTGCTGCGCGAGGTACTTCCTGGTGGTGGCGACAGGCTCGATTCGATGGACGTACGGGCTGGTACAGGCGGACGCCGCAACCGCAGCGATCGAAAGCCACCGGACATGCCGTCTCGAGACCATCGAGGCTCCTCCACTGACGGGCGTAAGTGCGCGGACGGGTTAGAAATACCAAAATCCCGTTGGACAAGCAACGGACACGCGGCACGGTGGGCCGGTGCCGGCGCCTGGTGCCACGACGAACCGAAAATCGCTTGACTGCCGGGATCTTTCGCCGGTATGCTCATACAGGACCGGAACTGTTCGCAATTTCGGTGTGCCGCCCTCGGCTGCAGGAATAACCCACGCCGGGGTGGCACTTCCCACGTTCGTCGTACCGGACGCCGCCGAACCATGCGGGTCAGCTGAATCGGTCCCACCGGAAAGGACGGCCCAATCTCCATGCCTGCACACGCAAGAGCCCCCAAGGCTCGCCCGCTTCCCCGACCGGCCGCGCCGCCGCCCCCACCTCCCCGCATCGAGCCGCCCGTCGCTCCTCGGTCCGAGAGTAAGTCCGAGGGCAAGCAGGTGTTCAAGGTCGGTGACAAGGCGGTCTACCCGGCGCATGGCGTCGGGGTGATCGAATCGATCGAGACCAAGGACATCGCGGGGAGCCGCCTCAAGTTCTACATGCTGCGGATCCTCGAGAACGACATGACGATCATGATCCCCACGCACAACGTGGAGAGCGTCGGGCTGCGCGGCGTGATCGACAAGAAGATGGTGGTCAAGATCTACAAGATCCTGCGCGAGCAGGATCTCCGAATCGACACCCAGACCTGGAACCGGCGCTACCGCGAGTACACCGAGAAGATCAAGACCGGCTCGGTGCTGGAGATCGCGGAGGTGCTGCGGGATCTGTGCGTGCTCAAGCGGAAGAAGAAGGATCTTTCGTTCGGCGAGCGCAAGATGCTCGACACCGCGCGAAATCTCCTGGTCAAGGAAATCGCCATCGCCAAGGGCATGAAGGAACCGGACGTGCTGAGCGATCTGGATCGCGTGCTGGGCGAGCCCAAGGCGAGCCGCAGTCGTCCCAAGACCGAGGCCCCCGCCCCGCCGCCCAAGTCGAAGAAGGGCTGAACCGGCGGGTGTTTCCGTGGCGGGGCCGCGGTGCGACTCGAGCGCACCGCGGCCCGTTTCGTTGGTATCGACCGGGCCGCGTGAGCCCCGGGGGATGAGGGCATGGCGCTCAGGATCCACAACACGCTGACTCGGACC
>CAZYWA010000881.1:0-2028 GCA_964650975.1 uncultured bacterium
GCACCCGGAGTCTCTATGCTTGAAGACTCTTCGATTCATCGCGTTGCCTCGGGAAATACGTGACAAGCGACGCAAAGTGATTACGGTTGACAGCCTCAGTCTTGCCTATAACACGTTTATGCACTGCCGACATCCGACGGATCCAGCGATATGGATCGACCTGCTGGTGTCAGTGCTGAACGCGGTAGAACGCCACAGACGCCAGTTCGTGGAAATCCCGGAGAAAGAGTTTTCCGCGCTCGACCTCTGGTCAATTCCCTGGATCCAATCCGATGGGCTCATCCGTCGCCGGATGGTCTTCGCGTCTGGCGCCTTCAGGGCTGGCGAGCGGCTTGCGGCGGTGAGCTTCGATGCCTCCCCTAATCTTGATGAGTACATTGTCCTCTGCCGGACTTTGGCAGGTGAGCTGAAGCGTCTCGCGGCCGCCGAGAGAATCGGAGCGTTGCGAACCCTGGGTCATGCGGTTCACAACATGCCTGACGACATGCGCAGAGGCTCTTTTAAGTTGTCCGACTGGGTCTACGCGGTGTGTGTGACGATGGCGCCTTGTTGGTCCGAGCTTTCCACCGAGACTCGCAGTAGTTTCGCGCGGGCGCTGGGTCTTGAACCGGAGGCGCTCGACGAGTTCGTCCGCACCAAAGGGAGCAAGCGCCAGCTCTACAAGGACGAGGAATCGTGACACAGGCTTAGGCCCCGTGCGGGCGCTGCGGGCGTGGCTCGAGGCGGCGGCGATCACGAGTGGGCCGCTGTTCCGGAGCGTGGATCGGCACGGGAACGTCAGGGCGGTGCGCACCGATGGGCTCACCGTCGCCAGGGTGGTGAAGCGGGCGGCGTCGGCGGCAGGGCTCGACGCTGAGCGGTTCTCCGGACACTCGTTGCGCCTCGGGTTCGTGACCACCGCCGCCCGCCGTGGGTGCTCGGAGCGGTCGATCGCGAACCAGACCGGCCACCGCAGCATGCCCATTCTCCGTGGCTACATCCGGCGAGCCAACGTTTTCGAGGAGAACGTGGCGGTCGCAGTCTTAGACTCGCGCAATTCATCAGTACCCCGATGCTGCCGTGATTGCGGCGGCAGCGCCGTCACGCCTACATTTAGGCTTCCATAGACGCGGGAGGAATCCCTCTGCCGCGAACAGGGGAACTCATGAAAACCATGCTCGTAAGCACGCTGGCGCTCGTCCTGTCGTCGCCGACCGTGTGGGCGGCCTGTACGGCCTCGGTCGTCGGCACCATGTTCGTCATTTCAGGTTGCACGGAAGTCGATGTCAACGGAGCCGCGCGTTCCAACTTGATTCAGGTGCCGCCGACCGTGCTCGACCAGCGCAGCGTGTCGCCGGTTTCGAAGCTGTCCGAGAAGACATCGAACGCCACGTTCGCGAGGCAGTAGAGATGCGCCTCGGTCGTGCCGCAGTCGTGCCACTGGGACGTCGTCCACTCGATCGAATCGGACTCGTTGGCCAACCCCGTGTAGCCCTCTTGGCCGGTGGTGGCGGTCCAGTCGACGCAGGTGAAGGGTTTCTTGACCCCGGTCTGGCTGGTCGCCGTCCAGACCGGTTCACCCCCGAGATAGATGCCCTTCTCGGTTTCGTTGATCGGCGTGTCCAGCTCGTGATTGGAGCTCAGTCCGCCCGGATTCGCCACTTGCGTCCCGTCCAGCCGAATCCACGGACCCGCCGACACCGGAAAACGGTCCTTGGCATTCACCGACGAGTCGGAGAGCCACGCCTGGTAGCGAGGCGGGTCGACGAGATTTGCCGCCGTCGCCAGTGACCGGCAGATCGCGTCGCCGGCCGCGATCCCGGTGGCGCCGTGGGCGTCCGGCCACGAGGAGAGATCGCCCGGACCCGACGCCGAAGTCACGAACGCGAGCACGCCCGAGCGCGGGAAGGCGGGAAGGTCGATCGGGGAGCCGGTCTCGAAGCAGTAGAGCTGCCCGGTGGAATTGCAGTCGTCAGGGGTCTGCACCGCGACGGTCCACCCATCGGTCGTTCGGCTCAACGCCCCGTTACCGCCCAACGAGCCGATGTC
>CAZYWA010000882.1:0-2018 GCA_964650975.1 uncultured bacterium
ATCTCCCGGGGGGCAGGCCCCACCCCCGAGTCGGCTCACTGCGTTCGCCGGGCGCCTTTCGGCGCCGGCACGAGGTCCATGTGAGCCGTCGGTTCGGGGTTGACGGCGAGTGGAAGCGTCCCCGGACCGACTGACAAGGGGACTTCTCACACGCTCGAGAACGGGGTCGCGAGGTCAGGTGCCTGCGTCGTCCGCGCGCAGGTTGCCGCCCACCCAGCTCGAGCCGACGCCGCGAAAGATCTCGACCTCGGCGACGCCGGCGCTGCGCATGGCTGCCCGGGCGAGCTCGCGCTGCTCCAGCGTGTCCACCGGGTAACGCAGGTACTCGACGATGCCGTCGCTGGATCGCACCGGCACTTCCACCCAGGCTCGCTCGAGCTGATTCATCGGGGTCTCCGCCACCTCGCCGTCGACGGACGGCTCGCCCCGGAGCACACCAACGCGGGCGCTCGGCGTCAACCCCGGCGGTCGTTTCCGGCGCCGGCCAGCGGTTGCTGCGATGAACTTGACTAAGGGTAATGTGAACTTTATTGTAGTTAAAGTCATGGCCGAGATGAAGCGATCCCGACCCGCCGCCCGCCCGGCCGATACCGCGCAGCGCGCGGCCCGGCTCGAGCGCCGGCGCGGCGCAGCGCGGCGCGAGATCCAGGACGCGGCGCGCGCGGTGCTGCTTCGCGATGGTGTCCCGGGGCTGACACTCGAAGCGGTGGCACGCGAGGCCGGCGTGACCAAGCAAGGGCTGCTCTACCACTTCGCCTCGAAAGAGGCGCTGGTCTTCGAATTCTTGCTCGAGGAGTGGGAGCGCGAAGCGGGCGAGATCGCCGTGGCCGTCGAGAGCGCGGGCGACGGTGGCGCCGCGCTGGAGGCGATCATCGCCACCTACGTCCGCCGCTACGCCGGGCGCCTCGACGTGTTCCGGCTGGTGATGCAGCAGGTGCAGATGTACGACGCCGCGAGCCTCATCGGCCCCGCCGAGCTGGCCCGCCTCCGGCCACTCAACGAGCAGCTCTACGGCGGAGCGGAGCGGAAGCTGGCGGCCGAGCGGCGCTCGCGCCGCTCAGGCTCGGCTCCCGGCTCCTCGGCCCGCCGAGCCGCCGGTCCCGATCCGCGCCAACTCGCATTCTGCGCCCACGCGGCGGCCATCGGGATCGTGGCCGTGAAGGCCTTGGTGGAGAAATTCGGAGATCCATTGCGACATAGCGACGACGACCTGATCGCCACGATGACCGCCGTGTTCCGCGCGGCCGTCGCGCGGGAGGAGAAACGATGAACGCCTTCGAGCTGGGAAACCCGGTGTTTCGAGCCTACGTGGTGGCCGCCGGCCTCTTGGTGCTCAAGCTGATGTCGATGTCGTGGCTCACCGTGGTGCGGATGATGCGCGTCAACGGCGGCTTCCGGAATCCCGAGGACACCCGCAAGTCGCCCTTCAATCCGAATCCCAGCCCGACCCAGACGGCGCCCAACGACTACGTCGAGCGGGTGCGGCGCATTCACTTGAACGACCTGGAGAACATCCCGGCGTTCCTCGCCGCGGGGCTGATTTACGTGGCCACCGGGCCCAGGCCGGCGGTCGCGAGCGCGCTCTTCTATGGCTACGTGGCGACCCGCCTCGGGCACTTCGCGGCGTACCTCACGGCGCGCTCGCACGAAGCACGCGCCGCGTGGTGGACCGCGGGCGCCCTGATCGTGATGTTCATGGCAGCCGCCAGCATCTGCCACGCGATCGCCGCATGAACGCCGCGCCGCGCGCCGACCCCTTCGTTCAGCGTGTTACTGAGCGATATCAATATTCGTTGCTGGTCGATATCGGAAAATGACACAATCGGGATTCAGAAAATGCGTCACCTCGATTGCGGATTGGCGCCGTTTCCCGTGAATTCCGGGCAAAAGCGGCCCCTAGCTCGCTGAATGGTCGGATTTCGCCGCGGCCTCGACCTCGGTCAGCCGGCGCGCCAGGTAGCGTCGCTCGGGGTCGGCCGCGGCGCACGCGAGCGCCGCGCGATACGCGACGGCCGCGT
>CAZYWA010000883.1:0-2013 GCA_964650975.1 uncultured bacterium
ACCCGCGCCAAGGCCGAGTTCCTGGCCAACATGAGCCACGAGATTCGCACCCCCATGAACGGCGTGATCGGCATGACCAGCCTGCTGCTCGACAAGGGCTTGAACGCCGAGCAGCGTGAGTACGTCGAGACCGTGCGGGCGAGCGGCGAGCACTTGCTCACGCTCATCAACGACATCCTCGACTTCTCGAAGATCGAGGCCGGGAAGCTCGAGCTCGAGGAGCATCCGTTCGACCTCGAGCGGTGTGTCGAGGAGTGCATCGACCTGGTGTCGCTGACGGCGTCCAAGCGGCACCTGGAGCTGGCCTGCTACGTCGACGCCAGTTGCCCCGCGGCGGTGATCGGCGACGCCGGCCGGGTTCGTCAGGTGCTGGTCAACCTGCTCTCGAACGCGGTCAAGTTCACCCACGAGGGCGAGGTGGTGGTGCGGGTCACGGCCCGCGCGCTGCGCGGGCGCGAGATGGAGCTCTCGTTCCGGGTCTCCGACACGGGGATCGGCATCCCGAGCGATCGCATGGACCGGCTGTTCCAGCCGTTCACGCAGATCGACTCGTCGACCACCCGCCAGTACGGCGGCACGGGGCTCGGCCTGGTGGTGTCGAAGCGGCTCTGCGAGCTGATGGGCGGCGGCATCGGAGCCGAGAGCGAGCTCGGCCACGGCTCGACCTTCTGGTTCACGATCCGCGTCCGCTCCGCCGAGGCCACCGGCCGCACCGACTCGGTGCACATCCCCGCGACGCTCGCCGGCAAGCGCGTGCTGATCGTCGACGACAACGAGACCAACCGGCGCATCCTGCGCGATTACTCGGGTCTGTGGCGGATGAAGGCGAGCGAGACCGCGCGCCCCCGTGACGCCATCGAGCTGCTCGATCGCGGCGACGAGTTCGACGTGGCGCTGCTCGATTTCCAGATGCCGGAGATGGACGGCATCACGCTCGCCCAGGAGATCCGGAAGCGCCGCGATGCGCGCGCGCTGCCGATGATCCTGCTCACGTCGCTCGGCACCGGCGCGGGCGAGGCGCGCGCGCGAGGCGTGTCGTTCGAGGCGTATCTGGCCAAGCCGGTGAAGCCGTCGCTGCTGCTCGACGTGATCTCGGAGCTGCTCACCGGTACCGGCGTGCGGACGTCGCGGCGTGAGTCGCCGGCCGCCGTGATCGACATCGAGCTCGGGCTGCGTCATCCGCTCCGGATCCTGGTGGCCGAGGACAACCGCGTGAACCAGAAGGTCGCGGTGAGCATGCTCGCGAAGCTCGGCTACACGGCCGACGTGGCGGGGGACGGCGTCGAGGCGATCCAGGCGCTCACCCGGCTCACCTACGACGCGGTGCTCATGGACGTCCAGATGCCGGAGATGGACGGGTTTCAGGCCACGCGGGAGATCGCGGCGCGCTGGCCGGCCGAGAGGCCCTACATCGTGGCGATGACCGCCAACGCCATGGCCGGCGACCGCGAGCGGTGCGTCGAGGTGGGCATGGACGACTACATCGCGAAGCCGGTGCGGATCGAGGATCTCGCCGCCGCGCTGTTGCGCTGCATCGCGCGGCGCTCGGGGCCGGCGGCCGTGCAGGCAACAGCCATCGAGCCGCCGCCGCAGCCGCGGGCGGCCGCGGTTCCGGCCGAGGTCACGGCCGTCGCGGAGAGCACCGCCGCCCTCGACCAGCGCGAGCTGGCGCGCCTCCACGACGATCTGGGTTCCGAGGTCGCGCGCACCATCCTCGAGACCTATCTCGAGGAGACGCCGCCGGTGCTGGGCGAGCTGACGGAGGCGTTCGCCGCGTCGGACGTGGAGCGAGCGCGGCGCGCGGCCCACGATCTCAAGTCGACGAGCCGCACCGTCGGCGCCGTCGCGACCGCGTCCATCGCCGAGAAGATCGAGATCGCCGCGCGAGGCGGCTCGATCGCGGGTCTGGACGGTGAGCTCGGTCGCCTGCGCGACTCGCTCGCCTCGGCGCTCGGTGCGGTGCGCCAGACGCTCGCGAGCTAGATTCGAGCCCAGCGGATCACTCCCTGCCTG
>CAZYWA010000884.1:0-2013 GCA_964650975.1 uncultured bacterium
GTCGGGCAGCGTACGGCTCGCGATGCGGATCACGATGTACTCCGGCACCAGGCTCAGGATCCCCTTGAGCGCCATGTCGTAGGTGAAGACCGCGAGCGTTTGCTGGCGCTCGGGATCCCAGAAGAAGGCATGGCTTCCTTCGTTCTTGTCGAGATCTCCTTGCACCTGGACCCAGGCCTGGCCGGTGTGTGTCGCGTCGTAGCAAGAGAGCATCGTGTACTGGAAGGTGGGAAGCATGAACGAAAAATCGGCCGAGCCGTGGAAGCGCTTGTGGTCCGAGGTGCGCTCCAGCACCTCGACGTTCTTCACTTCCTTCACCAGCTTGGGCGCGAGCGTCGAATCGGTGGCGACGTCGAAGAGCTGCGCGGGATTGTGCTTCAGGTATCCGACCGCGCGCGCCTGACGGGCCTCCTTCGAGCGCTCGATGATCTGCACCACGATCTCGCCCTTCTGCACGTCGGCCCACTCGTCCGCGGTGAGTTCGATCTCGCCGGAGTCGGGGATGGTGGGGACCTTGGGGTCGGTGTCGAGGGGTCCTTTCATCACCTCGAAGGCGCGGGCTGGCGTGGCGAGCGCGCAGAGCGCGAGGAGCACGGCGACACGCAGGCGTCGAGTGACGTCGATCCCGATCCCGTTCATGGTTCCGACCTCATCGCGCCGAGAGCCCACCGTCCAGCACCAGCTCGGAGCCTGTCATCAGCTTGGATTCGTCGGAGGCGAGATACACCACGGCCCACGCGACGTCGTCCGGGTCCCCGATCGCGCCCAGCGGGATCTGCGCCGCCAGCTTGCGGCGCGCCGCCTCCGGGTCCGGGCTCATGTGCAGCATGGCGTGAAGGATCGGGGTGTCGACGAAGGTCGGATGGATCGAGTTGCAGCGGATCCCCGACTTGGTGCGGGCGCAGTGCAGCGCCACCGACTTGGTCAGGTGGCGGACCGCCGCCTTGCTCGAGTTGTAGGCCGCCAGGTTGTGGCCGGCGACCAGCCCGGAGATCGACGAGATGTTCACGATCGACCCGCCGCCGCCGGCCCGGATCGCCGGGATTGCGTACTTGCAGCCCAGGAACACGCCGTCGAGGTTCACCGCGTGGACGGCCCGCCAGTCGGCGAGCGAGGTCGCTTCGACGTCGGCCAGGAGACCGATGCCGGCGTTGTTGACCAGCACGTCCAGGCGGCCGAAAGCGCGCGTGGCCTCTTCGATCGCCGCGATCCAGCCTGGCTCCGAGGTGACGTCCAGATGGACGAAGCGTGCCGAGTCGCCGAGCTCTTTAGCGACCTCGGCACCTCTCTCGTCCTGTACGTCCGACAGCAGAACGCGGGCGCCCTCGCGCGCCAGCAGCCGTGCGGACGCGGCCCCCAGCCCGGATGCGGCGCCGGTGACCAGCGCCACCTTGCCTGCTACGCGTCCCGCCATGAATCCGTGCTCCCGTGCCTGTGTCCAGCAGCGCTCAACCAGCGGGTTTGACGCGCACGCTCACGTCCCCGTAGGCACCGCGCCAGTAGACCAGCGGGTGGCCGTCGGTGACGTGCGTGGTGAGCACCTCGCCGACGAAGATGTCGTGGTCGCCGCCGTCGTGGACGCGTGCGACACGGCATTCCAGCCACGCCAGCGCCTCGGTCAGAATCGGACAGCCGGTGGCGGCGCCCGCCCGCCACGGTACATCGACGAATTTGTCGGCCTGCTTGCTGGCGAAGCGGTTCGAGAGCTCCTGCTGGTGGCTGCTGAGCATGCTCACCGCGAATTTCCTGGCTGCGATGAGGGCAGGGTGGCTCGCGGCGTGGCGGTCGACGCACGCGAGACAGAGTGGCGGATCGAGGGACAGCGCCGAGAAGGCCGTGACCGTGAGACCCCAAGGGGTGCCCTGGTCATCGACGGTCGTGACCACCGTGACGCCCGCGGCGAAGCTGCCCATCAGGGCACGGAACTGCTTCGAGGAAACGGTCATGGGCGCGCAAGGATGACAGAGAATCGAGCGCCGCGACAATGCTGGACGGCGCCGGTGGCGTGAGTCC
>CAZYWA010000885.1:0-1983 GCA_964650975.1 uncultured bacterium
GACAGCTGTGGCACAAGGCTGACAGCCGACAATTCGGGCGCCTCAGGGACAATCGAGGCGAGCAGATGCTCAGCCGTTGAGATCGGCGGTACGAGCATAAGCTCGCTCAGCTCGGTCGCTGCGATGAGCGCGCGATCACCATCAGGCATCTTGTCAAAGGGCTCTCCAGTTCTGCTAGAGCGCGCTCCAAAGACCCACCACAAGACATCCAGCTCCTCCCGGTCAGCTTTGAGGTTGGCCTCGAGCACGCTGATGACGGCGGCAAGGTGTGTGTTGGTGGAATTGACAACGCTTTGAACGTCTGCACCAGCGATTGAGACTTCCGGCCAAGCCTTACGCTGTCGAAGATCCTTGCTCGCAAGGCTGAGCGCGCCACTTGCCGTAGAGATTAGATCCGTGACGAGCTTCGCAAGGTGAACCTCGGCCGGGAGGTCTTGGAGAAGCACTCCGGAGTGAACGAGCGAAGCCAAATATTGCGACTCTAGCTCTGCGGGCCGACTCTTCAGTCGCTCTCCCAGCACAACAGCCGCCAAAAGACGGACGTCAAGTAGGTTCGCATCCACGTCGCCTGGGAACGAGGGCTGGTGCACCTGGATCGCAGCGACAAGTGCGTCGGTAGCGTGAGTGTGTTGCGTGGTTCGACTAGACGGAACTCCGAAAAGGGCAAACTCAACGAACGAGAGATAGATCTCGGCGGAGAGGTCGCGGTCCCCGAGAAGGTCAGTCGCAGCCGAACGGCGTTGCGTTATGAACGTGTCGCTCGGTGCGGGGCTCACGATCCGCGAGTAGTCTGCTAGTTGACCGAGCATTAGTTCATCCTTCGGGGAATGGGTTGACCGACCGTGCCTCGGGAGGCAGGTGCTCCATCACGAGTGTCCACAATTCACGCAGCTTATTTTGTGATTCGGCTTTTACGATGGCCGCAGCTTCGACATGTTGCGGAAGCGGAGCTTCGAGAGCTGGCGCGAGGCTACCAATACGGAGAAGCACGTCGATGCGGGCGCGCCAGTCGAGATGTCTCCAGAACAAGTGGCGAAGCAAGGCCGATGGTGGGCATGAAACGGTGGTGTCGAGAGGGGGGGTGCCTGTCGCCGCACGTCGGGCGATCGCGGATAGCGGCGGTTGCCCAAACTGCGTCGACCGCAGCGAGAACGTGATCGACTCCTGACCGCTGAGCGCTGACCAGTCGGGCTGAAATGCCGTTGCGCGTAGACCCCAGATGCGGGGGTAGACGGTAACAAGGAGGGAATGAACGCCAGCGTCAATCGAGGTATCGAAGGATAGAATGTTGTAGCGATATATATATGGGGCTTGGGCATGGTCAGGAGTCACTGCGCCAGAGCTCAGTATTAGTCGCTCGTATCCGTTTGCATCTTGGAGTTTGTGGAGTTGCTGCAAATGCTCGTGGCCGTAGATGAGGACCTTTGCCCGAGAGGAGATATAGTCGGCAGCCTCGACGCGATCCTTGAGCCAGTCAATGGGGTGGTGCATAAGCACAACCACCTCGGTGTTGTGCGTCCTCTCGACTACATACTGGTGTGCGCCCAAAAACATCGCACCGAGGTTGTCGTCGCTGTCACAAATCTGAACGGTACTTAGACCGACAAAGTGGATCCCGGCGTCGTTTGCGAGTTGAAAACGTCGCACCCAATTGGGGCTAGTGGGTGCCGAGAAGGGAGTGCCGTAACACGCAGCGAAAGCTTGGTATTCATGCAACTTGTCGAGGAGCAAGGGGTCTCCACTGCTTGCCAGGGAGGTGAGCGCGCCACGAGCCTGCGGCACGGACGCGTTTCGTAGGCTGCTGTGTACCATCTTCGTAGAGGTGCGGATGCGGTCGCGATCTACATCGTGGTTCCCTGGGACCGTCAAAACCGCCGTGTGGGCGCAGCCGCAGACCTCGATCACCTGATCCAACCACTGGCCAGCGAGTTGGTACTCGTCCCGCTTTCCGGAGAACGCGATGTCCCCGGTGATTGTAATCGC
>CAZYWA010000886.1:0-1975 GCA_964650975.1 uncultured bacterium
AGCGAGCCGGAGTCACCGGCGTCGGAGAAGGAACCGGAATCGCCGACGACGATGATCTGGCTCTCGAAGCGAGCAACACCGAAGTCGTACGTGATGTTCACGTCCGCCGCGATGTCGACCACCTTTCCCTTCGTGTACCCGGTCGTGCGCCCGTGCTTGTGGACCTTCATGCCGACCGTTGCGGCGACGGGCGTAGCCGACCCCAGCGCACCCACCGAAGGCAGGATCTGCGCCGATGCAATGTTGTTCGAGGTCACCTGCGCGATTGCACAGTCGACCTTGTTCTTGGCGGGCAGCTTCTTGATCGTGATGAACTTGGAGAGCTTGGCGACCCGATCGGTAGCGACGACCCCATGATCGAGCAGACCCGGCTGAAAGATCGGGCTTCCGAGAGGCAAGGCGTTCTCGTTAGCGAGCACGTGGTTGTTGCTGAGGATGTATCTCTTCGAGCCGTCGGTGACCAGGCAGCCCAGCGTTCCGGCCATGACGAAGCCCGTGGCCTTGAAGCCCACCGACGCGCCGCCTTTGGTCGGACGCATTCGCGTTTGGGCGATGGGGACCTGGGCATACAGCCGGCCGGTCTCGATCACGTCGGTCGGAACGCCCCCGATGGTCTTCGGCAGGAGGTCCTGCTTCGGAATCGCCTTCAGTGCGACCTTTCGCTCGACGTAGATCCGCACGGCCATGGTGCCGGTGTACTTACCGTCCACCATCTTCGCTCCGATCCCAACGCCCACGACGTTGTGAGCGTGCGACGTGGAGGCAGCCAGTGCAGCGAACTCGGCCGGAGGCGGCGTGGCTGCCAGAAAGTTGGCGACCGCTGCCGACTTGGCTTCCCGGAGTGCTTCTTCCTGATCCTGAGGCATGTCGAGACTCTCCCTTCAGCGTAAGGCGCGGTTTGGACCCGTCCCCCTTTGGTTCGGGTCAGCGATGCGGTACGACCGAGAGTTCGGTGGGATGAGAATCTGGGCCGAGTGCTAAATCCGTCGCAGATCCCGCGCACCGCCTGGGGATCCCCGGACTGGTGTCATAGTCCTACCGGCCCTGTGGTTCTATCTCACGGGCAGATCTGCACCTCTCGCGTCCTCAGGAGACGCGCATTGGGCGACGGTGATCGCGGCGGGGTCTGCGCCAGTCTGCCCCGCTGGGTCGTTAGCGAAGAACGCTGAGCAACGTCGTCAGTGAATCGCGTTTCCTTTAGCCCAAAACGTCGTGAACTCCGTCTCCATCTGTGATGCGATGTCGGACTGATCCGTCAGCAGCCCGAGTTCGCGATTTTTGTCCATCGACGTCGCGGTGTAGTTGATCGAGCCGATGTAGACCATGTGCCCGTCCACGACGGTCGCCTTGGCGTGCTCGTAGGGATCGCTGAGAACGCGAACCTCGCCGCCGGCCTTCGCCACAGTGGCAGCCGATTTCGAGTTTCCGGAGATGCCGGGCGCTACGAGGCCACGGACGGTCACGCCGCGCTTCGCTGCGGCTACCATGGCGGATACGATCTTCGCATCCTCGAACTCCTGTGCAAAGAAGTCGATGGAATGCTGAGCGGCGTCGAGCTCGGCCACGAGGTCGGTCCGTGAATTCAGTGGACTAATCACGAGGTGTGTATTGGCGGGGGCCTTGTACGTGGAGCGATTCCAGTCGTCATCGAAGATCTTCTCGGCCTGCTCGACATCGCTAGAACGTCGGTCGTCGAGCCCGAAGTTGAGGCTCATCCCCTGCGGGTCGGGTTTGCCGAGGTACCCGGGCTGAAGGTTCATCGTCATGATGAGAACATGCTGATCGGTGTCGCCAGCATCGACGATAATCGCCTTCTCGTGGGTGTACGTGAAGTCCGGGTTTGCGTACTTGGCGGAGATCCCTCCGTCCGTGAGCTGCTTGAGCACGGCGGCGTTCTTCTTGCCCCCAGTCGGGAAGGTCTCGTTCAGCAGAACGCGCACTTTGCGCCCGGTAGCCAGCTCGTGGCTCAGTGCAG
>CAZYWA010000887.1:0-1975 GCA_964650975.1 uncultured bacterium
CGAACACCTCGCCCACCTTGGGCGCGTAGAAGTGCCGCACGTCGGCCTTGGTGCCGTCCTTGAGCGTTTTCTCGCTCCGCGTCAGCCCCCCGCTCGCGCGCGGATCCGCGCCATCGCCGGCAGGCCGCCGCGTCGCCGTCCCTCTTGAACCGCTCGGCCTGCTCGCACACCGCGCGGAACCGGCGCCAGTGCATCCCGGGAGGCTCACGTACCCGTCGCGGTGGTCCGGCCCGTTCGAGGAGCCGATCCGCGCGAAGGTAGAGCCGCTCAAACGCCACGAGCCGCGTCGACTGCTAGGCCAGCCCGCGGCACCGCCGGCAGGCGCTCGATCGGGCCAGTGCAACACCGCACAGCGTTGGCCGCGCTTGGGGCACTGGAACTACGGCCGGCCGCCGCCGCCGAAGCTTGGGACCGTCCAGGTGAGCGACACGCGCCATGCCGCGGTCCGGTGGTTGAGGTCGGACCGCTGGGGGGAGCCAGGCCAGCTCCGCGCAGGTCGAGCCGTTCCGAACGATCCGATCATGGAACGGCGGCAGCCCGAGTCGAGTCGGTTCGAGGGGAACCGGGCCGACTGGTCCTCGATCCTTGCCTACCCGAGCCGCTCGTGCGCGAGGAGCTGGAGCGGCGGGACAAGTGCCTCCGCGAGACGCTGGCTCGGCGCGGGATGGCGATGGCGGATCTGGAAGACGGTCGGTGGGAGCCGCTCGGGGTGACGCTGGGGCGGGTGAGGGGGTGGTAGGCCGATCGCGCAGCGGCGCCGAGTTCGCCCGACGCGTTGGTGCCATCTTGAAGGCGAGGCCACGAAGGCGCAAAATGCGCGAGGGCTGATTCTTCCAGAGTCTCGTTCGGTCTCGTCGAGACGCCGCTCTTCACCCGGCTGGTCTCGCAGTTTCCGGGTAACGAGGAGTACACATTCTTACTGGCGCCGATGCTTGTCGCTCATCCGGCCGCGCAAGCGACACCGCCCTGGACGACCGTATGGAGGTAAAGAGCAGCGGCCTAGCGATCGTCCTTTCGTTCTTTGTCCCGGGCCTGGGACAGCTCTACGCGGGGCGGATCGGTCGCGGCCTCGGTGTGATGGCCATGGCGGGGATGCTCTCCGGTGTGTCCGCGCTGGGCGTGGTCGGCTGGGCTGGATTCGGTGTTGCGTTTTTGGGCCTCGGGCTGACGGACTTCGGCGCCGCGGTGGCTGCATCGGTAGCGTGGATTGGCGTTGGAGTGACCGTGCTCGCATTTTGGGTCTGGAACCTATTCGATGCGCAGCGACTCTGCGAGGTGCACAACCTCGCGCTGCGGTCGCCTCGCAGTGAAGTTGCGCCAGACATGTCCATCGTGCGGTGGCACGATGGACAAGCGTATCTCGTCAGGCAGCCAGGTCCTGCAGACTCTAGCTCCTTGGGTAGAACGTTCCGTCGCATCGCGGGGACCGCCTCGGTGATCATTGGTGGGTGTCTGGTCCTCGCACTCCTAAGTTTCGATGTAAATGACCCGATGCTCTTTGAACGCTCGCTTCCCGGCCATCACGGGTCCGGGAACATCATGGGACGGGTGGGTGCCACGGGTGCGTTCGCGCTGCGTTGGGCGGTGGGGAATGTCGCGTACGCCACGCCGACGCTGTTCCTTGCCGGAGGCTTGGCGCTGCTGGTGGGCGTCCGCGTCAGAGCGCTGATCAGGAGGCTGGTCGCCCTCCCAGTCTTTGTTACCGCATGCGCGGGGCTTTTCGATCGCGTGACATTTGGGCATGTCGGGATTCTCGGCGGCGGCGGAAGGTTGGGGCGAGCCCTCGGCGGTTGGCTCGAGAGTCTCTTTAGTTACACCGGGACATATCTGCTTTTGGGCGCGGTCATGCTGGTGTCGCTCGCCGTGATCGCTAGAATTTCGCCATCGTTGGTGAGGGCTGGGATCACCGGTGCCAGGCCGCCGAAGCCCGCCAGCTCGGCGATCCCACCCGAGACGCCATGACGACCGCGGCCCT
>CAZYWA010000888.1:0-1970 GCA_964650975.1 uncultured bacterium
GGTTCCGGGACCTTGTCGGCGCCCAGGCCCCGCCTGCGACACGGAGAGCTTCGAAAGGGCGGCGTGCGGCTCGAGCCATGCGCCCGGATGACGGACTCAGCTGCCACCGGGCCCGGTCGTCGTCCGTCCCGAGAGCGGTCGCGCGCTACTTCTTCCTACCGCCGCCCTTCTTCGCCTTGGCTCCCGCCCCAACCCTCCGCGCCCCGAGGTACTTGTAGAGCGTCGGCCCCGACACCCCCAGCGCCCGCGCCGCCGCCGACTTGTTCCCGCCGCTCGCCTTGAGCGCCGCCTGAATCGCCTCGGAGGACAGGTTCGCCCTCCGCCCGCGACCGCCGCGTCGCCGCTTGCGTGCCTTCGGTGCCACGGCTGGTGCGGGCGCTGCCGCTACGGTCGCGTCCTTCCGGGGTCGGCCAGGCCCTCGCTTCAGCGGGACCGGCGCCGCCAGGTCCTTCCGCGGCCGACCTGGACCTCGCCGTGCAGCCACGACCGCCGTCACGACCGCGCCCGTTCCGAGGAGCGCGAGCAGCGGATTCACGTGCCCCGAGAGCGCCTTGAGTGGCTCGGCGACCCGGTCGCTGAGGGCGGACCCGATTGAGCCACCCACGGATCCGAGCAGGTCTTCGAGGTTGCGCTCGAGCTGGATGAGGCCGATGCGGACGGCGTGAGCTTGTTTCGCGAGGTTGGGGGTGGGCATCGAGGTCCTTTCGCGAGGGGGCCCGAGGCGAGCGACGACGAGTTTACGCCCGTGAGCCACGGTATGCCCACAGGTGAGGTGTGGGATTGCTCACGCCCGAGTCGCGCCATTCCCGTCGCGCATCAGCGCGTTATCAAAATGTGGGGCTTCGAGAATGCCACCAGATATGGGCTGTCTGGCTGGGCATTGATTCTATACACCGATCTGGTGTACGATTCTTGCATCGTGAGGAGCGTGTGGATATCCTCTTCGCTTCCGAGAAGCTGCGGCAACTATGCGAGAAGGCCGATCGCGCCACGCGCAAGTTCGGTCCGAAGGCCGCTCGGTTACTTCGAGCAAGGCTCGCTGATCTCGTGGCCGTGGACCGTGTCGGCGAATTGGTCGCAGGCGACCCCCATCCGTTGAAAGGGGATCGAAAGGGGCAATTCGCGCTAGCGCTCGACGAAGGTCTGCGCCTCGTGTTCGACGCCGTCGACGACCCACCACCCCAGACCACTGCTGGGGATCTTGATTGGGGTCGCGTGTGTAGTGTTCGCATCGTTGCGATCGAGAACTATCACCATGGCTAGGGTTCATGCGTTTGCGCCCGAATGGGTGTCGCCGCCAGGCGAGACCATCTCCGACCTCCTGACGGAGCGCGGCTGGACGCAGTCTGATCTCGCGGAGCGTACCGGGTTCACGCGGAAGCATGTGAACGAGGTTGTGCAGGGCAAGGCAAGCGTGACCTCCGATACCGCGTTACGGTTCGAGGCCGTACTCGGCAGCACAGCCGGCTTCTGGCTGCGCCGCGAGGCCAACTATCGCGAGGCGCTGGAACGAAGTCGTACCAGAGACGAGGATCGAACTGCAGCTGGATGGCTACGTGAGCTCCCAATCCCGTATCTCGTGAAGCAGGGAGTCATCCGCAGATTTCGGCACCGCGGTGACCAGGTCCGAGAATGCCTTCGATGCTTTGGCGTAGCGTCGGTTCCTGCTTGGCGAGCGACCTACGAAGGCCCGTTGGCGGATTTCAGGGCCTCACCCAAGGTCCCCAAGCGCGCTGGCGCAATCGCGGCTTGGATCCGATGTGCCGAGATCAAGGCAGCAAGGATCGACTGCGCGCCCTTCGATCGAAAGCGATTTCGGGCTGCCTTGGGCGCGGTTCGGCAGCTGACGCTCGAAGTGAATCCGATCGAGTTCGTCCCCCGCATGCAAGCGCTGTTTGCCTCAGCTGGTGTAGCCTGCGTCGTAGTCGCACCGCCGCCACCGGGGTGTCCCGTCAGTGGGGCCGCGCGTT
>CAZYWA010000889.1:0-1963 GCA_964650975.1 uncultured bacterium
CGCCAAGGGCGCGGTCCATTCCATGGAGGCTCTCATGAACGAAGTAATCGATCCCGTCACAGACCTGTTCGGTCCCGTGATCCACACCTACACGCGCGCCCAGGCGATTGCCGACGGGGTGCTCGTCGATGTCAGCGAGGTCGCCCGCGAAGCGGGTATCACGTTTCCGGTGGCGGTGACGCAGCGGTTGTGGGCCGAGTGGATCGTCCCACCGGAAGGAGATCGCGACACTGGGCAGTCCGAGGCTGGGCGGCTCTGGGACGTCGTGTGGATGCTGCGATGCGCGATCGTTCGCGCGTCGGCCGTGTCCTCCATTCAGTACGAGGTACTGTTCCAGCGTCTGGGCCGGCAACGGCTGGCGACATTGAAGGCGGTGTGCGGTCCCGGTGACAACGCCGAGCCCGTCATCACTGTGATGCTTCCCGACGAAGATTGAGCGTTTCGCTCCCCACCCCGGGGCCCGCGCCAAGTGGCGCACGCTGCCTGTGCCAGCGGTCGATTTCTTCGACCGCGCGGCCAGGCGCGCGGTCTCGTGAGGGTGTGATGGCGGAGGATGCGTTTCGGTGTACCTGGTGCGGGTCTCGCGAGGAGCCCGCCGGTGGAGATTGGCAGGATCGGTACTGCATCGACTGCGGCGAGCCTCTCGAACGAGAGCCGGACCGCAGCTACCACGAGGTCACGGTGAGCTTCGTGCTCCCGTGCGCGGCGGCGTCCGATCCGTCGGACGCTATCGACCGCGTGCAGGCCTCATCGATCTACGGCGTGATCGCGGGAGACTGGGGAGGATTTTTCTTCCAGTGGTGGGCGCGCGAGCGCCCGACGCCCTCGGAGACGGAGCCCAATGTGCTTCGGGGCCGGCGGCGCGGTGAAGCCGGCGAGCTACTCGCACAGGCTCTTCTCGTCCTTCGGGGCGAGGCGAGCGTGACGGACAAGCTCAAGGCGGAGGTCGAGGCATATCTCGGTATTGCGTAACGAGCCCCATTCGGGGCGCGCCACCCGGCGGCGGTTTCATCGACCGCGCCGCCGGGATCGGCGCGGTCTGCGAATGGAGGGCGTCATGAACGGAGTCGAAGCCGCGGAGCCAGTGGGCGTGCAATCAGAGGAGTCGATTGCCTCCGGCAGGTGCTGGCGATTCGTCGTGTGTGTCGATGTCGAGGCTGAGGGCCTCGATGAAGCGTACGAACTCCTACACGCCCAGATGGCGGGGCGCGTGTGGGAGTCGAGCAATGAGGCGTACGACCCCCGGGGGAACCGGGTGGACGAAGACGAACTGGCGGGCGTGCGAATGTGCCTGATCGCGCGCCTGCCAATCTGAGCGGATTTCCGCGAAACAACTGAGCCTCTCGGCTCGCCGTTCCGACCGGCGGGTGCAACGACACGTTGCGCCGCCCGGTCGGGGGCGGCGCGTGGGGAGTGCCATGGACACGAGCAATATCGAGAGCACGGCCGCTGCAGAGGCGGAACGCCGCATTCATGCGGTGGCGGTGGAGCTGGCGAGGGCACTCGGGGCGGGGTGGGCGGTCGTGGATCCCTCCGCCGATCGCGAGCGCTCGAGCCTGCGGGGGCCTCGGGGCGAGGAGATTCTGATCCGTCCCGAGCGAGGAAAGTGGGCGATCGATGGGTGGGGCCCCGAGTATCGGGGCCAGCCCATGCACGTTCGCCTGGCGCGAAGGCCGTTCGGGGTCCGCGTGAACCCGGCGCGGTCGATCGACTCGATCGTCCGGGACATCTGCCGACGGTTGGTGCCGCGCTACCTGGAGCAGTACGAGCAGTACCTTGCGCTGCGGCGCGAGTGGGAAGTGCGGGACCAGGGCCGAGAAGCCCTGGCCCGCGAGCTCAGGGCGTTGTGTGGCGGTTCGTTTGACGCAGTGCGCATGGTCGTCGCCGCCGAGAGTCGGTCCGAGTGGGCGGGCGCGGCGAAATTCGAGGTCGGGTACGACGGCTTAGTGACGGTCGCGGTGCA
>CAZYWA010000890.1:0-1951 GCA_964650975.1 uncultured bacterium
CGCCCGCGATCTTGTCCTCGAACTCGGCCGTTTCGCCGAAGCCCGTGAGGCGCGGGCGACGCATCCGAGGCTGGCCGGGCTGCACGGTGTCGGTTCCGCCCGAGCCGCGCCCCGACACCTTGATGTGGATGGTGCGCATGTAATTGCGCGATTCACGGTTGAGCAGCAGCTCGTCGGTGCTGGGCTCCTCGGCACCCGCTTTCGACGCGGTGGCGGGCGCCGGACCGGCCGGGCGAGCGGGCGCGGCGGGACCGGCCGCGGGGCGCGTGGGCGCCTGGGGTCGTGGCGGCGGCGGTGGCGCGCCAGGGGCCGAACGGCGCGGCTCCGTCGTCTGGCCCAGCACCGCCGCGGTCGCGGGCGCGCTACCGCGAAACACGAGAAATCGAGCGAAACCCATCGCGACGATCCAGCGGGCGCGCTCGGCCATCGTCTCGCCCGCCTCGTCGAGCAGCTCGCTCACGCTGCGCTCGCTCTGGCGCAGCGATCGCCACAGCTCGAGATCGGCGGGCGCGAGGTCGAGCGCCGCAGGATCGACGCCGGGTGCGGCCGTGACCGTGGAGGCCCCGAGGCGCGCGATCTCGGCCGCCACCATGCCCTCGCTCAGCGACGAGCGGGCGCCCAGGAACAGCACGCGCGGCACGTCGACGTGGGTCTCGGTCACGCGGATCGGAGCCTCGTCGAAGCGATAGGTGCCGTCGGTCCAGCCGAAGAGATCGACCAGCCGGTGCTCGAAGTGCTCGCGCAGGTGCCGCTTCAGATCGTCGGCCGAGAGCGCTCCTTCCTCGACCAGGAGCTCGCCGTGGCGACGTTTCTCCGCGTACATGCGCTGCAGCGTGCGCTCGTACACGTCGAACCCGATCAGGCCGCGCTCGAGCAGGTAGTTCCCGAAGGGCGCGTCGGCCGCGATGCTCCACACCGTGCCGATCACACCGCGGCCGCCGAGATCGACCGTCTTCTGCGCCCGGCCGCGGGCGAACACCAGCCGGCCGCTGCGCGGCGACGACAGGAACGCGCGCAGCACCGCGACCGCCGGAGTCGCGTCGAGGCGGCCCTCGTCGGCCACCTTGAATCCGGCGACCAAGAGCCCGGGCCTGGCCGAGGGACCCGCGGCGGGCGTCGCCACCGCGGCAGCCCTCGCCGCGGGCGCGGGCGCTGCGGCAGGCGCGGCGCTCGCGACGGTGTGCGGGTCGACGGCGGCCGGCGCGGCTCGCGGTGGAGCCGCGGCGCCCGCTTCACCCGCCACGGGCGACGGCGCGGGTACCTGCGGCTCGGCGTAGCCCAGCATCAAGAGCGCGAACAGGAAACGCCGCGTCCGGTCGCTCGCGGCGCCGGCCAGAAGCTCGGCCACGCCGGCATGCCCGGCGTGGATCCGCTCCCAGAGCGCCGCTTCCGCTTCACCGGCATGGGCCGCGTCGAGGTCGGCGCGCGCCACCCGTGGGCGCAGCTCGGCGGCGGCTACGCCCGCGAGCTCGGCCTCGACCGTGGTCATCGGCGAGCGCTCGAGATAGCCGCGGAAGAGCACCGGGGCGGTGGCGATCGCGAGCGGGCGTACCACCGAGGTTTCGCCCTCCAGGAAGCGAAAATCGGCACCTTCCCAGCCGATCACCTCGACGATCCGCTCGCTCGCGTGGGCGGTGAGCAAGCCGGCGAGGTCGGCCTCCGGGATCAGCCCCAGCTCCACCAGCACCTCGCCCTGCAGCCGCTGTCCGCCGTACATCCGCTGCAGCGACTGCTGGAGCTGGGCCATGGTGAGCCGGCCGCGCTCGAGCAGGAACGTGCCGAAGAACTCGCCGGTGAACGCCGCCGTCACGTCCACGATCTCGCCGCGCACCCAGGTGAGCCGCGCGGTCGCGCGCCTGCGCGAGCTCACCAAGGTGCCCGAGCGGCGGTCGCGATTAATAAGGGCCAGCAATCGCGGGAACGAATACTGGCCCCGCAACAACTGTTGCGG
>CAZYWA010000891.1:0-1950 GCA_964650975.1 uncultured bacterium
CGCAGCATCGCGCTGTTGTCCGGGGTGGGGTCGCCCGTTGTCTGCTTATTTGGCGCGCTTCCCCCCCCCCCCTCGGGGGTCGGCGGCGTGTGCCCGCCGCCGACGCCTCCGGGAGGATCGCCGCAGGGATTCTTGGGCGTGGGGCTTCCCGGCGATCCTCCGCCCTGGCCCCAGTCGACGAAGGTGAAGCTCGCCCCTTCGCCGGCGCTGACGTAGAGGGCGCCGTCCGGGCCGAAGTGCAGATCACCCATCGAGTGCGACGGGTACTGCTGGCACCAGTTGCCCGAGATCAGCACGTCCTCGGGTGCGGCGAGCGTGTTCCCGGGACCCACCGTGAGACGTGACAAGCGGCCGGTCACGACACACCCGTCGGTGGTGGCGCCCGGCACGCTGGGACACGAATCGTTCCACACCGGCGCTGTGCCACCTGGTGGGGCATCGTAGGTGTAGAGGATCCAGACGTAGGGCCGCGTCGGGAACTGCGGATCGACCGCGAGACCGAGCAGCCCGCGGTCCCAGTACGAGTTCACCTCATCGCGGATGTCGATGAGCGTGTCGGGCGTGGTATCGGCGAGGCTGTCGAAGATCTTCACCTTGCCGTCTTTTTCGGCCACGAAGATCTGCCCGTTGGGCGCGAATCGCACCGCGGTCGGGAACGAGAGTCCGCTCCACTGGACGAACTCCTGGAACCGCGGCGGATAGTTTCCGGCGAAAGCGGCGGGAACGGCGAGGATCGATAGGGTCAGGAGCCAAACACTGGATCTTGAGCTCATGTACCAAGTCTAGGGGCCTGGCTTGCTAGAGGGACAGTGGCGTGCTTCCGCCATGGCCCTCCCCGGGGCCGGCGCCACCTGCCACGCTTCCTCGCCCGGCCCGCCCGCGCGAGAATGGCCGAGACAGCCGCTCGGAGCGGGGGAGTGGAAGGAGAGAAAGTGGCATCGGTGAGGGAGATGATGACGAGCAGCCGGGCCTGCGTGGTCGCGGGAGCGGTCGCGCTCTCCGTCGTCGCATCGGCCGCTCGCGCCGCCGACCCCGTGATCCTCTGGCAGAACGGCTTCGAGTCGGCGGACACGTGCGCGTGGACGACGACGGTTCCCGCCGTGACGTGCGATCCCGAGATGGTGTTCGTGCCGGCCGGAGATTTCCCGATGGGTTCCAACAGCGGAACCCCGGATCAGCAGCCGGTGCATGACGTGACCCTGAGCGCTTACTGGTTCGACCGGAACGACGTCACGGTGGATGCCTATGCGGCTTGCGAGAGCGCAACCGCCTGCACCGCGCCGGACGGTTCGTATTCCTACGATCCGGCTTGCAACTGGGGCGCTCCGAATCGAGGAGCCCATCCGATCAACTGTGTCGACTGGACCCAGGCGGCGGCGTACTGCGCTTGGGCTGGGAATGGACGGCGTTTGCCGACGGAGGCCGAGTGGGAGAAGGCGGCGCGGGGAACCGACGCGCGGACCTATCCGTGGGGCGACGCGACGCCGACCTGCGACCACGCGGTGATGAGCGACCCGAACGCCGACGGAACCGGCTGCGGGCTCGGCACCACCTGGCCCGTGGGATCGAAGGGGAGCGGGGCGTCGCCGTACGGCGCGCTCGACATGGCGGGGAACGTGTACCAGTGGGTGAGCGACTGGTACGACCCGAACTACTACTCGGTGAGCCCGCCCACGGACCCGCAGGGCCCCGCGACCGGATCTTCCACGATTCTGCGTGGCGGCTCGTGGCTCAACACCGTCCACCTGTTCGCGACCTATCGCCGCGTCATCGGCGACCGGTCGACATGGGACGACAGTGCCGGGTTCCGCTGTGCCCGAGACGCTTGCCTCGAGCAGGGCGGCACCGACGATTGTTCGGGGTCCGGACTGACCAACCATCAGATCACGGTCGGCCAGGGATACAGCGACGTGTCGCCGCATCAGATCGTTCGCACCACGGCGAACGTGC
>CAZYWA010000892.1:0-1945 GCA_964650975.1 uncultured bacterium
GGCGCGGGTAGTGGCCGGAGCCTCCCGGGCGGGCCGATTGAATACAATCGAGGATCTGCCTCGAAACGGACGCCAACGATGACGATGAAGCTCGGTGGGGAAGTGGTCGCCGCGATGCTCGCGGCCGAGGGCGTCGACACGGTGTTCGGCATCGTGGACGGCACTTATCTCGGGCTCTTCGCGAGCTTCGAGAAATACGGCATCCGCTTCTACTCGCCGCGCCACGAGACCTGCGCGCTGCACATGGCGGGCGCCTACGCGCGGGTCACCGGCCGCCTGGGCGTGTGCATCGCGAGCAACGGACCCGGCGTCGCGAACGCGCTGCCCGGGGTCGCGGTGGAAAACGGCGAGGGCAACCGGGTGCTGCTGCTCACCAGCTGCCGGCGCACCGGGATCGCGTATCCGGATCGAGGCGGAACGTACCAGTACTTCGATCAGGCCGCGGTGACGCGGCCCATGACGAAGTGGAGCGGAGCCGTTCCCAGCTTCGAGCGGATTCCGGAATTCATGCGACTCGCGTTCCGCGTGTCGCATCGCGGGCGGCCGGGTGTGGTGCACGTCGATCTTCCCGAGAACGTGATCAACGGTGCCTTCGAGGCGCCGGCCGATGTGGTGCGCGCGCCGCACGAATACCGGCGGGTCGAACCGATCCGCGCGCCGGCCGCCGACGTCGCACGCGTGGCGCGCTGGCTCCGGGAGGCCGATTCGCCGCTGATTCACGCGGGCAGCGGGATCGTGCATGCGCTCGCGCATGACGAGCTGCTCGAGCTGGCGGAGCTGGTGCACGCGCCCGTCACCACCAGCTGGGGTGCCCGCGCGGTGATGCCGGACGCGCACAAGCTCGCGGTGCCGGTGCCGCTCATGCCGGTGGTGAACGAGATGCGCGCCGGATCGGATCGCGTGCTCGTCGTGGGCTCGCGCCTCGGCGAGACCGACTGGTGGGGCAAGGCGCCCTACTGGGGCCGAACGGGCGAGCAACGGATCGCGCAGGTCGATTGCGACGAGGAGATCCTCGGGCTCAACAAGCCGGTCGAGCTCGCCGTGCTCGCCGACGCGCGCATGTTTCTCGCTGAATTAGCCGAGGCATTGCGCGCCGAGCCCGTCGACGGCGAGCGCATGCGGCGCCGCGAGGAGCGAGTCGTGGCGCTCGCCGAATCGAAACAGCGGGCGCGTGCCGAGCTCGATCTGGCGCTCGAAAATCGCGACAGCCCCATCCATCCCGCGCAGGTGCCGCATCTCTGCGATCAGGTCTTCGACGAGGACGCGATCGTGGTGATCGACGGCGGCAACACCGCCGTGTGGACCACGTTCTTCCACGAAGTGAAGTGTGCGGGGCCGGTGCTCTCGACCTTCAAGCTCGGAATGCTCGGCGCGGGTGTCAGCCAGGCCCTGGGCGCCAAGATCGCGGCGCCGGAGAAGCAGGTCTACTGCGTGATCGGCGATGGAGCGATGGGCTTTCACGCGCAGGAGCTGGAAACCGCGGTGCGCCATCGTCTTCCCGTCACCTACATCGTGCTCTGCGACAAGCAGTGGGGCATGGTGAAGCTCACGCAGACGATGGGCCTTCCGGGCATGCGCGAAGTGCTGGGCGTCGACACCGAGGGCACCATCAACGCCGATTTCCAGGAGATCGCGTTCGACAAGCTCGCGGAAAGCATGGGTGCCCACGGCGAGCGCGTGAGCTCGCCCGACGAGCTGCGCGCGGCGCTCACGCGCTGCGTGGGGCAGGGTGGCCCGTCAGTCGTGCACGTCGACGTCGACCCGATGCAGCACCTGTTCGCGCCGGGTCTGCAGGAGTTCAAGGCGATGCACCAGGAGCCGACCGGGTGAGCAGCGCCATGCATTCGTGCCAGGTGGAGCGTTGCGGTCCCACGCAGCCGCGGCGTCACGTCTCGGTCGATCGCCGCGGACGCGAGGGACCGCGTCCCACCGACAGCGGCCGCGG
>CAZYWA010000893.1:0-1940 GCA_964650975.1 uncultured bacterium
GACGCTGTTCGTCGCGCCGGGGCTGGGTCTCACCCGCGATGGCTGGGCGCTGCTGGGCGTGGTCGCGCTCTCCCTGCTGCTGGGCGGCGGCGTCCAGCTCGCCGCGCACGAGTGGAGGTTGCGGGCGCTCGGGAACACCTCCGCACCCGTCTCCGGGGATGAAGCGATCCACCAGCGCCTGGCGGTGCTGCGCGGGTTGCCTCTGATCTCGGCCGGCTCGTCGCTCTTCTCGTGGTGTGTCGGCGGTGCGGCCCTCGCGGCGCTGAGCGGTGCCATGTTCCGGCTGCCCCCGGGAACCGCGGCGGAGCTTGGCTGGACCTGTGTCCTCACCGGCGCGGGACTGGCGCCGTTTCGGTATTACCGGGTGCGCGGCGATCTGATTGCGTCGTGGGACGAGTTCGGTCTCGATGCCGCGGAGCCGGCGCTCGAGGGCGACCGGGGCCTGCTCCCCTTGCGGGCGAAGCTGGTGCTCGCCTTCGGCATGCCGGCGCTGGGCTTGCTGCTGGCGGTCGCGGTGACCGGTGCGCGGCACGCCGGTCGCGCAGCGGACGCGGGCGTCCGGGCGATGCTCGACGCGCGAGCGCGCGATCTCGCGATGCTCGTGGACGTCGCGGTCCATCGGATCGGGCCTCCCTCGGATACCGTGCGCCTCACGGCCACGGCTCTGGTCGTGGACCTGGTGAAAGCGGGCGGCGAGGACTCGGTGGCGCTGATCGCTCCCGGGGGTGACGTGCTGGTGGGACGGGTGGCACCCTTCGATCCGGGCTCGCTGGTGCGGGGCCTGGAGGCCGGCAGCGAGCCGCGCGACACCGGCGGCTGGCTGCTGGGTAGCGCGCGGCTCGACACGGCCAACCTCTGGCTGGTGGTGCTGGGCGAGCCGGTCACGCGAAGGGCCTGGAGTGTGCTCCGCACGCCGGAGCTGGGCGCGGTGCTACTCCTGGCGCTCGCCACGACCCTGGCGCTCGCGTGGGTCGTGTCGCGCGACCTGCTGCGCAGCTTGCTGGGCATCCAGTCGCAGCTCGAGTCCCTGGCGAGTGCCGCGTCGCCGCTCAGCGCCCGCTCGATCTCGACGTTCGGAGACGACGAGGTTCTCGAGGTGGCGGGAGCGCTGCGCGGTCTCGCGGCGGTCTCGCGACGGCGCTGGAAGCGGGTGGAGCGGCAGCGCCGCGCCGTCGACGCGTCCCAGCGCCAGATCGCCGAGCAGATGCGGGTGGCGGTGCAGGCCGTTGAGCGCGGGGTCGGCGTGACTCACCTCGCGCGACGCGCTCTGGCACGGCTCGCCGAGAGCACCGGCATCCTCCGAGAAGGCTGGGACCAGCTGGAGCGTGACCTGGCGGCGCGGCGCCAGGTCGCCGGTGGGGGCGCCGTCGCGATCTCGAGTGCCTCGTCGCGCTGCGAGAGCGTGGCGCTGGAGGTGGACCAGGCCAGCACTCGCGTCGCCCAGCTGGCGGCGCTGGTCCGGCCCCTTCTCGACGAGGTTCGCGGGCTGCCGGGATCCGCCGAGGTGGGCCTCGCGGCGGTGGCCAGTCTGGAGATGGCGCATCGCGGGGCGCTGCAGGAGGGCGGGCTCGCGGAATCCGCGGCGCTCAGGAGCCGCGAGCTGGCGCAGCGCACCGAGCGGACGCTGCATCTGGAAGGCGAGCAGACGGATCGGATCCGGGTGGCGCTCGGCGACGTCGGTCAGGCGGTGCACCGCATCGAGGAGCGGGTGGCTCGACTGGCGCAGGCACTGGGCGGTCTCGACGAGATCGCGGACCGGACCGCGTTGCTCGCCGTCAACGCGGCGATCGTGGCGGCGCGGGCCACCGATCCGTCCGGAGGATTCGTGGTGGTGGCCGACGAGATGCGCGATCTGGCGCAGCGCGCGGCGGACTCGGTGCGCGACGTCGACGAAGTCGCGGCGGGGCTCGAGCGCGACACGCGAACGGGCGTCGCGGGGG
>CAZYWA010000894.1:0-1937 GCA_964650975.1 uncultured bacterium
CTGTTCAAATCGTGCTCGGCCTGAGCCTGCTCGCCGTCACCCACAGCATCCATTATCTCGCAGCACCGCTCTGAGCTGACTCTATCGTGGGCAATCCGTGGCCGTGAACTTGTGAGACTTTAAATCCTGGCATCCAAGCCTCCGCACCGTCGTCAGATGCCGAAGTCCGAGAAGCGGCGGCTCGCGTTTGGGATCGCCATGCTCGTGTTCGGCCTCACCGTCATGGTCGTGGGCATTGTTCGTGGCTTCACTTCACGCGGCGTTGTGTTCGCGGCGCCCGCCGGCGCTGGAGCAGCCCTTCTGGTCCGCCGGATCCTGGAGCGCGAGTGACAGGCCAAGTGCAAATTGATCCCGGGGCGCTCCAACTATCCGCTGAAGCTGACGGCACGCGGGGTGCGCGGTGTATGATCGCGTGGTGGTCTGGGGCCGCAGCTTAGCGGGGCGTTCGGCGAGCCCCAGATGAGCCAGGGGCCGGGGTGCACCTCTGCAGACCCGTGATGTTGTAGGATGGGTCCATGGAGTTCGAGTGGGACCCGAACAAGGCCCGCATCAACCTGGCCAGGCACGGCGTGTCCTTTGCCGAGGCCTCGACCGTGTTCGGTGACCCATTGGCTACGACCATTCTTGATTCCCGGCATTCTCGTGACGAACTGCGGTTCGTAACCATCGGCCTTTCGCGCTCGGACCGCCTCCTCGTTGTGGTGCACAGCGATCGAGAAAACCGGCTTCGCATCATCAGCGCACGTCCGGCAACCCGACGTGAAAGACGACAATATGAAGACGAATCCTAAATCCACGCAACACGAAGCCGACATTCTTCCTGAATACGACTTCTCTGGAGGCGTACGGGGCAAGTACCTAAAGCGGTATCGCGAGGGAACCAACGTCGTTCTCCTTGATCCCGACGTCGCTGCAGTTTTCCCGGACTCGGCGAGCGTAAACGATACCCTACGTCGTCTCGTGTCTCTGGCAGAAGCACGGGCACGCCCACGGGGTGCCCGGTCGAGGCGCGGTCGCCGAACTATGCGCTGAACCTGACGGCACCCGGGGTGGCGTTCTGGAGCGTTGGTAGTCCGTGGCCGCAGCTTAGCCCGGTGTTCGGCGTGCCGAGACGTCAGAGATTTCTGATCAGACGATCGTAGTCCGAGTGACTCCCAATCCAGAACCACGTGACCTCGTCTTCCTCCAGCAGCCCGAGCGCACGGTATCCGACCGTCACCCGAGCGGAGTACACCGGCTCGCGGTCATGCACCTTCTTGAACTGCAGGCTTGGGAGCCGTGGATCGTCGTCGAAGAGTCGAAGAGTCGATAAGCCTTGCGCGCGGCTTCCTGGACGTCGCGCGGCAGATTGCTGTAGGCCGCCCAGAACCGCGATGTCGCGCGCGACTTCACAATTTGTCAGGATCTAGGGAACTCGCCCGGTCGGCAGATTTCTCTGCCCTCGCTTCCGCCGCCAGCTTGCCCAGGCCATCCTGGCTGTCGCGGAACTGCCGGCCCCATCGCTCCTCATCCCGAAGCTCTTCCAGCAGCCACTGCGCGACGCGGTCCTGCTCCTCGGCCGGCAACGTCGCCAGCTTCGCGACTACGGTATCGAGCATCCTCGTCATGTCGCGAGTATACCGTCAGCGGCGGGCTCGGCCCAGCACCCTGCCTCCAAGGGCCACCCCGAGGCCAGGGCGATGCCAATTGGGACGCCGAACTATGGGATGAAGCTGACGGCACCCGTGGTAGCGCTCGTCTGGATCTCCTGGTAGTCACTGGCCGCAGCTTATCCCGGCGTTGGGCAGACGAATGGTGAGCCATTCGCTCGAATGAGCATGTCGACGCGGAGAAACACCCCCCCTTGAGTACGCTGTTTGAAAAACTAGACGATGGGCGCGCTGGGATTCGTCTCTACGGAATCGCGCCGCCGAAACTCGCATCGACCGCCGAGCGGT
>CAZYWA010000895.1:0-1931 GCA_964650975.1 uncultured bacterium
GCGGCAGACGTCCACCGGCGACGTGGATCAGTGCATTGCGCAGCGCCACCGCCGGATGGAGGGCGTTGTCGAGGGTCAGGATCAGCGATCCGCCGGGCTTCAGGATGCGCGCCAGCTCGCCGACGCTGGCGCGAAGCTCGTCGTGCGAGCGGAAATGATCGAGCGTCGACAGCGACACCACCACGTCGAACGAGCGGTCGGCGAGCGGCAGTCGCCGCACGTCGGCGACCAGTGCCACGAGATCGGCCCGCTTGGCGCGCGCGGCGTGCAAGGTGTTGGTCGCGAGATCGAAACCGACCACCGTGCCGGCACTGGCCCGGAGCCTCTCGTGAAGGCCGTCGCAAACCGCCTCGTCGAAGAGATCGGTCTTGAGCGCGCGCGCGACCGGTTCGCGGGGCAGCCAGCGATCGAGCAGCTGCGCGTGCAGCCAGTCGGAATGGCGGCGCCAGAGCGACGCCGACTGCGCGCCGATCCACTGCGCGCCGATCTCGCTCCAGTAGGCCGCTTCACCGGCCGTCGGCGCCATGTCGGCCTCTGGGTGCGCCATGCCTTGCCGATTCTCACTCTCGATTGGCCGGTGACACGTCGGCTTCCGCGAATCGAGTGGCCCCACCGAGAATCGAAGTTTGCCTGACGGGGCGCCGTAGGCCCACCGACCTGAGCGGCGCCGCAGGGGCAGCCGGCGCCTCACGAGGGGGGACGGTGCGGTGGACCGGCGTCGCTCGCCGTCAGCGTGGGCGTAGAAGCACGACAGGGATGTCGCGGCTCGTGCCCGCCTGGTACTTGTCGTAGTCGGGCCACTGCGCTGTCATGACCGGCCAAACGCGCTTCTTGTCATCCGCGGTGCCGGTGCGGGCGGTCACTGGGATCACCTGGTCCCACACCTGGATGGCGACATCGGAGTGCGCCAGCAGGTTGAGGTACCAGCCTGGGTGCTCCGGCGCACCGCCCTTCGACGCAACGACGACGTAGTCGTCACCGTCGCGCCCGTAGATGAGCGGGAGCTTCCGCGTCTCGCCGGACTTGCGTCCCTTGGTGTGCAGGATCAGGCAGCTGGTGCCGTTCCAGTCGTGGCCCACCTTGCCGCCGGTGGCTTCGTACTGCCGGACGTGATCGTCGCCGAAGAGGCTGAAATCAGGCATGACGCAAAGCTGCCACGTTCGGCACGCTGGCGGAAGAGGCGCTTCATCGACGCCCGGAGATCCCGGCGCAGTGTTTCGCGTCCCCTGTCCCAGCCGGTTCAGCGCGGCTCGGGTGATGAAGCGGGGCGAACGCCTCGAGACTCGATGCCGATCCGCGAGCACTCGTCCTACGACAGCTTCTTCATTGAAGGAGCCTTCAAAAGGACCGTTCGCGCGTGGTGGTGGCTGCCGGTGCTGATTCTGGTTCACGGGCATCGCGGGCGTCATGTGGGTGATCGATCTCGGGACGCGAGCCGAGCGTTCGCCTGTCCACCGGAGACCGGTTGGGCCTTCAGCTCATCGGGACCTTTTGCCTGAAGCGCGCAAGCCTCTGCGCGCGGCGGCGCGCTCTCGCGCTTGCGGGCTCTCCGGGCGGACTCCACACTGACGCCGGTTCTTGCTGAGAGGACGGGGCTCACTTCATGGCGACACGGCGATCGGCAGCGGGGGCACGAACCGGATCGCGGCGGTTCTCGACGACCTCCCTCGCGCGCTCGGGCGCCGCGGCGGTCTTTCTCGCGCTCGCCGCGGGTCCGGCGCTCGCCGTCGAACCGGGGATCCAGCTGAAGCTGCTGGCGGGGAACCTCCGCGACGTCACGACGATCGCGAACGCCGGGGACGCGCGGCTCTTCATCGAGCTCCAGGAAGGCAAGGTGATGCTCTGGAACGGCACCAAGCTGCTTTCGACGCCGTTCCTCGACATCCACACCAAGGTCACGACGGCGGGCGGCGAGCAGGGGCTCCTGGGGC
>CAZYWA010000896.1:0-1926 GCA_964650975.1 uncultured bacterium
TACGCTGATCACCCTCCCCGCTCACGAGCCCCCCGGGCCACGGCGAGGTCTTACATTGGAGTCGCCACCGAACAGCCACGACATTCGAACGGACGTGGTGCCGTGAGTGCCCTCCAGCGTCACGTTCAGCAGGTCTCCGTTCGCCCCAAAGATCCCGGTTCCCGACACGATCCCCTTCAACTCGGTCAGGTCGAGCCGGCAACCTTCGTCCAGCGGGCCAAGGCGGAAGGCCTCACAAGTCCACGATCCGGTCAACTCAACATCGCCTGCCTGACGATCCGATTCTCCACAATTCGCGAGGACCCCGAAGCTGACGGCGACGAGCCAAGGACGAAAGGTGGCAAGAAACGAAGCCAAACGCCAAGGGCTTCCCATTTTGTACAAGGTCGAGCCTCTTAACCATCGTGTCATCTGGCGCATTCATCCACCTCCCTCACGCGTGATCATTTGGTCGGCGAACCGAAGCTCACCTGCGGCCACTTACTATCACGGGCGTAGCCACTCGTTGCACCCCGGTTGCCGTCAGGTGCGGCGTGCAGCGGCGAGTTGGGGCGACCCTAGACGCACTTGCCGATTCCCCACCGAGTGAACTCCCAGCCGGCGCCCTCCCGTGTGACGAACGCCCGCTCGACACAGAAAACCAACCAATTGACCGCGATTGGCCACATGACCGTAAGGCCCTCGCATAGTCTTTTCATTGTCTGTAAGGTCACGGCATGGATGCATTCACCCTCCCAGGCCTCGACGTCAGTGCCTTTGTCCACGCTACGCTCGCTGAAGATCTCGGCGAAGGCCTCCCTGGCGGCGGCCACGACGTCACCTCCGAGAGCGTCGTCCCTGCCAATGCGCGCTCTTCCGGGGTGATGGACAGCCGCGAGGCGATCACCGTCGCCGGTCTGCCGCTGGCCGCCGCGTTCTTCCGCCATCTCGATCCGGTGTGTACGATCGAAACGCTCGTGCAGGACGGCCAGAGCGTCACGCCTGGCACCGCGTTGATGCGGATCGCCGGCAACGCCCGTGCTCTGCTCACCGCCGAGCGCAGCGCGCTCAACACCGTGCAGCACCTCTCGGGCGTCGCGACAATGACGCGCGCCTATGTCGATGCCATGAACGGCCACGCCACCCTGCTCGACACCCGCAAGACCATCCCCGGCCTGCGCGCGCTTGAAAAATACGCGACGCGGATGGGCGGCGCGACCAATTACCGCATGGGGCTGTGGGATGCGGTGATGATCAAGGACAACCATGTCGCGGTGGCGGGCGGCGTCGGGCCGGCCGTGGCGCGCGCGAAGGCGGCAGGCGAGGAGCGGATCATCTGCGAAGTCGATCGACTGGACCAGATCGAGCCGGCGATCGTGGCCGGCGCCACCCACATCCTGCTCGACAATATGGCGCCCGCAATGCTGGCCGAGGCAGTGACGTTGGTAGCCGGGCGCGCGGCGACGGAGGCTTCGGGTGGAGTGCGGCTCGATACGATCGCCGCGATCGCGGCGAGCGGTGTGGATTACGTCTCGGTCGGGCGGCTGATGCAAAGCGCCCCGGCGGCAGATATCGGGCTGGATTTTGAGCTGGTGTAAGCCCGCCTAGCGGCGCTCTTTGAAAAACGCCAGCGAGAGTTCAGTTCCGCCGCGACTTCCTCGCCGACCCCGGAATACACCTCCGGCCGATGCAGCGTCTGCGACTGATCGAATACGGGCGCGCATCAATATTCCTTCATCGATCTCGCAGCGGCGCGACACCTCAAGTTCGACCCGCATTCCCTTCTCTGCGGCCCAACCAAAGCTCACCTGCGGCCACGGACTGCCACGGATCGTCACCTGGCCGCCCTGGGTGCCGGCAGGTGCAGCGGCGTGTTCTACCGACCGGCGGTTGATCTGCTGCATCGGCTCGCGACCCGCACCGTGCTCCTTACACGCCAGGGCGGCC
>CAZYWA010000897.1:0-1920 GCA_964650975.1 uncultured bacterium
GTCGCCGCGAGCGAGTTCGGCGAGCAGACCATCTCCGAGAAGCGGGTCTACGACGAAGCCGGCGGCAAGGTGCCCGCGGGCAGGATCCTGGTGAAGGACCGGATCGCCGACTCGATCTTCCAGCAGATCCAGACCCGCCCCGACGAGTACAGCGTGCTCGCGACACCCAACCTGAACGGCGACTACCTGTCCGACGCCGCGATCGCGCTGGTGGGCGGCCTGGGCCTGGGACCTGGCGCCAACATCGGCGACGAGTCGGCGCTCTTCGAAGCCACCCACGGCACCGCACCGAAATACGCCGGTCAGGACAAGGTGAATCCGGGCTCGATCATCCTCTCGGCGGTGATGATGCTCGACCACATGGGCTGGCGCGACGCGAGCAAGCTGATCGTCGCCGGCATCGAGCGCTCGATCATCGAAGGTGTGGTCACTTACGACCTGGCCCGCTTGATGAAGAACGAAGGCCGCCCGGACGTCCGCGAAGTGAGCTGCTCCGGCTTCGGCACCGCGATCATCGAGCGGATGTAGCGCCAGCTTCGCTGGCACCCTCCCGTCACGAACGGAATCGTTCGTGCGTAGTCCGATCGTTTGCCCGCCGGTTGCAACTTGTTGCGGCGGGGGCAAATGGATCGCCGTATAAATGCGCGACAAGGAGTATCCCACCAGTTCCCCGCCAGGCCTGGACCGCTCGGAGCGATCTGCTTCTCGCTCACATTGCTCCTGGCGGCGCATCAACGGGCCGGCGCCGCCACGATCACCGTCGACAGCACCGCCGACGACCTGAGCTTGGGTCCGAACGGAACCTGCACCCTTCGCGAAGCGATCATCGCCGCCAACACCGACGCCCCGGTCGACGGCTGCGCGGCGGGTGGTGGTGCCGACACCGTCGTGCTTCCGGCGGGCACCTATTTCCTGAGCATTCCCGTTCGGTCCGGAACGCAAGACACACCGGGAACCGGCGACCTAGACGTCGCGGGCTACCTGACGATCGAAGGAGCCGGCGCGGACTCAACCATCATCGACGCGCAGCAGCTCTCGCGGGTGCTCGATCTCGGGCCCGGCGCCGACGGCGTGATCATCAGCAACGTCACGATCCGGAACGGAAAGGCCGACGACTCTTCCGATCCCACGTGGGGAAGCTATGGAGGCGGCATTTTGCAGCGCAACGGCTCTCTCGTCCTCGATCACGTGGTGCTCGCCTCGAACACCGCCGGGACCGGTAGCGGGCTCGCGGTCGCAGGCGGGACCGTCGACGTGGAGGCGTCGACCCTTCGAGAGAACCAGGGCACCTCGAGAGGTGGCGCCCTCTGGACCGACGACGGGAGCGTCACGATCGACGGCTCCACGTTCACCGGGAACCAGCAGTACGCCTACTTCTGCTCAGGTCCCGCCACCAACCCTTTATGCGCATATTCCGGCGCCGCGGCGCTCGTGGTTGCGAAAGGGCTGGTCACCGTGACGTCGAGCTCCTTCCACGCGAACCACGGTAGCGGCGCCGGGGCGATCGAGATCGGCGAGTCGACGAATCCTTCCGGTCCTTTGGTAGCCGCGACAACCATTTCGAATTCCGAGCTCACGGAAAACGCCGCCGACGGCATCGGGGGTGCCGTCTTCAACGGCGGTTCGCTGACGATGACCGACTGCACGCTGACGGGCAACGAGGCCTTTCTCTTGGGCGACAGCACTTGGTCGGTCGCCGGAAGTGCGCTCCTGACCAACGGCTCCGCCGACCTCGAGCGAGTCACGATCGCGGCCAACGGTCTGACACCTGGCGAAACGAGCTCGGTCACGGTCGTCGCGTACGGCGGGCTGCTCTCGGTCACGGACTCGATGGTGATCGACAATGGATCCGGCGGGGTTCTCGTCGGCCCGTACTTCCCGATCAGCCTCTCGCTTAAGCACTCGACGATCGCCCGGAAT
>CAZYWA010000898.1:0-1916 GCA_964650975.1 uncultured bacterium
GTCCGGTCGGGCTTGCCGTCGCCCACGACGGCTCGCTGCTGGTAAGCGAAGACGGAAACGGAACCTTGTGGCGCGTCGCCTACACCGGTGAATGACCGTGGGACTACCCGACGCCTCTCGGCTCGTAGCCTGTCGGGTGTGACCCGACACCGCTTCGTCGTGACTATCTCGTGATGGCAGTGATGCCGCCATCCCTCAACCCTCGCACAATGCTCAGGGCGAGGTTGGGACCGGCCGCGCCGGCCTCGGACCGAAGGCACGCAGAGTGTCGCGCTGCGGGCGGCTCGACTCCGCCAGCGCGCGCTGGCGCGTGAACTCCTTCCGACCGAGCGCCGCGTATTCCGCGCTTGTCAGCGACGCCATGAAGGCGACCACGTCGTCGATGTCGCTCTCGCTCAGCGCCAGTGGCTGGATGTCCTGGTCCAGCCATGGGTCCGCCAGGCCGGCGCCCTTGTTGTAGTGGTCCACCACGTCCCAGAGCGTCTCTTGCGAACCGTCGTGGAAGTACGGTGCGGTCACGAGGACGTTGCGGATGCTCGGCGTCTTGAAGGCGGCGACCTCGGTCGGCTTCTTGGTGACGAGAAAGCGCCCAAGCGCGGACATGTCGGTCTGGATAGCCGCACGGTCGACGGAGTTTGGGTCCCGGGAGGCGACGAGCTTCTGGGCCTGTCGCGCCAGGGCGAGCACGTTGTGCCGGATGATACCGATACCGATGTTGTGGAAGTCGTCGTCCGTGAAGTGAGTTGGGTCGGGCGCGCTGTCGGTGCGCGCGTGGCACAGGTTGCAGCGGGCGCGGGTGTTGAAAAGTTGCCACCCACGCTTCGCGTCGTCGCCGATGGCGTTCGCGTCGCCGGCGATGAAGTGGTCGAACGGGGAATCGAAGGCCATCTGCGTCCTCTCGTACGACGCGATGGCGCGCACGAGGTCGGCTCCGTTGAGCGGGCGGCCGAAGACGCGCTGGAAGGCGTCGCGATAGCCTGCGTCGCCGGCAACGGCGGTCACCGCGGCGTCGAGCATGGGCTCGCCCATCTCGACGGGGTTGATGATGGGCATGGCCGCCTGCTGCTCGAGCGTCGTCGCGCGGCCGTCCCAGAACTGCGTCGGGTCGTAGAGCGCGTTCAGAATCGTTGGCGAGTTGCGTTGACCGACACGGCCGCGGATGCCGATCGATACGGCTCGTCCGTCGGTGAATGCGCGAGTCGGATCGTGGCATATGGCGCACGCGACTGTCCCGTCCGCCGAGAGGCGTCCGTCGAAGAAGAGCCTCTGGCCGAGAGCGATCTTCTCGGGAGTCTGAGGATTGTCAGGCGGAATCGCATCTTGGGCGGGCAGGACGGGTGCGCCTACCTGACCGTGGGATCTGGGCTGGGACAGGGGCCCGGGCCGAGGAAGGGGTTGCGGGCGGCTCGTTGCGCTCGTGTCCGAGCTCGCGTGCGTTGTTGCGGACGCGGCGAGGAGCAACGGAATCGCCGTCGCAGCTGCGACGGAGAGGATGTGCGCGGTCATGGACGAACACCAAGCAATGGTGAGGCCACCGTGCATGGCCGGCGTCCGGCGCTGGAGCGCCGCTCGAGTGCGGATTCGGCACCGCGCGCGGTGCGGAACCCGCACCTGCACACCTGCCGCGGCTCTTCTCGCAGGCAGGGACCAGCGCGGGCGACATCGACGACGGCCTCAGTGGATGTCGTAACGCTTCAGCTTCTCGTAAAGCGTTCGAACCCCGATGCCCAGCTTGGTCGCGGCGAGACGCCGGTTGCCGCCCACAGTGGCCAAGGTGAGGAGGATTGTCTGCCGTTCCAGCTCCGCGAGCGACCCTTTGGCGTTGAGCACCGGGTCTGCAGGCCCCGAGCTCGGCCCGATCTTCCCGGATGCCTCTTCGCTCGTCCCGGTCGGCGGGGCCTCTCGCAGTGCCGCTT
>CAZYWA010000899.1:0-1912 GCA_964650975.1 uncultured bacterium
CTCGAGTTCGGCGGGCGGCAGCTCAACGCCTGCCATGGAGCGCATGATCTGCAGAAGCGACTCGGCCGCCAGCCCCGAGCGTCCGTCCAGGACGTGCAACACCGCGTTCGGCATCAGGGAGGCGATGTACCGCGCCTCCTCAACGTTGTCATTGCTGCCTGAGACCAGAGCGGTGGGTGCGCGCACCGAAGGCAGGATGGCCCGCACGTCGGTCTCCCAGTCGATGCGGAGAATCTCGCGAGCGACATCCGGGCTTGCCGTGTTTCGGTTGATCTTGGCGTAGGTGTTCGTGCGATTCGCATCATCGGGCACGCGATCCAGGGCCGAGAGCGAGACGCCCGCTCGTTCCGCGGCACGCCACTGGGCGATCGAGTCCCCATAGTCCGTCGTTCCCCAGCCCATGTACTGGCGTATCGCTCGCTCAAACTCGTCGGGACCAAGGCCCCACGGGTAGTCAGGCGCCCATGCTGTCCGGCCTGCCGGGTTGTTCCACACCAGCCCCGCCGTCCGGTCTGGGTGGGTTGCAGCGAACAGAGCGTGAATCGCTCCGCCTTCGGTCCCAGCGAAGAGGAACGGCCGTTCCGACCCTGCAACATCGAGCACCGCGAGCAGATCAGCGACCTGGGTCTCCAGGTTCGGAGGCGGAACGTTTCGACTGGAGACCCCGATGCCGCGACGGTCATGCAAGATCACCCGCCCGAACTCGGCGGCACCGGTCAATAACGGCCCCCAGTCCGGTTCGTCCCACATCAGATCAACATTGCTCTCGTCCGAGTTGAACCCGAACGCGATGTCCACCGGCCCCTCAGAGAACACCTGATAAGCGATGTAAGCACCGTCAGATGCGTTCACATACCGCGTCTCGGGCAGATCCCCCATGCCCACCTCCATCACTAGAAGTCCCCGTGGCAAGGGACTGCAAGCCCCGCGCCGACCGTCGCGTGCAGACACTCTGCATGCAGCACATACTGCCGGATGCCGCGCCCGAGCACCCGCCCTATAGCGGCACGTCGGTGCTTACGCGTCGCGCACCTCGCGCACATCGCGGGCATGCCAACGAGCGGTGTCGTGGCTTCCGAAGGTCCCAAGGCTCGTCGCCAGCGTTGTAGAACACTCGACCGTCAGCCGTTGCAGGTCGTCGGTCACAGGTCGAAGGGTCAACGTCGCGGCACTGATCGTCCCTTGCGGTACCCCGTCATCGACCAACCGTTCGTGCATCCACTCCTGCACATCGTGGGCCAATGCCAGAGACGGGGATAGTTCGAGGCCGTCGCAGGTGCACGCATCGGATAGGAGGTCGATCACGACTTCGGACCCGTCCAGGGCCGACAGCCGGGCGATGTCGCCGTACATCCGATAGCCACAGGCCATCTGAGTGGGCGTGTTGGCGAGGTCCTTCATTAGCCCGCGGCGCACCCGCACATACTGCCGGATGCCGCGCCCGAGGACGCGCCCGCGAACGGCACGTATTCGCGATCACATCAGTCTGTCGAAGTAGCCCGTGCCACTTGGATCGAGGCCGTCATCGCCGCGCCAGCGCGCGTATACGTCAGCGACCTCCCGAGGAGAAGCGCCGACGTAGGAGCGCCATGTCTCCTCGGACGCACCGTGGGGGTACCCGAGCAGGTTGTTCAACACGTTGTTGACCGCCAAGGTTCGATCCTCGACGTGGCTGGTTTCGGGCCACGATGCCAGGACCCCGGCGACCTCATCCCGGTCTAGGCCGATCAGCGTATGGAACTCCCAGTCTGGGAAGAACGGTCCATCAACCGCCGCCCGCAGGCAGTCGCGGATCGTGCGCTCGTCGTCAGGACTCATCCACACATACTGCCGGGTCGCGAGATCGACCTGCGCACCGATCGGCACGTCCGTGCTCCTACTCGTAGAACGCCCCGGCTCGGAGTGCCTCGGC
>CAZYWA010000900.1:0-1908 GCA_964650975.1 uncultured bacterium
TGCGGGCGTGAGTTGTCGTCTCGGGCCCGAGGGCTGTGGTCCCTCGCAGGCTCAGCGTTCCATCGGGATCGAGCGCTGCGGACGCGACCGAGCGCGTCCCTCCCAACGCCGCGGCCGGCGGCCTCTCACGCGCCTTCGATCCGGTGGTTGAACCACCACGCGATCCCGGGGATGAAGCGGCGGATCGAGATGGTGAAGGCGCCCCAGCGCGGCAAGCACCAGAGCTGGCCCTTCTCGAGGGACTGCTCGATGGCGGCGAGGACCTGCTGCGGCTCGAGCACCGGCGAGAAGCGGGTGCTCTTGGCGCCGTGCTTCATGTTCTCGAACATCGGCGTCGAGACCGCCGGAGGGCACACACAGGTCATGCGCACGCCGCGGTTCCGGTACTCGTGGTAGAGCACCTCGCTGTACGCCACGACCGCGAACTTGGACGCGTCGTAGGCGCCGAAGCGCAGCGTCGGCATCCATCCGGCGAGCGAGCCGAAATGCACGAGGTCGCCGCGGCCGCGGGTAAGCATCGCCGGTAGCGCCGCCTGGGTGACGTTCACGGTGCCGCAATAGTTGATCGCCATCACGCGGTTCACCTGCGCGGCGGTCTGATCGAGCAACGGGCTCACCGGCATCACGCCGGCCGCGTTCATCACGCGGTCGATCGGTCCGATGTCGGTTTCGACGCGATGGACGATGTCGGCGACGGTGTCGGTGCTGGTGACGTCGCACACGAACGGCTGGATCGTGGCGAGGCCCGCGCAGGTCTCGTCGAGCCCCGCCTCGTTGAGGTCGACCGCCGCGACCTTGGCGCCCGCGCGCGCGAGATTTTGCGCCGCGAGCCGCCCCATCCCGCTTCCGGCGCCGGTCACCAGCGCCACCTTGCCGTGAAACGCCATGTTCACCTCGATGGGGCGATCGAGCCACCGGTGCCAGGGGCGGTTGCGGGAGGATCGGCCGGCGCCACCGCGCCCTCGCGCCCCAGATAGCGGGATACCAGCACGACACCACCCAGCAGCCACGTGAGCCCGACCCACTGCAGCGCCGTGAGCCGCTCGGCGAAGCCCACCATGCCGCCCAGGATCGGCACCAGCATGTAGAACGATTGGTAGCAGGGGACGACGGTCACCGCGCGAGCGCGCTTGAGCGCGTACTGGGTGGTCACGAAGTCGAGCACGCCGAACACCACGAATGGGTAGAAGTAGGGATTCCGGAGCACCGCGGGGATGTCGGCGAAGAGGTCGTCGCACGCGCAGTGGAGCATCGATCCCTTCTGAAAGAGGATCGAGAGCCCGCCGCAGAATCCGGAGATCGAGCCCAGCACCACACCCACCTGCGCGCCTTCCGAGTACCTCGAGTAGAGCGTGCCCAGGATCGACACCCCGATGGTCACCGACGAGAAGAGCGCCAGCCGGCCCGCCAGGATCGGCTCGCTCGCGATCCCCGCGCCGGTGGTGGCGGAGTCCGGCTGGAAATAGCCGGTGAGCGCGGTCCCCGCGACGATCGCGGCGATTCCGCCCAGCTCCGCCGGACGTGGCCGTTCGCCGAGCACGAAGGTGCTGAAGAGTGCCAGCGCCACGAGGCCCGTGCCCGAGAGTGCGGCCGCGATCGTCACCGGACCGTAGGCGCACGCGGTGAAGAGCAGGAACGTGGACGCCACGATCCCGCCGGTGCCGGCGAGCCACACGAAGAACCGCCAGCGGTTGCCGGGCGCCAGCATCTTGCTCGGCGGTCCAAGCACGTCGACGCCGTATTTCTGGAAGCCTTTGCCGAGGCAAAGCGTCACCGCGGAGAGCGTCCCGTAGAGGATCGCGAGCGGCAGCGAGGAACCGTGGGCGGCGTCCACCGAGTGCTCCAGGATCCCTTTAGCCCGGGTTATTCATGAAAGTTCGTAGCGAGGCCGCCAAGCGTCGAGCAGAT
>CAZYWA010000901.1:0-1905 GCA_964650975.1 uncultured bacterium
ACACGTCGCATGCACGCGGGTCGATGTCGTTCGCCCATGCGGTCTTGAGGCCAGCCCGGTCGGTCGCTAAGCGAAACCCGCCGATCCCGGCGAAGAGTTCAACAGTCGTTCGCATAGCGGTGACCCGTGGCTCGGATTCGTGGCCAGGCGGTGTGCGTTTGCTCAAAGTCTGATGATGCCCGCAACTTCGCCAGCCGCGTTGATCGCACGGTCGTACGCCAACCGCCACTGATGCGCGTTCGATACAGTCAGGTACCCCTGCGCAGGTGTAGAAGCCAGGACACTCGCAGCGATGCTGTAGATCTCGATCTAGTCCGCCGGGAGGTTGCGGTCCTGGAGGTAGCCGACGATGTCCTCCTGGTTCGCCCCATCCCCGACCATCTCGCGTAGCCGCTTCGTGACCGTGAAGTCGCCCGTGACGGCGGCGTCGATGAAGATCGTGTGAACGATCGAGAGCGTCGACGTATTCGCTGCCGCATCGTCGCTTTTCTCATAGACGAACACCAGGAGCGAGTAGCCGAGACCAAAGATCTTCTGGCGAGCCGAAGAGAATGGGCACGAAGACTGCGGCTTCGCGATGCTGGTGACCTTCACGTCCACGTTGACCGAGGGAAGATCGATCCCCTTGGCCGCGTTTCCCAACAAGAGATCGTAGCTCTTGGCGAGAAGCAGGCTGAACTTTCGCTCGATATACGTCCCAATGGCCTTCCCGTCGGTCACTCCATATAGGGCCGGTTCCTTGTGCGCCGTCTCTTCCTGTGCGAACAGGACGGCTTGCTCCCTGAGCGCGTCCAGCGTGAGCGTTTCGAGCGCCACTTTCACCTCCGAATGCCGCAGTGCGTCGTCCTACTGCCCCGGTCAATGCAATTGGCCATGCGACGGCGACTGACCCGGCACGGAACGAACAGGCGCCGCAGAATACACCGTCGCTGCGATCAGGTCGTGACGGATGGCGGGGCGCGACTGAGACCGCGATTCGGTCCTGGTGTAACGGATCGTGCGATCCGTTACGCAGACGATCGACGACAGGACGAGGAGCGGTTCCCGCCGGAATGAGGGGCTCGCAGCAACACGGTCGATGCACCTGGGAAGCGCCGATCGGTTGCATGCAAGAGAAGCGGGCGCGTCTGCGCATGGCGTCGTGCACCATGCAGCCCGGGCAGGTGCGCCGGGGCTGAGTCGACCTCGCCTCACCTCGCCCCGACCGACCACGTCCCCCCAACCTCCCCGAATCTGTGCATCAAACGGCCCTTGGATTCGCCACGTTCTGATGCGTGTCTGACGTCCGCTAAGGGGGCCTTAGGGGACCCCAGGGAGGCGCGGACCATGAGCCCGATCGACACGCCGGTGACCTCGGTCGCGACGATCCCGACCGGGGCGAGCCTCGCGCCCACCGAGCTCGCGGAGGCGGCGCGGGAGTTCGCCGCCGGTGCGAAGTCGGCGCGCACCCGGGAGGCGTACCGGTCGGCCTGGGGCGCGTTCTGCGCCTGGTGCGGCTCCCAGGGCCGCGTGTGCATCCCCGCGAACCCGGAGACGGTCGTCCTCTACGTGACGGCGCGAGCCCGGGAGGGAAAGAAGGTCTCGACCATCGAGCAGGCCCTGGCCGCGATTGCCGAGGCGCACCGGCTCGGAGGCCACGAGTCGCCGCGCGCCAACGGCGCCGTGCGCGAGGTGGTGAAGGGCATCCGGCGCCAGCTCGGTGTCGCGCCGACGCAGAAGGCACCCATCCTCGTCGCCGAGCTGCGTGCGATGGTCGACGCGCTGCCGGAGGGCCTGGTCGGCACGCGCGACCGGGCGCTGCTGCTGGTGGGGTTCGCGGGCGCCTTCCGGCGGACCGAGCTCGTTGCGCTTGAGCTGGCCGACGTCGCGTTCACCGTCGACGGATTGGAGATCGTGGTGCGCAGG
>CAZYWA010000902.1:0-1904 GCA_964650975.1 uncultured bacterium
CGTTTCGGAGGCATGGGGATCATGCTCCGGCTCGGGATCGTGACTCAAGCCACCCCAACGAGAGGAGTACCACCCGTGTCCCGACGAATTCTCCCGACGTCGTTCTGGCCTTCGGGCTCTCGATTCACCCCGCTGGGCGCCGCAGGCGCCGTGGCGCTCGCGACGCTCTTCTGCGCCGCGTCCGCCTTCGCGCTCACTGCGCCCGACCATTCGGGCGTGCGAGCGAAGGAGTTCCACAACTCGGCGCTCGACATCCAGACCAGCTACGCGCTGCCTTCGGAGCTCTCGGGTGACGCGGCGACCAAGGCCAGCGGCGACCTGTCGGCGCTCGGCATCGCGTCGGATCGCGGGCGGATCGACGTGCGCAGCGGCCGCTGGGCCACGCTCCTGCCCGCCGAGCCACTGCTTCCCGGCACGGGCGTCGGCAACTCGCTCACGTGGCATTCGCTCGGCATCGCCGCACCGGCCACCGACCTCGACTTTCAGAACGCCGCCGGCGACGTGCTCGCTTCCTACCTGAGCCGAAACCAGAAGGCGCTCCGGATCGACACCTCCGAGTTCGTGCGCGGCAAGGTCACCGTGAACGACGCCGGCGCGCTGGTGCAGATCTACATGCCGCGCGTCGTGAAGGGCATTCCGGTCCGCGGCGAGTACATCACCGCCGTCATCAACCACGGCAACCTGGTGCTGCTCGGCGCCTTCCAGTGGGGTGACATCGACGTCGCGTCCACCACGCCGACGGTCGATTCGGCCACGGCCCTCGCGAAGGTCCTCGCGCATGCGAATCCCTTCGGCATGACGGGCTCGTGGGGGAAGAGCGAGCTCAACCTGGTCGCGACCTCCAAGACCCAGGCGGCCGGTCAGGTGGGCGGCGGCTACGGCTACCGTCTGGTGTGGGTAGTGCGGTCCAAGTTCGGAAGTGACATGGGACAGTACGAAGGCCTGGTCGACGCGTTGAGCGGCGAGCTCCTCGCCTTCCGAGACACCAACAGCTATGCGACGGCGCGCCAGGCCGAAGGCGGAGTCTTCCCCGTCACCAACGACGGTGTGAACCCGGACGGCGTCGAGCAGCCCAACTGGGGCATGCCGTTCTCGACCGTGACCACGACCGGCGGCAACGTCACCACCGACGCCGGCGGCAACGTGGCGCCCGTCGACGGCAACATCAGCTCCACGCTGAGCGGCCAGTACATCAAGATGAGCGACACGTGCGGCGCGATCTCGCTCAGCTCCGCCACCGACCTCAACTTCGGCACCTCGGGCGGCACCGACTGCACCACGCCCGGCGTCGGCGGCAGCGGCAACACGCACTCGTCGCGAACCGGTTACTACGAGCTCAATCGCTTCAAGGAAGAAGGTCGCGGTCAGTTGCCGAGCAACACCTGGCTCCAGCAACAGCTCACCGCGAACATGAACGTCAACTCGACCTGCAACGCGTTCTGGAACGGCTCGACCGTGAACTTCTACCGGTCGGGCGGCGGCTGCAGCAACACCGGTGAGATCGCGGCGGTCTTCGATCACGAGACCGGCCACGGCATCGACAACAACGACGCCGTGCCGTCGATCTCGAGCCCGTCGGGCGAGGGCATCGCCGACCTCTACATGGCGTACCGTCTCGACACGTCGTGCGTGGGACGCAGCTTCGAGCCTGGCGTTCAGTGCGACGGGAGCCTCGATCCGTGCACCGCCTGCACCGGCGTTCGCGACATCGACTACGCGAAGCACGTTTCCGGTCAGCCCCACACCTACACGTGGGCCAACGCGAACTGCGGCGGTGAAGTCCACTGCACCGGCGAGCCCTACGCCGAGGCCGTGTGGGACCTCTGGAAGCGGGACCTCCAGGCCGCGCCGTACAACCTGGGCGAGCAGAGCGCGCAGAGCGTCGCGACGCGCCTCCTCTACCT
>CAZYWA010000903.1:0-1873 GCA_964650975.1 uncultured bacterium
CCGCTCCGCGACCGCGGCGTGTTGCGCGCTTCCGGCCGGCAAGAGCTCGAGCGCGCGGCGCCACTCCACCAGCGCACCGGTCGGATCGCCTGCATCGTGCGCGGCGCCGGCGCGCTCCACGATCTCTTTCAGCGTCTCGCTGTGCACCAGGCGCCTGCACGACGGGCACGCGAGCAGGCGAGGTGCCAGCTCGGTGCCACAACCCGCGCAGACGGCGGGCACGATCGGCGTGCTCATGCGGGCGCCGCCTGCCCACCCGGCGCGGCGACGCGATACGGCCCCGCGAACGCGATCCTCACACGGCGATTCATCCGCCACGCCTGGTAGAGCGCGATGCCGAGGATGAAGAGGCCGATCGCACCGTTCTGGAAGTCCGTGCCCAGCTCGAGGAACGGCGCGACGGCGGCGATCGCGAGGAGCCCGGCTCCCGCGACCGCGAGCGCCATGACCGGATGCCGCGCGGCCAGGACGCCGGACTTCGATGGAGCGTCCTCGGTCGCCTCGACCGTGACCGAGGACGCGGAGGCTGGCTCGCCACCCTCCGTCGAGTCGGCGGCGGCGCCCGAGTCGTCAGTTGCGGCGTCGTCGATGTCTTCTTCATCGCCCGACGAGGGTGCCGCGGAATCGCTCTTCGGCACCGGCGTGCTCGATGCCTCGGACGGTAGAGCGGCCGGCGCTGGCGCCGCTTCCGACGCAGGCGTCGAGGGTGCGTTCGGCGCATCGGCTGGACCGGCCGTGGCCGCCGCGGGCACGGGCTTGTCGTGGTCCAAGAGCGCCCCGACCACGATCGGCACCTTGGCAGCACTGATCGACGCGTAGGTCAGAAACATCGCCAGCGCTTGGTATCCCCAGCCGCCGCGGCGGTGCGATCCCCAGCGCACCGCGCCGCCCACCAGGATCCCGACCAGGATCGCCACCAGCGCGAATTCCCGATCGGTGGCCTTGCCGATTCCCCAGTAGATGGCCGCGCCGGCCGCCGCCGCGAAGAACCCGCCGATCGAGGCGCGCGCGAAGCGAACGAAACGAGAACCGCCTTGAAACGCGGCCTCGATCGCGTCCTTGCAAGCCGCGCACGTGGTCTTCCCGGCCACCTCGAAGTACGTGTCGACGATCGGCCGGTTGCACGCGGCGCACGTCGGGCCGCTGCGCGCCTCGCCGCGCGCCGGCAGCACGTGATCCATGTCCAGCCCGAGATCGCCGCCGAGCGGCGGCGTTGCTGGATCGCGGGGTGTGTCCATGGTTCCTCTCGAAAAACCGGCTCACGCCATGGGAACGATCGGATAGCCGGCGCGGCCGAGACGCTCGAGCAGCTCTTCCACGTGCTCCGCGCCACGCGTCTCGAGCGTGAGCTCGACGTCGGTCTCACCGAGCTCGGCGGTGGAAAACGCGCGCTGGTGGTGGATCTCCACGATGTTGGCGCGGGTTTCCGCCACCTCGATGGCGAGCCTGGCGAGCGCTCCGGGCACATCGTGGATGCGCACCCGGAGGCGCACCAGGCGGCCGTCCTTCACCAGGCCGCGCTCGATGATGCGCGACAGGATGTTCACGTCGATGTTGCCGCCGGAGATGACCAGCACCACGCGGCGGCCCTGGAGCCCGAGCTTGCGATTCGCGAGCGCCGCGAGCGGAGCCGCGCCCGCGCCCTCGGCGACGGTCTTCTCCCGCTCCATCAGCATCAGGATGGCGCTCGCGATCTCTTCCTCGTCGACCGTCGCGATGCCGTCGACCCACTCGCGCACCAGCGGGAACGTGCACTCGCCGGCGCGCCGCACCGCGATGCCGTCGGCGAGCGTCCGCCCTCCGGGAACGTCCACGATCTTCCCGGCGGCGAGCGCGGCCTCCATCGACGCGACTCGCTCCGACTCGACGCCGT
>CAZYWA010000904.1:0-1865 GCA_964650975.1 uncultured bacterium
CCTGTGCCTACCAGCAACTCATCCGGGGCGAGATCATTGAGGTTGTCCCGGGGTCGGTCGTAGCGTCGTCCATCATGCGATGGATCGCCCTCGCCTTCCACATCATCATCGACGTTGTCCGGCCCCACACCGCTCTGGTCGCCGAGAACCTGCTCCTTCGCCAGCAGCTCGGCGTGCTGCGCCGCCAGGTGAAGCGGCCCGTGGTTGCGCCGACCGACCGGCTGTTCTGGGTCGTCGTTTCACGACTATGGACTCGGTGGCGCGACGTGCTCGTCCTCGTGAAGCCCGACACCGTCATCCGCTGGCATCGCCGGTGCTTCCGCGCCTACTGGAGCCGGAAGTCCCGCCGCCCGCCGGGTCGGCCGCCCGTGTCGACGGAGATCCGCGGGCTCGTCCGCCGGATGAGCCTCGAGAACCCGCTCTGGGGCGCGCCGCGTATCCACGGCGAGATCCTGAAGCTCGGGTTCTCGGTCTCCGAATCGACCGTCGCCAAGTACATGCTGCGCCGGGGCGACCCGCGTCAGTCGCAGACTTGGCATACCTTCCTCCGAAACCATGCCCGGGACCTGGTCTCGATCGACTTCTTCACCGTCCCCACCGCCCGCTTCGCCACGCTCTACGTCTTCTTGGTCTTGGCCCACGAGCGACGTCGCATCGTCCATCTCCGCGTGACCACCGAGCCGTGCAGCGCCTGGGTGAGCCAGCAGATGATCGAGGCGTTCCCCTGGGACACTGCGCCGCGCTTGCTCCTCCGAGATCGGGACCCAATCTACTCCGCCGGGTTTCGGTCCCGACTCCACGGAATGGGCATCGCCGACCATCCGGCCGCGCCACGGGCGCCCTGGCAGAATCCGTACGTGGAGCGCCTCATCGGGTCCATCCGTCGAGACCTGCTCGATCACGTGATCGTGCTCGACGAGCCTCACCTCGAGCGCCTGCTGCGCTCCTATCTCGACTACTACCACCGGTCACGGAACCACCTCGCGCTGGGGAAGGACCCGCCGGAACACCGCGCTGTCGAGCGCTCGGGGAAGATCGTGGCCCTTCCCCAACTCGGCGGACTGCATCATCGCTACACCAGGCTCGCCGCATGAGCGGATGGGTTTTCGGTAGGGACAGCCCCTTGCAGGGTGTGAGTGTGGGCGATGCGGTCACCCCGGCGGCTCGTCGACGCTACCAGCGTCGCCTGAGCCGGGCAATCAAGATCCTGGGCGGAGCATGGCCGATCCCGCCTTCCAGACACCAACTAACAAAGCGTCCGACACGCGCAAGGCGATGACCTACGCGGGCCGCTGCTAACAACCTCTAACCACGCCACCGCCGCGTTCTCCTCGAAGACGTTGGCCCGCCGGATGTAGCCGCGCAGCACCACCAGACGAATTTCGGGGACAGGACACTTAGGGGAGTGTGACCGGCATGCCGCAGGTGAGCTTGTCGAGGTGCCCGAGGTCGGCGTAGGTGCGACACTTTCCGGCCACCAGCGTGCGGCTGGAATTCGTGTCGAGGAATACGTCGGTGAGCGACGTCGCGACATGGCTCACGTCATTCCCGAGAAATTGGTTGGAATCGGCGATGTCTCCCGCGCCCACGGAGCTGAGGACAAGTGCGAATTGGCCGGAGCCAGTGATCGTGTTGCTGCCCACCACGGACGCGCGCACGGCGTCAAGAAGCGCGATGCCGCCCATGGCACCCGCCATCTCCACGCGATTGCTCGTGATCGTTGCCCCTCGTACCACCTCGCCGCTCGCTGAGCCGAGCACGATCACGCCCGTCGCGTTGGGATGATCGATCGAGATCGTGTTGCCCGTGACAGTGTAGGCCGCGTCGTAGCCCAGCCCGATGAGGACCCCGGTCGGGTACACATC
>CAZYWA010000905.1:0-1865 GCA_964650975.1 uncultured bacterium
TCCGCCTCCCACCCACGACGCGGAGCCGATCGCAGTATCGAAGTCGCCACCGCTCACCGTGGCGACTAGGCCGCTCGCCGTGTTGTTGTCGCCCCCGGTCACGGAAGCCTCTTCGCCGCTCGCAGCGTTCATCCCACCTCCGGTTACGGACGATAATCTGCCGCTCGCCGTGTTCTGTCCACCGCCGCTCGCCGAAGCCAGCGTACCGCTCGCGATGTTGAAAAAGCCGCCGGTGACCGACGCGGTCACGCCACTTGCGATGTTGTTCAGACCGCCGCCCACCGCGGCCCCAGCGCTACCCTGGAGGTCCGGCACTGCCAGGATCCAACCCGGCCCCGCCAATCCCCCGACTCCACCGGCGACGGACGTGAAAACGTCCGTCGCCTGGTTGAGCGTGCCGCCGCTCACCATTGAGTAATCGCCGCTGGCGACGTTGTTCTGGCCGCCGGTTATCGAAGACCGGCTGCCGCTCGCCACGTTTTGACCGCCGCCGGTGACAGAGGCATACGGACCGCTGATCGTGTTTTGCCGGCCGGCGACCAGGCCACCCGAGGATGAGTAGTGGTGGCGCGGACCGACGACGAGGTTGTGTGAACCTTGCCGATCCGCCGGACCCGTGTTCGGGCGAGGTTCGTTGTAGCCGAGAATGAGGTTCCCCAGGCCGTTGGTCGTGGCCGTCGATCCGGCGCCGTTGGTGATGTGGACGTTGCAGCCGTCGATGAAGAGGTCGTCGCCGACGATCTTCCACGTGCACGTGGCGCTCGCCGTGGTCGCGAGCACCGATGAGAGCACTAGAGCCGCGAGGATGAGTTTCATCCGCACCCCCAGTCCGCCGAGCGGACCTGTTCGGGTTCGTCGTGGAGGGCCTTCCGTCTCCGCCGCGGTCGAAATCCGCCGAGTCGGAATTTCGCGCTACACCGGCACCACACCGTGCTTGCGGTACGGCCGCTGCACCGTCTTGTCGCGGGTCAGCTCGAGCATCGTGGCGAGCACCTTGCGGGTCTGGCGGGGGTCGATGATGTCGTCGATGTAGCCCCAGCCGGCGGCGATCATCGGATCGATGGTCTCGCGGATCTTGTCGGCCAGGTACTTCGCCATCGGTGCCGGATCCTCCTGCGCTGCGAGCAGCTTGCGGGCGAAGATCGACACCATGCCTTCCGGTCCCATGACGCTGATCTCGGCCGTGGGCCACGCGACGATGTGATCGGGCTCGTAGCCGCGCCCGCACATGGCGTAGTAGCCGGCGCCATAGCCCTTGCGCAGCACCACGGTGAGCTTGGGCACGGTGGCGCACGACACGGCGTGCACCATCTTGGCGCCGTGGCGGATGATTCCTTGCTCCTCGGCCTTGGTGCCGATCAGGAAGCCGGGGGTGTCCATCAGGAAGATGAGCGGGATGTTGAAGGCGTCGCAGAGGTTGATGAAACGAGCGCCTTTGTCGGCCGCGTCGACGTCCAGCACTCCGCCGTAGAACATCGGGTTGTTGGCGATCACGCCGGCGGCGCGGCCGCCGATCCGCACCAGCGCCGTGGTGAGGTTGCGCGCCCAGAGCGGCTTCAGCTCGAAGAGCTTGCCGTGGTCGGCGATGCGCTTGATCACCTTCTTCACGTCGTAGACCTTGCGCGGCTCGACCGGCACGATGTCGAGCAGCTCTTCGTCGGCGCGGTCGAGGGGATCGTCGCAAGGCACCACGTCGGGCTGGAGCCGCGCGTTCGCCGGGAAAAACGACAGGTACTCGCGGATCGACGCGATGCAGGCCGCGTCGTCCTGGCCCTCGAGGTCGGCCACACCGCTCTTGGTGTTGTGGGGGGGGGGGGGGGCGGGGGCGCGGGGGGGGGGGGGGGGGCGCGGGGGGGCGGGGGGCC
>CAZYWA010000906.1:0-1838 GCA_964650975.1 uncultured bacterium
ACTACAGAGCCAACTGGCGGCCGGGCACGACGCCGAAGGTGCCGCTCGTTCCCGAGATGCCGAGTCGGGGAACGTGCCGACGCTGATCCGGTCGAGGTTGTAGACCAAGCTGAATGTCGCCGTGACGGTTGCGACGCCGCCGTTCCAGTTCACGCTGGCGAGGGAGATGCCGTGTGAGAGGTCGCCGAGCACGAGCGGGGCGGAGTAGTTCGTGACGACCTGGTTCAGCGAGTCGAGGGCTGTGAAGGTGAACGTGGCGAGGTCACCCACGCGGACAGTCGTTCCGGGTGTGGAGACCTTGAAATGCGTCGCAGGCCCGATCAGGCCGAAGGTGCCGCTGACGCCGCTCGCTCCGGAGGCGCTCGTCGGGTCGGAGGCGCTCACGCGGTCGAGGAGGTACGCGCCGTTGAAGCGGACGGTCGCCCTGCCGATGCCGTTGCTCCAGCTGATCGAGCTGACGGTCAGCGTGCCCGAGGTGTCGCTCATCACGAGCGCGCCGCCGGGGCCGCCGGTGTAGTCGGTGACCGGCTGGTTGAGCGAGTCGTAGGCGGTGATCATCACCTGCAGGTCGACGTTCGAGCCGGCGTAGGTCCCGGGCGTTCCGACCTTGAAGTGGTCGACAGGGCCGACGAGATCGAACGCACCTGATGTGCCCGTCGCGCCGGTGCCACCAGGCGGCTCGGCCGCGGTCACCGTGTCAGGGTTCTGCGCGGCGTTGAAGCGGACGGTTGCCCGCCCGACGCCCATCGTCCACGTGAACGGGCCGGTCTGCACGGTGCCTGAGATATCGCTGACCACGACCGGCCCCGAGAACCCGGTGACGCCGTCGCCCGCCGCGACGAGCGCCGTCACCGTCAACGTCGCTCCGGTCACCGAGAGCACCGTGCTCCCCGAGAGCGCGACCTTGAAGCGATCGACCTGCGGAACCACCGTGACGCTGAAGCTCCGTCCGCCGATCGCGCCGAACGAGTCGGTCACGCTCAGGTGGAAGGTGTACGTGCCGGGCGTCGTCGGATGGCCGGTCAGGTGCCCGGCGGAGTCGAGGCTGAGGCCCGGCGGCAGCGAGCCGGAATCGCGCGTGATCGCGTACGGCCCGACCCCGCCAGCGCAGCAGTCGGCGGTGTCCGAGTAACTGTTGCCGATCCACCCGGTCGCGAGCGCCCCGTTCCCGAACGCGGGCGGCCCGGCGATCGTGATCGAGGACGAGAACGTCGCCGTGAGCCCATTCGCATCCGTCAACAGGAGCGAGAACGGATACACACCCGCCACCGTCGGCGTCCCGACCACGCTCGCGTGACTTCCACCGGCGATCCCAGGCGGGAACCCACCCGAAGTGAACTGCACATTCACCGGCCCAACCCCACCGGAGCAGTCGATCACGCCGCTGTAGGCGAACGTCACCTCACCGACCGGTAGCACCGAATTCGGGCCGCACGAGATCTGCGGGACGACCTGAAGCGTCGCGAGCTCATTCACACAACCGCCCGGATTGTGGTTCTCGCACACCATCAGGCCGACCGTGAACGTCCCGGCCTGCGTCGGCGTGCCGGTGATCGGCCCCGAGTTGCTCGGCAGGCTCAACCCTGGCGGGAGAGCCGACGTGACGCTGGAGAGGTACGGGCCGCCGATGCCGCCGGTGCAGCACGGGAAGAAGCTGGTGTACGGCGCGCCCAGCTCTCCCGTCGGAAGTGTGGTCGAGGTGAATGCCGGCGGCCCGTTGATCTGCATCGAGCTCACTCGTGTGGCGGAGTAGCCCAGATGGTCGGTCACGCTGAGCATGAAGTTGAACGTCCCGGTTGCGGTCGGCGTGCCGATCACCTTCAGGCTGTTCCCGTTCG
>CAZYWA010000907.1:0-1837 GCA_964650975.1 uncultured bacterium
ATCCTCATCATCGGCCTCGTCATGGCGCTCGCCGGTCGCATTGGACTCGGCCTCACGATCCTCGCTGTCGGCGGTCTCATCGCATGGGCAGGTCCCCAGTACCTCTCGTACTCGGCGGAGCGCGGGCAGGCGAACGCCACGATCTTCGCACCGGGCGGCTGACCCTTCAGGCGACCCGTTCGGAGAAGCCGTCGAATGATCCAACCGAGAGCGCACGTCCCGCACGGAGCCGGCCATGCCCACACGTGATTTTCCGCTACACGTCGACCGCCCCATCGCCCCCGGCGGCGTGAGCCTCCCGGGCTGGGTCGTGCTCTTCGTCGCGATCTACTTCTGCTTCTTCGTCCTGAGACTCGGCGCCTTCGGAGGACCGTTCCCGGTGATCGCGCTCTTCATTGCGCTGCGGAAGCTTACGCGGCCTGACGACCGCGGGCTGGTCGTGCAGGTCGCTCACTACCTCGTGGGCCGCGGCGGACGGGACGACTTGCTCCCGTCCGCCCGGAGAGTGCGTTCGTATGGACCGTAACCCAAGGAACGCACCCGATCCGGATCTCCTGGCACGCGGCCGCGCCGAGGCCCGTGGTGCTCGGTTCGTCGACGAGCGCACCGGCCTGCGTGAGGCGGTCGTCACATGGAGGATGGTGACGCTCTTCCTGGGGCTCGTCACCGTCGTTTGCGTCGTGGCGCTCGCCCTCGTCGCGGTGCGACCTCGACCTGCCTACATCACCCACCTCGAGGACGGGATCTACAGACCGGACGAGGTGAAACCCGACGACGTGAAGGCCTTCGCACGCGGCTTCGTCGACCGGGTCGCGACGTTGCGACCCGACGAGAAGGCAATCGACCGACACGTGCTCGAGGCGAGCCGCTTTGTTCATCCCCGGTTTCTCGAGCCCTGGCTCGCGGTGGCGAAGGACCTCAAGTTCGAGGTGCTGACGAACCGCAAGACCTCGATCTTTGATCCGGTCGAAGAGTCCGTTCGCACGGTTAACGGAGGGTGGGAGGTGGGGATCTTCGGGATGCGGAAGCGCTTCCTCGGAGACGACCCGGTCGGTCCCGAAACGGGTTGTTGCTACCAGCTCACGGTGGAGCGCGTCCGCCCAAGTGCCGTCTATCCGCGCCCCCTCACCATCACGAGCGTTGCGCAGCCGAAAGAATGCTCGCAGGCCGACTTCGAAACCGCGGCGGCGACGAGCGGGGGGGACCTGTCATGAACCGGAGGGTCAGGCTCGGCCTCGTACTCGTTCTCATCTTGATCTCCATGGTGGCCGGCTCTGTGCAAGCCGAGGAGGTGACCTTCACGGGATCGCCGATCCCGATCCGGCTGGAACCGGGACGTCTCACCGAGTTGGTCTTCCCACGTGAAGTCCTCGACGTGGTCTCCGATGACGAAGTCCTCGTGGCGACAAAGCCGGGCGACGCGGTCGTCTACGTGCGACCCGCGCACCCCGCGTTCCAGACGAGCCTTTTCGTCCGGCTCGATGGGGGCTACTCGATTCCCATCGAGGTGAGTGAAGCCACCGACGGGCATCCGACAATCTCGCTTTGGATCGGCCTCGATAAACACCTGAAGGCGATCGACGGGCTCGCGCGCGGCCAACCGGACTCCGCCGCCACGAAGGCGAGTCGAACGACTTACTCCCCCATCGAGCTCATCCGCGCGATGTACCTCGACCAGCCGTTGGCCGGGTACTCGGTCGTGGACGGTGGCTCGGCCAGCGAGCTCGAGCGCCCGGAGCTCGCGGTCCGGCGGGTGAAGAGCTGGCTGAGCCCCACGTGGGATGGGTTGGTGCTCGATGTGGAGAACAAGACCGACCAGCCGCTTCGCCTCGATCCG
>CAZYWA010000908.1:0-1824 GCA_964650975.1 uncultured bacterium
AGGCGAGGATCTTGGCGTCGAGGTCCATCGCGATGATCGAGTACTCGGTCGAGCCTTCCAGCACCGAGTTCAGGAAGGCGACTTGCTCCGCCATTCCCATCTCGGGGGTCGCGGCGAATGGGACTCCCCGGATGCTCAAGACTCACTCCCTCGTTGAAAACGTGATCGACAGGGCGGGAACGCGCCGCAGTCGCTTGCTTGGTTTTCGCGGTTCGGGTGCAAGGCGGGGACCAAGCCGGTGAAAGCCATGATTTCCACTGGGAAAATGGTGATATTTCGAGCTTTGATCGATTCACGAGGGCGTAGCAAGCCAAAGCTACACGGCAATTGAAGGTGGTGTTCCCAGCCTTCGTTCCACGTGCCCAGCAGAGCCGCAAAACCCGTACGAGCTCCGGCATTGTCGCCGGGCACTTCGCCCGAGCGAGGCCATGAAGCGGGAGCGCGTCATCTCGGCCGATGTCGCCCGCCCAGGTCGGTCTCAGCCGAGCGGCAGCCACGCGGTCGGGTTCGAGCGGACCGCTCTGGTTGCGCGCGAGCGAACCGGGTGGATCCGCCGATTCATCCTGAGACGAGGCTTCGAGCCGAGCCAAGGACCCGGTTGAATCCCCGACGCCCGACCCGGTCTGAATCGCTCACTCGATCAGCGCGATCCTGGATCGCCGAAAGTTCCCGAAACGGCTCCGCGACCGCGTTCGCGTCGGCGCCGCGGCCGGAATTTTGCTCGCGTTTGCGACAATGGCTCGCGGCGAGGATTTCTCCGACACCTGGATGGCGTCTCGAGCGGGGGTAGAGGAAGTGGTATCGGTGAGGGGGTGGACATGAGGGGCCGCGCATTTGCCGTCGCCGGAGTGATCGCGTTCTCGCTGGTCGCATTCGCCGCCCGAGCCGCCGACGCCGTCATCCTCTGGCAGAACGGCTTCGAGTCGGCCGACACGTGTGCGTGGACGTCGAGCGTGCCGGCCGTGAGCTGCGACCCGGACATGGTGTACGTGCCTGCGGGGACCTTCACGATGGGGTCAGAGGCCGTCCCGGATGAGCAGCCGGTGCACACGGTCGATCTGAGCGACTACTGGATCGATCGGAACGACGTCACGGTGGATGTCTATGCGGCTTGCGTGAGCGCAACCGCCTGCACCGCGCCGGACGGTTCGTATACCCACGATCCGGCTTGCAACTGGGGCGCTCCGAATCGAGGAGCCCATCCGATCAACTGTGTCGACTGGACCCAGGCGGCGGCGTACTGCGCTTGGGCTGGGAATGGACGGCGTTTGCCGACGGAGGCCGAGTGGGAGAAGGCGGCGCGGGGAACCGACGCGCGGACCTATCCGTGGGGCGACGCGACGCCGACCTGCGACCACGCGGTGATGAGCGACCCGAACGGCGACGGAAACGGCTGCGGTCTGGGGACCACCTGGCCCGTGGGATCGAAGGGGGGCGGCGCCTCACCCTACGGCGCCCTCGACATGGCGGGGAACGTGTACCAGTGGGTGAGCGACTGGTACGACCCGAATTACTACTCGGTGAGCCCGCTCACGGACCCGCAGGGCCCCGCGACCGGATCTTCCACGATTCTGCGTGGCGGCTCATGGCTCAACACCGTCCACTTGTTCGCGACGTACCGCGGTGTCATGCGCGGCCGGTCGACGTGGGACGACGGTGCCGGGTTCCGCTGTGTACGAGACGGGTGCCTGTCTCTCAACGGCACCGCGCAGGCCGGTACCAGCGACTGTCCGTTGCCCGGATCGACCGACCATCACATCACGGTCGGGCAGGGATACAGCGACGTGTCGCCGCATCAGATCGTTCGCACCACGGCGAACGTGC
>CAZYWA010000909.1:0-1824 GCA_964650975.1 uncultured bacterium
GTCCTCCAGCACGTGCAGCTCGCGGATGCCGTAATCGTCGTGCAGGACCTTGAGCTCCTGCATGACGTTGTCGACGCTGCGAGTGCGGAACTTCTTGGTGAAGATCGTGTGGCAGTACGTACAGGAGTACGGACAACCGCGCGAGGTGAAGATCGACATGTACTGCTTGCGCTTGCAGACCGTCGAGAACTTGGGCAGGTCGAAGTAGCGCTGCACGTCCACCAGATCCCAGGCCGGGAAGGGGATGCGGTCGAGGTCGAGGATCGGTGGACGCGGCGGCTCGAGGACGATCTCGCCGTCCTTCCGGTAGCCGGCGCCCAGCACGCCCACCGGCAGCTCGCCGGCCAAGAGCTTCGCGATCAGCTCGGGTGCGGTGTCCTCGCCCTCGCCGATGCAGAGCGCGTCGATCGCTTCGTCCTTCAGGGTCTCGTTCGGATCGGTCGACGGGTGGGGCCCGCCCACGGCGACCGGCAACGAGGGCCGCCATTCCTTGAGCAGCCGCGCGAGCGAGTGCATCGTCGGCGCCTCGTGGGTCATCGAGTGGATGCCCACCAGATCCGGCTCGAAGGTCTTGGCGCGCGCCACCGCATCTTCCGGCGCCATCACCTCCGCGATCATGTCCACGATCCCGACCTCGTGTCCGTGCTGCCGCAGCGTGGACGCCAGGTACATGAGCCCGAGGGGCTGGGTGACGGTGTAGTACTCGAGCGGGCGGAAGGCTTTGAAGAGCAGGATGCGCGCCATGGATGCTCCGGGAAGCCGTCGCGAAACGTGAATGGTGAGCCGGGGTTGCAGACGCGCGCTTCGAGTGGCAACGCGGTCGGCCGGCGCGGTCACCATACCGTCATGCCTGGCCAGGTCGCAAGCTGCATGCCGCGCGCCGTCGATGTTGGGTGTGACGCTGGAACCTGTTACACTTGCCCACGAGTTTCGTCGGCATGACGCCGACTTGCAGGGATGACACCTTGCGTTCCGGAGCCCTCGCCCGTGGCTTCTCACGCGCATCCGCCATCGGCCGGCGCGATGAGTGCGCCCGGAGCCAGCGCTGACGACGGCTGGAGCGAAGGTCTCCTGGCCCGCGGGCCCGACGACGCGCCGCGCCGGGAGCCGGGCCCGACCGATCCCGAGGACGGTGCTTCGAGCGCACCTCCGGCGGATGCCGGTTCGCCGCAGCCCTCCGCTGAGCCGCCGTCCCATCAGCAGGTAGCGGACGCGTACTGGGCGCGGATCGTCGCGAACCTGCGGCGCTGGTACCCGGACGCGGATCTCGGGCTGGTCGAGCGAGCCAAGCTCGACGGCGAGCGTCTACACGCCGGGCAGACCCGCAAGTCGGGCGAGCCCTACCTCCACCATCCGCTGCGCATCGCGGTGGAGGCGAGCGAGCTCGGGCTGGATCCGGACACCGTCACGATCGCCCTGCTCCACGACACGCTCGAGGACACGAGCGTCACGATCGGCGAGCTTCGCGACACCTACGGCGACATCGCGGACGTGGTCGACGGTCTGACCAAGATCACCGCCGAGGAAGCGAAGGGCTGGGAGCGCGGGAAGGCCCAGACGTACTCGAAGATGCTGGTGTCGACGGTGCGCGACATCCGCACGCTGATCGTGAAGATCCTCGACCGGCTCGACAACGTGCGCTCCCTGGGCGCCATGCGCCGCGACAAGCAGCGGCGCACGGCTCAGGAGACGCTCGACGTCTACGTACCGGTCGCCGCGCGGCTCGGCCTGGGTGAGATCAGCCGTGAGCTCTCGCGGTTCTCGTTCCAGTACCTCGACCCGAAGCGCTATGCGCGCATGGACCGCCAGATCGGCGCGCTGCGC
>CAZYWA010000910.1:0-1822 GCA_964650975.1 uncultured bacterium
GCGTCCGCAAGGTCGAAGAAGAAATACCCGGTCCGCTTCCCGTCCTCGGCGACGAAGTAGCAGGACTCGGGTTTCATCCGCTCGACGAACCCCATCATGGTCTTCGGGAGCGTACCGTCCTTGATAGCCTTGTTGCCCGCTTCGACGGGAATAGACCCTTTCATCATCATACGCATGTGCGTTCTCCCAATTAGAGCGTTGGCCGAGCGACGATAGGCGACGATGAATTGCCGGTCAAGCAGGAGGCGGCCTGCCAGCGAAGTCGGGCGGGGCGCGCGAACATCGACCGTCCCGGCCCGCCCTACGTCACCACCGCCACCGCCGCATTCTCCTCGAACACGCTGGCTCGCCGGATGTACCCGCGGAGCACGAGCATCGACCCCTCCCGGTCTGGTTCGCGATGGCGCGTTCCGAACAACCACGCCGTGCCGCGGTGGTGACGAAGCCGAGCCGCAGCGAGTGCCCGCTGAACCGCTCGGCGTCGAGCCCCGCGGCCAGCGCTGCCCGCTTCACCACCCTCGCGACGGTGAGCCCGTCGGTCCTCTCGGCCCTTACCTTCCCGTGCCGATCGACACTCCGGAACAGCGGCCCGCTCGTGATTCGGCTCGCCTCGAGCCACGCCCGCAGCGTCCACACGGGGCACAGTTCCGCGCTCGCGCCTAACGGGATCGGTTGATCTGCGCCAATCTTGTCTGGGTCGAGCGAATGGGGTTCGCTCGGTGCGACACGAGGGGGAATCCGTGAGCCGCCTGGACGGGAAGGTCGCGATCGTCACCGGAGGTGCCTCGGGAATCGGCCGCGCGGTGTGCGAGGAGCTTGCGCGCCGCGGCGCCAACGTCGTGGCGGCCGACATCGATGGGGCCAAGGCTGAGGAGACCGCGGCGCGAATCGTCGCCGGCGCCGGGACAGCTCGTGCCGCGAGAGTCGACGTGAGCGACGCGGCGCAGGTGGAGGAGTTGGTCGCGTCCACGGTTTCTCGCGACGGGCGCATCGACTACATGTTCAACAATGCCGGGATCGCGCTCTTCGGTGACGTGCGCGACATGACGCTCGCGCAGTGGAAGCGGATCCTCGAGGTGAACCTGCACGGGGTGGTGCACGGGGTCGCCGCGGCTTACCCGCGCATGGTGGCGCAGGGTTCGGGTCACATCGTGAACACCGCCTCCCTCGCCGGTCTCGTGCCCACGCCCGGAGCCACAGCCTACGCGGCGACCAAGCACGCGGTGGTAGGGCTCTCGACTTCGCTGCGCGGCGAAGCCCACGCCTTCGGGGTGAAGGTCAGCGTCGTGTGCCCGGGACTGATCGACACGCCGATCAAGGACTCGCTCACCTACTTGAACCTCGACAAGCAGAAGATGCTGGCCGATCCGGCGTTCCGGCTCCTGCCGGCCGACGCGTGCGCCCGCGCGATCCTGCGGGGCGTCGAGCGGAACCGACCCATCATCACCGTGACTGCTCTGGCATCGGTCTTCTGGCGGCTCTACCGCTTGGCGCCCGGCATGGTAGCCGCGCGGCTCGGTCCCTTGGCGATGGGTTGGACGCGGCGGAAATTCGCGACGACCTGAACTGATCGGCGGGAGGCCGCGCGGGCTGATGAGCCTGTTCAATCCGGTCTGCGTGACGCAGCTTCGTCGCCCTACAGCGCCGACGTCAGGCTCACCGCCGCGTTCTCCTCGAACACCGTCGCCCGCCGGATGTAGCCGCGCAGCACGGGCATCGAGCGATGCCCCGTCTGGTTCGCGATGGAGCGCTCCGAGCACCCACGCTGCGCCGCGGCGGTCACGAACCCGAGGCGCAGCTGTCGATCGACTAGCTCTTGTCT
>CAZYWA010000911.1:0-1820 GCA_964650975.1 uncultured bacterium
GAAGCGAGCTGACCGGGCTCGGCCGTGGGAGCGGTGGCGAGCCGCTCGCGACGCATCATGAGGACGTCGCTCTCCGGCGCGTCGATCGTGACGTAGAGAGGATGGGGGTCGACGACCCGCGCCAGCACCGTGCTCTGGCCGGCGGAGCCCACCAGGTTGCCGATGTCGACGAAGTTCTTGGTGATCCGGCCGGTGAGTGGCGAGCGGACCTCGCAGAACTCGAGATCGAGCTTCGCGGTCTCGAGGCTCGCCTGTGCCGCCGCGACGGCCGCTTTCGCCGCGTCGCGCTGGCCGAGCTTCGTGATGCGGTCGATCTCGCTGCCGGCGTGGCGCGTGGCCAGCTCGCCGGTCATCGTGGCCTCCGCCTCCGCCACCTTGAGCGCGGCCTGATCGGCGAGCAGCTGAGACTCGGCGCGGTCGACGGCGGCTTGGTAGGTGCGCCTGTCGATCACGAACAGCAGGTCGCCCTGCTTCACCTTGCTGCCCGGCTTGAAGTTGACCTGCTCCAGGAATCCGGGGACGCGGGCGCGCAGGTCCACGGTCTCGTAGGCCTCGGTGGTGCCGGTCGATTCCAGATAGCGCGTCACCGGCTGCCGCTTGGGGTGAGCCACCGTGACCTCGGGTGGAGGGGGTGCGGCGAAGGTGTTGCTGCTCGATTTGCAGCCGGTGGTGCACGTCGCGGCCAGCACCGCGACCATCGCGATGGCGCGGCGCGGAGCGCGCCCGCACCGGCTCCGGAACGGCGAAGACCGTTCAGTTCTCTCGACCATGCGTGGCCTCGTCTTCCGCGGGTGCGGTGCTCTTCGGCGCCTCGACCGAGTCGAGCAGATCGCCCCAGTCCGTGCGAGCGCGCATCTCGTCCGCCGTCGCCCGAGGCACCAGCTCGCGAGCGGAGGCACTCTCCCAGCCGCCGCCCAGCGCGCGAAACGTTTCGATCGCTCCTCGCGCCACGTCGGAGCGCGCGATCACCAGGCTGTTCTGGCGCTCGACCAGATCGACCTGCGCCTGACTGACTCGCAGGAAATCGCTCGCTCCCTGGCGATAGCGGATCAGCGACAGCTCGACCGTGCGCTGGGCGGCCGTGACGCTCTCCGCGAGCAGGGCCGCGCGCTCCCGGCTTCGCAAGAAGCTCGAAAGACCGGTCTCCACGTCGGCCGCGGCTTGAAGCACGGTGTTCCGGTACGCCGTCCGCGCCTCCTCCAGGCGCGCGTCGGCGGCGCGGATGTTGTTCCGGATCCGGCCGTAGTCGAGGATCGGCCAGGTCATGTCGAGCCCGATGAAGCCGATGAACGAGCTCGAGTCGAAGAGGTTGTGCGGGCTCGGAGAGCGGGTGGCCAATTCGGCGGTGGTGGCGCGGAAGCCGGTCAGTCCCTTGATCGCGAAGGCCGGGTAGAGGTCCGCGGTCGCCACGCCGAGCTCGGCCGAGAGCGCGGCCACCGTTCGTTCGGCGCTGCGCACGTCGGGACGACGGCGCAGCAGGTCCGCCGGCACGCCGAGTGCGATCTCCGCGGGAGCGGACGGCACCGCGCCGCTCGGGCCGAGCTCGTCGCTCAGCGTCGACGGGGTACGTCCGAGCAGCACGCAAAGCGCCAGCGTGGAGGCCTGCAGCGAATCCTCGATCCGCGGGACCAGCGCCCGGGTGTTCGCGAGCGCCGCCTCCGCGGTGGCCACGTCGAGCTCCGAGACCGCGCCGACCTCGAAGCGGACCTTCGTCAGGTCGAGGGTCTCTTGCTGCGCCTCGACGTTCGCCCGCGTGAAGCCCAGTTGCTCCTCGAGCGAGCGGATCGCCACGTAGACCGAGCCGACGTCCGCGGTCAGCA
>CAZYWA010000912.1:0-1815 GCA_964650975.1 uncultured bacterium
GGGCTGGGCATGGGTTTTTGTCCTTGTACGTCGGGAAAGGGGTTTTCTGGTCGGTGGGGGTCGGTCAGGCGGTCCGGTAATTCAGTCAGAGTGCCCGGGAAGGAATGGGGATGGGGCGGTCGATCACGTGCTCTTTCTTGTCGAACGCTCTTTAGAGCACTTTCGGTGCCGTGCGCTTCGAATCGGACGATGAACGCTGAAGTCGAGAATGCCCCGTGCGAGGCTCGCCGCGCCTGCTGAGAGCGCGGAGCTTGGGGTCTCGGGTCGATTGCCCGATCGGGGTGCCCGATTGAATGAAGGCCCCGATCGTGCACCACGATTCGGCTGACGTTTTCCTCGATGGAGGACCCCATGCGTGCAATGACTAGGACTCCGCCCGTTTCCCCTGCTTCGCCAGCCGCGCTCCTCAACCATCGCGGTTTCACGCTCGTCGAAGTGCTCGTCGCCTTGTTTCTGCTCTCCGTCGGTCTGATCGCGCTGCTGGCCACGAACCGCCTTGCGCTCCGCACGGAGACCGCGACGACCATGGGAACAGCCGCGCTCGCAACAGCCGAAGACAGGCTGTCGCTGCTGCTCGCGGCCGATACGTCCGAGCTGACCGATGGTTCCGCCACGGACGCGCGCTGCAAGGCGCCCGTGATCGAAAATGGTCTCGTCATCAACACCGTCCAGTGCAGCTACACACCGTCAGCGGTAAGCAGGATCGACGTGACCGTGAGCGTGCGCGAGCCGCTGGCGTCGAACCCTGTCCATCTGCAAGGCAGCCGCTATGTGCCCTGAGCGAAGGGTCCCCCGCGCGTCACGTGTCTACGCCGGGCGCGGATTCACGCTCGTCGAGCTGCTGATCTCACTGGCGCTCAGCTCGGTCGCCGTCGCGGCGATTTTCGCCGTAACGAGCGCGGCCCGTCAGACCACCGAGGCGACGTCGGCGATCGCCGACATGGGCGCGAGCCTCGCGACCGCGGCTTCGCAGCTCGAGCACGACCTCGCCATGGCGGGGGTAAGCGGCACCAACCATCCAATTCGCTACCTGGACCCGGACGCGGGCTGCACAGCGATGGCGTTCCTGCAGGCGTCGGATTTCCAGGTGACCTTCCTGGCGGATCTCAACGGCAGCGGACCGAGTGGTGGCTCGGCGGATTCGCCGCCGCTCGACTTCTACGGTCTGGCGCTGTGCAGCGACGACGCTTGCGGTTCGTGCGCCGCGTCGCTGCCAGGCGGCACCCTTCATGCCGAAGCGGTGCGGTGGACCCTCGACCACAACGGCAACGGGATCGCCCGCGATGGCTCGGGCCAGCTTCGATTTGCAGTCGAGAACGAGGGCTTGTCCATGGCCCTCGATTTCGCGAACGACACAGACGCTTCTACCCCGAACCCGGCGGACTACAACCTGATGCGTGAGGTCAGCACGAGCGCGACCACCACCGGTGAAGCCGAGTGGATAACCGCCGGCATTCGAGGCCGTGACGCGAGCGGTGCCTTCCCCCAGGATGGGTTGAACCAGCCTCGGCCGCTCTTCGCCTACTGGCTCGACGAGGACGGAGATGGCCAAATCCGTCCGCTCGCGGATGGCGGCAACGACATCCTATGGGGCGACACGAATGGCGACGGTATCCTGTCGGGCGGAGAGCTCCCCGCGGGTCCGGTGCCGCGTATCTCGCTGCAGCGGATCATCCGGGTTCAGGTGTTCCTGCGGGCCGAGGCGGCTCGCGCAGATCCGAGGCTCGACACAAACGCGGGTTTCCGCACGAGAAACGCGAGTCTGGGTGTCTCGATCCCCAACTTGATCGCAGCTCGAACCGTCGGGAGCCCATC
>CAZYWA010000913.1:0-1808 GCA_964650975.1 uncultured bacterium
CGCGCGGTGAAGGATCGCGGTTACGTGCCACGCCTCAACACCAACGGCGCCTTGCTGACCCGTCCCGGGAAGATCCAGGAGCTGAAGGAGGCCGGGCTCGAGTGGGTGATCCTCCAGTTCGACGGCTTCGAGGACTCGATCTACGAGAAGACCCGCGGCCTGGGGCTGATCGACAACAAGCTCGAGGTTATCGACCAGCTGCTCGCGGCCGACATCAAGGTGCAGTTCGCGGTCATGCTGGTCCGCGAGCTCAACACCAGCCAGATCGGTCGCATCATCCGCTTCGCTCTCGAACGCGGGATCTTCTGGGTGAGCTTCTATCCCCACTCGCGCGTGGTGCGGAACGAATCGATCGCCGGCGTTCCCGACTCGACGCACGTGGCTCAAGCTCTCGCGGCGATCGAGAGCGAGACCGGCGGCCGCATCCGTCCCGACGATTTCGTGGACTCGGTGCGCTGGCTGTCGCGACTCTACAAGGTGACCGGCCGCGAGGAGTTCCGGCAGAAGCTCTCGACCCTGCCGATGGTGGTGGTGGGAAACGCCGACGACTACGCGCCCATCACCCGGCTCGATTCACCGGGTGCCGTGGCGCGGCGCGCCGGCACGCTGGCGCGGTTCGCACCGGCGGTCGGCAACATCCTCCAGTACGCCACCAAGAAGCCGCCGCGCGGGCTCCTGTTCCTCACGGTCGAGAAATTCCACAACGTCGACACGATGGACCTGCGCGAAGCATCGAGCTGCCACATGTGCTACGTGACCAAGAACGGCACGGTGGCGTTCGACATCTACAACGCCCTCCATCGCGAGCACGGCGACTGGTGAAGTAGGCGCACGATGCCCGGCCTCAAGGACGCCTACTCCGCGGGCATGTCGCTGCACGGCGCCCTGGGCCGTGCGTTGGGCGGCCGGGCGCTCCCTCCCGCGCAGCTCTTCCTGGAAGTCACCGACCGCTGCAATCTCGACTGCCGGATGTGCTTCTACCGCGGCACCCTCGGCGAAGCAGTCGCGGCGGTGGCGGCCGATCCCGATTACCTCTCCGCCGCCGAGATCGAGCGCGTGGTGCGCGATCTTCCCACCGCGCGGCTGGTGTCGATCAGCGGCGGCGAGCCGTTCGCTCGCGCCGACTTGCTCGAGATCCTGGAGCGGCTCGCGGCGCTGCGGCTGGTCACGATCGAGACCAACGGCACGCTGCTCGACGACGACGGCGCGCGCGAGCTGGCGCGCCTGGGAAGCCGCGGTCTGCCGCGGCCCGGCATGGCGGCCGTCGACTTCTCGATCCTCGGCACGCGCGAGGTGCACGACCAGATCACACGCCGGCCGGGCTCGTTCGACCGTGCGATCGTGACGCTGCGCACGCTCCGCGACGAACGCAACCGGCTCGGTCGCGCATTCCCGAAGCTCACGCTCAAGGCGGCCGTGCTCAAGGAGAACCTCGGCGTCCTCGAGGAGCTGGCGGAGATCGCGCGCGCCGAAGACGTCGATTACTTCGTGCTCAAGGAAGAAGACCCGGGGAAGGTGACGCTGCGGCCCGCGGCGGACGGCGTGCTGGCCCGCGGCGAAGGGACCAAGGCACCGCGGCCGGAGACGCTCGACGGCCTCGCCGCGCGACTACGCGCGATTCTCGCGAGCTTCGCCGGCGGCCGCACCGAAGCGTTCTTGATCCCTCTCGACCTCACACCCGATCACCTGGAGCACCACCTCCGCAAGGCCGTGAATCTCGCCCAGGCGAGCTGCCGTCATCCGTGGTCGCGGGTGGGCGTGCTGCCGCGCGGCGAGGTTTACGCGTGCAAGCTTTTCTCGACCCGCTC
>CAZYWA010000914.1:0-1808 GCA_964650975.1 uncultured bacterium
CGGAGATCGAGCCGGTGCGTTCGATGCCTTCGCCGAGGCGAACGAGAGCACGCCGCTGGAGGACCGTCTCGTCGTCGCGTGTGACGACCAGGCGGACCGTGTTCGACCCCACGTCGATGACCCCGACGAGCATTGCATCATCATGCCGGAGCCACAGGTCGGCACCGCCGCTCATCGCGGCCTCGGGAACCGGCGCGCGCGGTCGCGGCGGCGCATGAACACTGTCTGGGCAGGGCGGCGGCGGTCGTTGCCCTCGGGCGTGATGCGCGTCCACGTGCCGTCGCCGTGCAGCTCCCAGGCCTGCGAATTGTCGGCGAGCAGCGCCTTGAAGATCGACTCGATCTCTGCGCGGACATGCGCGGACTCGACCGGAACGACGACCTCGATCCGGTGATCGAGGTTGCGCGACATCAGGTCGGCGCTGCCGAGAAGGTACGTCTTGCGCTCGCCGGCCTCGAAGCAGAAGAGGCGTCCATGCTCGAGGAACCGCCCGAGGATCGAGCGGACGCGGATCCGGTCGCTCATGCCCGGGACGCCGGGACGGAGCGTGCACACGGCGCGGACGATCAAGTCGATCTCGGCGCCGGCTTGCGACGCGCGGTAGAGCTCTTCGACGATCGCCGGGTCGGTGAGGTTGTTGATCTTGATTCGGATGCGCGCATGCTGGCCCGCGGTGGCTGCGTCGGCGACGGCGCGGATGTGCTCCACGAGCTGCTTGCGCAACCTGAACGGGGCGACGAGGAGCTTGCGAAACGCGCGCGGCCGGCCGAAGCCGGTGACGAAGTTGAAGAGGTCGGCGACGTCGGCCGCAATGTCGGGATCGGCAGTGAAGAGGCCCACGTCCTCATAGGCGCGCGCCGTTGTCGCGTGGTAGTTGCCGGTGCCGATGTGGACGTAGCGGCGCAGCTCGTCCCCTTCGCGCCGCACCACCAGGGTCGTCTTCGCGTGGATCTTGAGATCCGGGAAGCCGTAGACCACGTGGACGCCGGCCTGCTCCAGCGAGTGCGCCCACTCGATGTTGCGAGCCTCGTCGAACCGGGCCTTCAGCTCGACGAGACAGACGCTCTGCTTGCCGTTCTCGGTCGCGGCGATCAGCGCCGGGGCGAGCGCGGAATCGAAGCTCGTGCGGTAGACGGTCGTCTTCAGCGTGACGACCGCGGGATCCTTCGCTGCCGCGCGGACGAACGCCTCGACGCTCGTGCCGAACGAGTCGTACGGGTGCTGCACGACGATATCCCCGGCGGCGATCTCGGCGAAGAGGTCTCCGTCCTTGGGCGACGCCAGGCGACGCTGCGTGTACGGCACCCACGGCTCGTACTTGAGGTCGGGCCGGTCGAGGTCGTTCAGCTGTGCGACGTCGGCCAGGTCGAGCGGGCCGTGGATCGGGTAGACGAGCTGGGGACGCGCGGGGAGCCGCTCCTCGAGCCGCGCCAGCATGGAGCGCGAGATCGAGCTCGATACCTCGAGCCGCACGACCGCGCCGAAGCGCCGTTTGCGCAGCTCGCTCTCGACGGCTTCGAGCAGGTCGTCGGCGTCGTCGGAGATCTCGGTGTCGCCGTCGCGCGTGACCCGGAAGGCGGCGCGCTCGGTGACGTCCATCTCGGGGAAGAGCCAGGCCAGGAAGTGCGCGATCACGTCTTCGAGCGGGATCAGCAGCCCGCGCGTGCCGATCACGATGAAGCGGGGCAGGCCCTCGGGAACCTTCACGCGTGCGAACCGCTCCTCGCCCGATTCGCGGTCGCGGACGATCACACCGAGGCTGAGCGACAGGCCCGAGATGTACGGGAACGGCTGCCCGGCCCCGACGG
>CAZYWA010000915.1:0-1509 GCA_964650975.1 uncultured bacterium
ACCAGCGAGCGTGATCGCATGGCCGGGCTCACTCAGGAGCTCGCCGACGAGCTGGTGGATCGCCTGCTCGGTCCGTGAGCCGGTGCCGAGCGGCTCCCGTAGCGGCTCAGAGTAGATGGGCGTCGCGCAGGCTCGCGACGCTCTCGGCCATGGTCTCGTCGATCGGCCGCGGGTGCATGCCGAGCGCCTGGTGCGCGGCACCCGAGTCGTAGAAGGCGTACCGACCGAAGTGAAGGTCGACGAAGTTCCGGTCGAGCGGCGCGCTTCGCCCCACCAGCAAGCACAGTGCCTCGAGCGTCCCGCACCCGAGCATCGCGAGCCTGCGGGGAATGGCGGCGTGCAGGTGGCGCGCGCCCACGGCGCGCGCGATCGCGACGTAGAACGCCTTGTAGGTGAGGTCGTGGCCGCCCAGCAGGTAGCGCTCGCCCCCGGCGCCCCGCTCGGCGGCCCGCACCACCGCGCGGGCGGCGTCGCGCACGTCGATGACGTTGAGTCCGCCGTGAGCGAAGAGGCCGATCCGCCAGCGCGCGTAGGCGCGGATGAGCTTCAAGTCGCGAGCGGGCTCGGGAGAGCCCGGGCCTGCGAGCCGGCTCGGCAGCACCCGCACCAGGGTCACGCCTCGCTCCGGCGCGGTCCGCGCGAGCCATTGCTCCGACTCGACGTAAGCCCGCACGCGCGCGTCGCTACGCCCGAGCGTCCACTCGGCGGAGTTGCACCGGCCGCTCTTGATCACCGTCGACCCGACCGCCAGCGCCGAGCCCACCCAGACCAGCCGCGCCATCCTCGCTTGCGAAGCGATCTCGAGCGAGAGCCGCGCGCGCTGCAAGCTCGCCTCGACCATCGGCACGACGCGTGGCGGCGCGTGCCGCGAGAGCGGCTCGGCGGCCACCACCACGTCCACCGAGCGGGCGGCGTCGAGCAGCGCGGCGCGGTGCGCGGCGTCGCCGCTCGCGAGCTCCAGTAGATCCGGCGCCGAGGCTCCCGCGCCTCGCGCCGGCCGATCCGCCTCCGCGCCCCGCACCTCGTGACCGAGCTCAGCCGCGGCCGCGAGCACGTGCCCGCCCAGAAAGCCGTCGCTGCCCAGGACCAGGATCTTCACGCGAGAGCCGCCCGTGCCGCGACGTTCAGGAATGAGGGGCTTCGCCGCGAATCCAGAGATCGGCGTCGTTCGCGTCGGAGTGCTGGGCATAACCGATGCCCATGCCCTCGAGCGGCACCACGACGTGGCGGAAACCCTCGACCGGCCGATGATCCTCGCCCGCCAGCTCACCGTCCTCGACGATCGCGTGCGCCCCGCTGAGCACCACCGCACGGACGTTCGAGAACCCCGGGTCGACGATCAGGTTGCTTCCCGCCTTGATCAGGACGCCGTCCGGATGCTGCGCGGCGACCAGCCGCGCCAGGCCGCACGCGCGAGAGAAATGACGGTCGTCCAGGTTCGCGGTCACGTAGCGATACGAGCGAGCGCGTCCGTCGGGCGTGTGGAACGACACCTCGATTCCCGACGCT
>CAZYWA010000915.1:1519-1807 GCA_964650975.1 uncultured bacterium
GTCCGGCACTGCGTGCTGCGAAGAGCCGACGCATCAGCCGGGCGATGGCGGCCCCGGACGGGAGTGGCGCTGCGTCACGCCGGATCAGGGGTACTGCCCGGCGCAGCCCTAACGGCGACGGAGCCGTCGTCGCGAATCTCGATCGGCCGGACCGAATCGATGGTGCCGTGGAGATCGTGAATCGCCTGCAGCAGCACCACGTGCGACACCGGGATCGACGGGAACGGCTCTTCCACCGTGAAATACCCGCTGGTGTAGAAGGTCACCAGCGCGGAGAGCGCGGTGCGG
>CAZYWA010000916.1:0-1801 GCA_964650975.1 uncultured bacterium
GCACCTGGAGCTGGGCGCCAAGACACCCGCGCCATTGGTCGCGCCGGCGCCGGACGACACCGCGGGGCTCATCTACACCTCGGGAACCACCGGCGAGCCCAAGGGCGTGATGCTCAGCCACCGCGGCATCGTGTCGAACGTGCTGGCGGTGCGCGAGCTGTTCCCGATCTCACCCGATCACGTGAGCTTGAGCTTCCTGCCGTGGGCGCACGCCTTCGGCCAGACCGCCGAGCTGCACACCTTCCTGTGGTTCGGCGCGTCGATGGCGCTGGTCGCCGACGTGCAGACGCTGATGAGCGAGTTCGCGGTGGTGCGGCCGACGGTCTTCGTGTCGGTGCCGCGGATCTTCATCCGCATCTTCGAAGGGCTCCGCGCCCGGGTCGCCCGCGAGAACCGCCTCAAGCAGTGGATCTTCGAGGAAGGGATGGCGCTCGCTCGCGCGCGGCGCCGGCTCCTCGAGGACGGCCGTCGCAGCACCTTCGTCGATCTGCTGTGCCGGGTCTTCGACCGGATCGTCTCGCGCAAGGTACGCGCGCAGCTCGGCGGACGGCTCGAATTCGCGATCTCCGGCGGTGCCGCGCTGGCCGACGAGATCGCCGCTTTCATCAGCGACCTCGGCATCACCGTCTACCAGGGCTACGGCCTCACCGAGACCTCGCCGGTGGTCGCGGTCAACTGCCCGGGCGCCCTGAAGCTCGGCACCAGCGGCAAACCGCTGCCGGGCGTCGACATCCACGTTCTCGACGAGGTCGGCCGCGAGCTGCCCGCGGAGGTCGAGGGCGAGATCGTGGTGGCCGGACCGAACGTCATGCAGGGCTATTACAAGCGGCCCGAGGAGACCCAGCAGGTGATCGTCGAGCTCGGTGGCCAGCGCGCGCTGCGCACCGGCGACACCGGATTTCTGGACCGCGACGGCTACCTGCACCTCACCGGCCGCATCAAGGAGCAGTACAAGCTCGAGAACGGAAAGTTCGTGGCGCCGTCGCCGCTCGAGGAGCAGCTCGCGCTGAGCCCGCTCGTCGATCAGGTCGTCCTCTACGGCGCCAACAAGCCCTACAACGTGGCGCTGGTGGTGCCGAGCTTCGACGCCCTGGCCCGCTGGGCCGGCGACGACGGATCGGCGGCCAGGACTCCCGATGAGCTGATCGCCGATCCCAGATGCCACGCGAAGATCGGCGAGGAGCTCCTCAAGTACGCGGGCACCTTCAAGGCCTACGAGCGCCCCAAGCGCTGGTTGCTGCTCCGCGAGCCGATGACCACCGAGAACGGCCTGCTCACGCCAACCCTCAAGCCCAAGCGACGGCTAGTCGTCGCCCGCTACGAACGCGAGATCGCCGCCCTCTACGCCGACTGACCCCGGCGCGCGAAGCGACCCGGCCCCAACGTGAGAACCCCGATTTCGCCGTCCGAATTCCGGCAGTTTGCAGTTTTCCTCGCACTAGAGTAACTTTTTGACGAATCGTCAAAAACGAGCCGCCGTCCGGCCGCGGCTCCGCGAGGCCTCTCGATGCGCAACTACCGCCTGATCGACGCCGACTGCCACACCCTCGAGCCCAAGCACATCTGGACCACGTACCTGCCCAAGAAGTTCCACGATCGGGCACCCAAGCTGGTGAAGGACGCCAAGGGGGGCGACGCCTGGGAGCTCGTCCCCGGCACCCCGCCCATGCCCCTCGGCCTCGTCACCAACGCCGGCCAGTACGGCAAGCGCTACGAGGACCTCGAGTGGTACGGCTCGACCTACGACTCGATCCTCCGGGGCTCTTTCGAGGGCAAGGCCCGGGTGGACGAGCAGGACTTC
>CAZYWA010000917.1:0-1791 GCA_964650975.1 uncultured bacterium
GCTCCTAGACGGACGCGTCGACCGCGCCGTAGGCAGCCAGCGATCGCTGGTTCTGGTCGTCGTCGAACTGGCGGCCCTCGTAGCGCCCGGTCACGGTCGTGCGCAGCGCCGCGGGCAATCGCGTCGTGAGCGACAGGCTGGCGCGGTCTTCCGGGACCTCGGCGAGGCGCTTCCCGACCAGCTCCGGCGATTGCGCCGCATCGAGGACCTCGGTGTCGGAGAGCTGGTAGCCGCCGCGCAGCGTGAGCCGCGAGCCCAGCGCGGCGCTCGCGTCCACCTCGACGCCGCGCACCCGGCTCCGGCCCAGGTTCAGCCGCTCGCGGCAGACGCCACCGTCGGGAATCGGCCCGCACGGCTCGACCGTGCCGGGACCGACGCCTTCCGTGACGTTGACGATGGGGCTCGAGATCACGTCCCAGAAGCCGGTGACGGAGAGCGCGATCGGGTCGAAGGTGCCGTCGAGGCCGAGCTCGCCCCCGGCCATGGTTTCCGGGCGCAGCGCGGCGTTGGCCTCCGTCACGTCGTTTCCCACGCGAAACGGCCGGTAGAGCTCGTTGAGCGTGGGAGTCCGCGCCGAGCGGTACGCGGCGCCGCGCAGCACCAGATCCCGGTCGATGGCCAGCGAGGCGCCCAGTCGCGGAGTGAAGAGCCAGGCCGAGCGCTCGGGGAAATCGTCGTCTCGCAGCGTCGCGCCGCTCGTGCGATCGCGCTCGGTGCGGTGGCCGTCGCGGCTCTCGAATCGATCGACCCCGCCGCTCAGCTCGAGGGTCAACGGTTCCAGCTCGAACGTGTCCTGTGCGAAGAGCCCGTCGGTATCGAGCGTCCCGCCCGCGACGCGGCGGCGGGTGAAGGCACCGTCGGTGAAGCGTAAGTCCTCGTGGGTGGCACCGCTCACCTCGCGCCCGTGCGCGCCCAGCTGGAACCGCTGCAAGTAGGGCAGCCGGTCGGTCCAGACTGCGTTCGCGGCCCACGCGCCGGTGGGCACGTCGAACTGATCGAGGGACGGCGTCTCGCTGGCTCGATCCAGCGCGACCGACGAGAAGCGGCTCGCGAACGACTGCCACTGCGCGTAGCCGTCGAGATCGAAGCGGCCCGCGTCGTCGCTGTCGAGCCGGGCCCGCGCCCGCAGGTTTCCGACCTCGGTGTCGTTCGCGGTGTAAGGCGTGCCGTTGCCGCGCTCCTCGGCGAAGTACGAGCCGCCCACCGTGACGAGCTCGGTGGCCGAGTCGCGTAACGTCACGGTGCCGTCGAAGAGGCCGTGCTGCGAGCCGGCGAAGGTGTCGACTGGCCCGCGCTGCGACGGTGGGGTGGGGATCCAGCCGTCGGTGCGCAGCACGTCGAGACCGACGGCCACTCCCGGCCACGCTTCGCGGCTCACCAGCGAGGTGTCGAGGACCCCGGTGCCCTGCGATCCGCCTTCGGCCACGAGCCGGGAGACGCTCTCGCGCGATGCGGCGCTGGTCTCCACCGTGAGCACGCCCGCCAGACCGTCGGTGCTCCATGGACGTGGCGAGGCGCCGGGCAGGATCTCGACGCGCTCGATCGCGGCGAGCGGCAGCCGGCCGAAGTTCACCCATCCGCCGAAGGGATCGTTGAGCGGCACGCCGTCGACCAGCACCAGCGCCCGGCTCGCCGCGGTGCCGCCGATGCCACGCAGCGACACGCCCTGGGTCGTGGGGTTCGCGACCAGGCTGCTGGCGCGCCGGAAGATCCCGAAGCTCGGCTCGTCGCGCAGCCAGTCGTCGACCGCGACCGCGCCGCGCTCCGCTGCGTCTTCCCGGCCGAGGGCCG
>CAZYWA010000918.1:0-1787 GCA_964650975.1 uncultured bacterium
CGCCGCCGCCCCCGCCGGGCGTGGTGCCCTGAATCGCGGAGTCAAATTTGCCTCGTTTCCCGGCCCCGAATATAGTTGCGTACGCAACTATCATGCTCTAGCCTTCTCGCCTAGATGCCTCACTCCGCCACCAGGACGACGATGCTCGACGAAGGAAGGCCGAAGGCGCTCGGCGAACGAAATCCGGGGGACGCCTTGCGAACCTCCATCCAGCGCTTCATCCGATCGTTCGGGCTACTGAACGGCGACCAGACACCATGCGGGATGGCTCTGTCACCGTCGCACGCGCACACCTTGATGGCGCTGCTCGACAGGGAACGGCGTGGAGAGGACTCGACGCAACAGGATCTCGTGAAGATCCTCGGCGTCGACAAGAGCAACGTCACGCGGCTGTGCGCCAAGATGCTCGAGGCCGGTCATCTGGCCCAGCAGCCGTCACCCGACGATGGTCGAGCGTGGCTCGTCTCGCTCACGTTGAAGGGGCGGCGCCTCGCCGAGCGCGTCGAGCACGCCCGCCGCACACGCTTCGATCGTGTCCTTGCCGCGCTTCCGTCCAAGACCGCACGCGCCACGGTCCTTCGGTCACTCGACCTGTTGAACGAGGCGCTCCTGGAAACCCGCAAGCTCGAGGAAGGACCATGATTCATTCCAAGCCAGCCCTGATGCTCGGCCTGCTCGCCGTCATTTCGTGCAAGAACGTTGCGCCGCCCGCCACGGCGGTCGCGCCTCCCGAAGTCAGCGACCCGTCCCCCGCGTGCGCCGCGCGCTCGTCGCTCGACGAGATGGACACCAGGGTCGCGGTGCCCCTGCTGCCGATGATGGCGAGCCACCAGAAGCAGAACATGCGTGACCACCTCCTGGCCGTCCAAGAGATCATCCTCGCCGCCGGGCGCGATGACTTCGCCGGCGTCGAGAAGGCGGCGAGCCGGATCGGCTACTCGCCGCAGATGGGACAGATGTGCACGCACATGGGCGCGGGAGCCAAGGGCTTCACGGAGCAGGCCCTGGCCTTCCACCACACCGCTGACTCGATCGGAACCGCCGCGCGGCAACACGATCGATCGGCCGTGATGGCAGCACTCGGCAACACCTTGCAGGCCTGCACCGGCTGCCACGAGACCTACCGCCAGCAGGTCGTCGACGAGGCGACCTGGACACGAATCACCTCGATGGCCTCGCCAACGGGACACCACCCCGGAGGGTGACACCGCGATGGCCAACTCCGACAACCTCGTCCTCGTCTTGGAATCCCCGCTGCTCGAACTCGAGGGCGACGCAGCTAAAAAATGACGTCGCTTAGCTACGGTCTTGCTTGTCTTCTCATACCTGGGGTGTGGGCCCTTGGCATGGCGCGCGTCTATCGGTGGTTAGATTCACGACGGCGACCGCCGCCCGCTTCCAGAGGACCGATCGAGCCCGAGTACTCGATCTAATATGGTCACAACCTCCGGCTTGCCGTTTCTGCATGAATGGCGTCGACCCAGCAGGTGCTCATCGAACATGCGCTCCGAGGTCCCACAGCACGGCGGCCACCGCCGCGACGAGCACGAACGCGTGAATCCGACCGAGCGCTGATCCGGACAGACGACGGCTGGTGAGGGCGCCTACCTGGGCGGAAATCGTCGCGCCAACCAGCATCACGGCTGCCAGACGCAGGTCAACGTGGCCGGCGAACGCGTGGGTGATGGTCCCGACGACAGCGGTGACGAACAACAAGACGATTCCCGTCCCCACCGCCTGCTTGATCGGAAACCCGAACCCGTAAATGAGAATCGGATTCAGCGCCA
>CAZYWA010000919.1:0-1786 GCA_964650975.1 uncultured bacterium
TCGCCAGCGCCCGCACCGTTGACACGGCCTCCGCCGTGGGTGCCGCCGCCACAGCGATCGCCGCCGCAGCCATCGGTCCGTCCGCCGCCCTACGCGCCCGCGCCGTCGCCGGGCAACGGACCAGGTTTCGGTGCGTTCCTCTTTGCGATGTTCCTCGCGGGCGCCGCCGGCGTAGCCGTCGCTGCTGCGCAGGACGCGGCCGACACGTGGGATCCGGTGGCTGGTCGCTACCGCGATCGCCACGGGCGCTTCACGCGTAGCTGAACTTCCTCATGGCCGCGATCGAATCAGCGCTGTCCTCGACGCTCCGACGCCAAGAGCGTGCACGACGTGTCCAAGGTCGACACGGCGATCTCCGATCTGCCCTTGCGGTCCTCGCGCGGCTTCGCGCGCGAGCCGACGACGGGACGCTCGCAACTCTGTCCGAAACTCGCGTTGAGCAGAGCTGGAACGAGCAGATCTTCGCGCGAGTTCTGGGGTATCGGACGCTCTTCTCGCACGATCGGATGCCGTACCATCTCGATCCAAAGCGGCCGGCCCGAGGCCGACGGTACACGGACTTCGTGCTCGGTTCGTTCGGACGAGGCGTGCCAATCGTTCTTGCGAGCGCAGAGCTGAAGAAACCGAGCTTTCCTCAAGACAAGAAACAGGCGGGGCGTCCGTACTTCGGGGCCACCGCCGTCGAGCAAGCGCACAAGACAGCGAACCTTCTGCAAGGATGCCGTTGGGTTGTGGTCTCGAACTACGACGAGACACGACTCTATCGTGTCGGTGATCCGACGCCGATCTGCACGGCGCGGCTGTTCGAGGTTCGCACCCTCCTCGATGTGGCCGACTTCGCCGCCCACTTCGACCGGACTGCGCTTCTTGGCGATGGCGAGAAGGTGCCTAGCAGGCTCGAAAGGATCCTCGCGATGACCGACGACCATCCGGCAGCGATCGTGGCAGCGGCGGCGGGGCACGTGCGGCTGGTCGCGCGACTCAACCTCGCCGCAGCGGAGGGAGAATCGCTCTACGACCTCGAGCGCGCTCTACGAACAGGTCTGAGCCGGAGTCCGGCGTGGGCTGACCTCACGGACGCTCGGGCAGCTAGCGGCGAGCCGCGAGTCGAGCTCGGGACCGCGGACGGTTGGACCAGTGCAGAAACCGAAAGCCCATTCCGAGCGAAGGTCGCGAGGTCGGTCCTGGGCGAGGCGCTCTACTCGGTTCGCATCCCGCTCAAGACCGAGACCTTCGCGATGGTCAACGGACAGAGCTGCCCGGTGCTCTCCGTTGGGAACGTTCTGCGCCATGTCGCGGTCGCCGACGAGCTGATGCGCGCCGTGTTCAAGCACGCGCTCGGCACCCTGACGCTCGAGCTGCTCGACGTGAAGGACGTTACGATCGCGGACGTGCCCAACGAATGGCTCGTGCCTGGCAGCCTCGTTTCAGGCGTCGCGGTCTCCCCGGAGCTCGTCTCGAGCGACTTCCTGTGGAAGCCCAACGTGGTGTTCGCCGCGGCGCGCGCGCTAGCGGACCTACTCGTGCAGTTTCGTTCTCGTGGTGGTGGTGTGCTCGTCGATCTGGAAAAAGTCGCAAAGGCTCTCCAACCGGCTCCCGCGCCGACGCCCTGAGTCCTGAAGATGGTGTCGCATGCCATGGCGATCGGGCGGCGACGAACCGCGCCCCTGCGGGCCCGACGAGCTGGCCAAGCTCGACGCCGCGGTCCTCGCATGTGGGGCCATCGCCGGAACGGGATTCGGGAAAAAGCTGCGGACTGCCCGGGGGATACTTTGCTGATCCCCCC
>CAZYWA010000920.1:0-1780 GCA_964650975.1 uncultured bacterium
TCCACCAACTTCGCGTGGGCCGCGGGATCGCTGCACTCACCCTGATCCAGTTCGCACCTGGAGGCGCGCGACGTTGCGAGGGCAATCAGGTATGGGTTCGGGGCGGTCGGGGTTCAGGCCGGGCCCTGGGCGGCCCCGCCCCGGCTTGGTCGGGCTCGACGTCGAGGACGTCGTCGAGCAGCATGGCGGGCTCGTCGTCACGGTGCGCCGGTCCAAGACGGACCAGGAAGGTGTCGGGCTGCTGAAGGCGATCCCGTCCGAGCGACCGCGAAGACTTGCCCGGTGCGCGCGCTCAACGCGTGGCTCGAGGCGGCGCGCATCACGAGCGGTCCGCTCTTCCGGAGCGTGGATCGGCACGGGAACGTGGGGGCCAAGCGGACGGATGGGCTGACGGTGGCCAGGGTCGTGAAGCGGGCAGCGATGGCGCCGGACTCGACGCCGAGCGGTTCTCGGGGCACTCGCTGCGCCTGGGGTTCGTGACGACTGCGGCGAGGCGTGGATGCTCCGAGCGCTCCATCGCGAACCAGACTGGGCACCGTTCGATGACGGTGCTGCGCGGGTACATCCGTCGCGCGAGCGTGTTCGAGGAGAATGCGGCGGTGGCGGTGATCCTACGCGCCTGATGCAGGTCGCCGCGATGGACCGGTGGGCGCTCAGGGCCGCGGGCGGTGAACCCGACTGGCAGGATCCGTTGGCTGCAAGGCCCGCGGGACCCCTTCCGGCATTCGCCGGCCCCCGGCTTCAGGCTGCTCATTCTTAGGGCCGGCCGCCCAAGGAACTTCACGATGAGCGGAGAAAGGTTCTTAACGCAGTGCAAGCCATCGTTCGGTTTCAAGGCAAATGAAACGTACCGGCGGCCCAAGCGTCGTCGATCGTCACCGTGACGTCGGACCCTCCGCTCACGGTGGAATGCATGCCACTAGCCGTGTTGCTCATCCCACCGCCGATCACAGCCGTGAAACCGGTGGCGACGTTTCCCAACCCGCCGCTTACCGACGCTGCGGAGTTGCAACAAGGTGGGGGAGAGGCGGCGGGTGTGCCGGGGCCGGCAACGTTCGACGCCCCACCCGACACCGACGCGCCAATGTCGGTCGCCTGGTTGAGCTGGCCGCCGCTGACGCTGGAAAGGCTACCGCTCGCGATATTTCCACCCCCACCGCTGACGGCTGACGCGACGCCGCTCGCGATGTTCAGGTTGCCGGCCATTACGGCTGCCTGATCGCCATTCGCCCTGTTCCCGACACCCCCGATCGCGGACGCAAAAGCGCCATCCGCCTGGTTTCCACCTCCGCCAGCCACGGATGCAGCCTCTCCGTCGAAACGGGCGCCACCCGGCGGAGTCGGCGTACCTGGCCCCGCAACATTTCCGGCGCCGCCCGAAACCGAACTACCTATGCTGTTTGCTTGGTTACCCTCGCCGCCGCTGACCGAGGAACCGTTGCTCGATGCGAGGTTTCCATCACCGCCGCTGACCGAGGAAGCAGGCGCGTTCGCAAGGTTGTTACCTCCGCCCACAACCGAGGATCCCAACCCCGTCGCCCGGTTGCCTACACCGCCACTCACCGAAGCGGCGTCACTACCCGAGAGCGGGAGGTTGGCCTGCGACGTGCCGGGACCAGCTACGTTGCCCGCCCCACCCGAGACCGATGTCGCGAATGCTGTGGCTTGATTGACGTCTCCGCCACTTACGCTAGCGGCATCTCCGCTAGCAACATTGCTCTGCCCGCCGCTGACCGAAGCGCGATTCCCGCTCGCCGTGTTCTGCCCCCCTCCCGTAACT
>CAZYWA010000921.1:0-1776 GCA_964650975.1 uncultured bacterium
CCCCAGGTTTAGTGGGCCTCGGCGAGGTTGGGGTCGAGTGCGATGGCTTGGTTGAAGCTGGCGATTGCTTCGTCGAGCCGGCCCCGTTGACTGAAGACCCCGCCGAGGTTGCTGTGGGTCTTGGCGAGATGGGGCTTGAGCGTAAGGGCTTGCCGGAAACAGGCGATGGCCTCGTCGAGCTGGCCTTGAGCCCTGTGCAGATTGCCGAGGTTGTTATGTGCCTCGGCGAAATCGGGCTTGAGTGCGAGCGCCTGCCGGAAGCTGACGCTGGCGTCGCCGAACCGGCGCCGACGACTGAAGATTTTACCAAGATTGCTGTGAGCTTCGGCAAAGTCGGGTTTAAGCACGATCGCCTGCTGGAAACAGGCGACGGCTTCGTCGAACCGATCCAGTTGGGTCAGAGGGATGCCGAGGTTGTAGTGGGCACTGGCGGAGTGCGGTTGGTGGGTGAGCACCTGGCGGTAACACGCGATCGCCTCGTCGAACTGACACTGAGTGGTGAGGGCGTTGCCCAGATTGCTCAAGGCGTCGGGATAGTTCGGCTGGAGGGCGAGCGCCTGGCGGAAACTCGCGATGGCCTCGTCGAGGCGGCCGAGATGGCGGTAGGCTTCGCCGAGGTTGGAGTGAATGGCCGCCTGTTCAGGGGCCAGCGCGGCGGCGCGGCCAATCAACTCGGCTGCCAATCCATGTTTGCCGACCTGATGAGCGATCACGCCGAGGTAATGCAGCGCGTCGACGCACTGCGGGTCGCGGGCGAGGACCTCGCGGTAGAGCGCCTCGGCCTGCGGCAGGCGCCCCGCCTGGTGATGCTGGATCGCCAACGGCAACGCTTGAGACGTGGGGAGCTTGGCCATGGCAGATTGGTCCTACTGAGCCGGGGCGGGTTGCGCACACCAGCGGTGCCACATCGTGCGGTAAGCGGCTTCGACGTTGCGCGCAAAGCGGGGCGCATCCATCAGCGGGGAGCGTTGCATGCGCTCACGCAGGCTGGCCCGCAGGGCGGCCAGGCGGGGCAGATCGCGGGCGAGCGCCGTGGCTTTTTCAACGTAATCTTCGATGGAGTGCGCGACCAGTTCCCGCAGGCCGACGTTCGCGAGCAGGGAAAGGCCGCCGCGGGTCACTGGCGTCGGCCCGGCCAGACTGATCACTGGCACGCCCATCCACAGCGCGTCGCAGGTCGTGGTGCCGCCGCAGAACGGAAAGGGATCCAGTCCGATGTCGATGGACTGATACGACTGCAAATATTGCGCTTCGGGTAGAAAATCGACGAAGCGCACCCGCTGGGGATCGACCGCGTTGCTCGCGAACAACTCCTGCAAACGCGACCGGTGGCTGCCGGGATGGGTATGGAGCAGTAGTCGCGCGGTGGGCAGAGCGAGCAACAGGCGGCACCACGCCGCGAGGGTGGCGGGCGTGACCTTGCAGAAATTATTCAAGCAACCAAAGGTGACATACCCGTTGGTCGAGGCCGGCAGCGGGGTCACTGCGGGAGCCGGGGTAACCACGGGCTGGTAGCACCAGTAGGTCTCCGGGAGTCGGATCGGCTGTTCGGTTCCTGGCGGAGCTGCCTGATCGGGAGGATCGAGGTGGAGGTCGGTGAGGCGGTAGTCGATGGTTTCAAGGCCCGAGTTTCCGGGATAGGCGAGGTAAGTCGCCTGCACGGGTGCGGGCTGGTGGGCGAACACCAGCAGGCGATTTTTGGCGGTATGCAGCGTCAGGTCGACGAGGAGGTCGATGCGGTCTTGCCGGATCAGCTCGGCGACCGCACGATCCGTC
>CAZYWA010000922.1:0-1775 GCA_964650975.1 uncultured bacterium
CCCCGACGCCGACCGCGGCTTCCTCGATCCAGTAGCGCTCGCGAGCAAACGGGTAGCCCGGCAAGCTCACCCGGCGCGGACGAGCCCCCTCTTCGTAGAGAGACGCCCAATCCACGGCCCATCCTCGAACCCACAAGCGGATGGCCTTCTCGGTCTTCCCTCCCTCGATCCAGCCGCGTACGGCGACCCGCACGTCCTCGTCGCTAGCTAGCTCGCCTAGGATCGGATCGGTGGACGTGGCAGCTCCTCGGAGCCATGGGCCGCCCTTCTTCGGATCGGCGGCGAAGTCCCGCAGTGCGGCCAAGAGCGAAGCCATGTTCGTGGCCTTGAAGGCCACTCGTTCCTCCAACGCGACACGCCCAACCTGAAGCGTGTACGCAACGTCATAGAGATCGACGGTCGGGTTCGCTTCGAAGCAGTTCGCCAGCTGGACGGCAAGCTGGAGGAGCTGCCCCTCCGCTTTCGCCGAAAGCACCACCCAGGATTCCGGCGGAGCGGCCACGGATCGCGCCGGCTCGCCCCGCTCCGGCACGTATTCCTCCAACACGACGTGCGCATTTGACCCGCCCGCGCCGAAGCTAGATACGCCTGCGATCCGAGGCAGACGGCGTGGTTCGCCGTCGACAACCACCGTAGGCCGCTCCCAGGACTCGAGTCTTCGTTGCACCGCAAACGGGGTGTCCTCGAGCACGAGATGCGGGTTTAGCTCCGTCGAGTGCAGACTCGGAACGAGCTCACCGTGCTTCATCTGAAGCAGCACTTTGGTGACCGCCGCAATACCTGCCGCGCTCTCAGCGTGCCCGATATTCGATTTCACCGATCCGAGCGCACAGTGGCGCGGCCGTAAACCTGGCGAGAACCGCTCGAAAGCTCGCGTCAGCCCCGCAATCTCGATCGGATCGCCGAGCGACGTGCCCGTCCCGTGCGCCTCGATATAGCTTATCGCTCGCGTATCGATCTGGGCCTCGAGGAGCGCTTGCACGATCACATCGGCCTGCGCGAGCGGACTCGGCACCGAGAAGCCGTGCGTCCGGCCTCCGTGGTTGAGCGCCGATCCTCGCACGATTCCGTAGATGTGGTCGCCGTCGGCAATCGCCCGGTGCTTTGGTTTGAGCAGCACGGCGCCGACCCCTTCTGCCGGTACGTACCCGTCACCCCCCGCGCCGAAGCTGCGGCAACGCCCGTCGCTAGACGCGAACTTCCCCTGACTCAGCATCAGGTATTTGTTCGGATGCACCGTCACGTTGACGCCGCCGGCGATCGCCGCTTCGCATTGCCCGCTCTTGATGGCTTCGCAGGCCAGGTGAATCGCGGTAAGCGAAGACGAACACATGGTGTCAATGGCCATGCTCGGGCCGTGCAAATCGAAGAAGTACGACACGCGATTGGCAATCGAAGATGGGTTGCCAGCCACCGCGAGGTTGTGCCCGCGCGCCTGGGCCTGCGCCGCGTGAAGCTGGTATTCCTCGTACATGACGCCGACAAACACGCCCACGCGCCCGTTTGGCGTGATCGAGTGGTTCACTCGCCGATCGGCTGAGGTTCGGGCGAGGAGCTCACCCGTATACCCGGCATCCTCAAGCAGGTGGTAGACGCACTCGAGAAACAGTCGCTCCTGGGGATCGAGGTACTCCGCTTCCCGCGGAGAGATGTTGAAGAAGAGTGTGTCGAACCGGTCTACACCATCGAGGAAACCGCCCCATTTCGAATAGCTCGCTCCCACGGCTCGCTTGTCCGAATTGAAATACTGGCGGTAGTCCCAGCGGCTCGTCGGG
>CAZYWA010000923.1:0-1774 GCA_964650975.1 uncultured bacterium
TCGTCGAGGCGCAATCGGCAAAGGCGAACTGAAAAAGGTAGTGCGCGAAGATGGGAATGCCCGAGGCACCGTAGGTGGCCAGCACGCTGACGTCCTTCATGAAAATCAGGCTCTTCGTGGGATCCCCCGGGAGGTACCAGCCGACGAAGGAGTTGCCGCCTCCGAACATGAAGGCGAAGCCCCAACCCCAGTGCAAGAGACCGCAGACGCACGTGTCGAACATGCATTCGACGAGGACGTTGACGGTTTCCCTGTTCCGGCAGAAGCCGGCCTCGAGCATCGTGAAGCCTGCCTGCATACCGAACACCAGAAACGCGCCGAGCAACACCCATGCGGTGTTGATCGGATTGACGATGTCACCGGCCGTCACGGCCTTGTACGGATCGGGCGCCGGTGCGGGTGCGGCCGCGTCGGGCGCTGCGGCCGCTTCCCCGCCCGCCGGCGCGGTCTCCTGAGCATGCGCGGAGGTCGCCGTCACGAGCCTCGTGACGGTGGTGGTCAGTGCCGGAACAACGACGACCAGGAACAGCGTCAAGGCGACTCCCAGCATCTTTCCACTCAGAATCGAGCCGCCGTAGTGGCGCCATTCAGGATCTCGCATGCGAAGTGACAGGCGTGCGAGTTTTGCCGAGAATGAAAGTGTTTCGAGTTTGTTTTTCCGTGCCGTCCCGATCATGAGCTGCTCCTGTTTGCAGATGTTTGTTTGTGGTCGGTCGCCCCAAGGTCGGCCGCTAAATCGCTTGGGTCCCCATCTCCCCGGTTCGGATCCGGACGGCTTCGTCGACTGCAGTGACGAAAATCTTGCCGTCGCCGATCGTCCCGGTTCGTGCAGCGGCCGTGATGGCCGTGACGACCTCGGCGACCCGCTCGTCGGGAACCACCACGTCGATCTTCGCCTTGGGTATCAGGTCCACCCGGTATTCGGCTCCGCGGTACATCTCGGTGTGCCCCTTCTGACGGCCGAATCCTCGAACCTCCATCACCATCATTCCGGTGACGCCGAGAGAAGTGAGCACTTCCTTGACTTCATCGACCTTGAATGGTTTTACGATTGCTTCGATGCGCTTCATGGGCACCTCCGCCCGTCTGCGAGTTCGATTTCCGCGCGCACTCGTCCCGCTCGGCGACGTGCGAATCGCACGAGGCGCCGCTTTGACGAGGAACGCTCCGCTTGTTGGAGAGCGAGCTGACGGTTCGCGTGCCGCACGCTCAATCGCTCGACAGACCCGTGGTGGGCCCACGGGTCCAGATCGCGAGCAACTCGCGCGAACGCGCTACGTCAGGCGAGACGGGGTGGACCGCGTGGAGAGCAGTGCGATCGAATCACGGCGGCTCTCCCGAGCGGAGAGCTCACGGTCGATGGACGGTGCTCGACCTCGGCGTGCACGGTCCTGCGGCATCGGGACAGAATGCCGATGCGGGCGGATGTGGACGAGCTCCGCCCGCGCGCGGCGCGAAGCGATTCGGCGGCGCGCTCGGACCGAAGATCGATCGTGCAGACTGTCGAGGCGGCTCTCGAGGGCCGCACGCTGCAGCCGGCCTCGAGGTCGTGCCCAGGCTCAGCCGTGCCGGCCGAACCGCCACACACGAGATCCCGGCTGGCCTGGTCTGAACCGAGACCGAGAGGAACCAGACTCGTGGTCAGTACCGCGAGCGTGATGCATGCGGCGGTAAGCCGGGCCGCGGAGGTGGGTGCGCGAGTGAATCGCATGGCGTTCGGATTTAGCGACTGAGAGCTCGGGTAAATGATCCGTTGCGACCTGCGCTCCTGAGA
>CAZYWA010000924.1:0-1766 GCA_964650975.1 uncultured bacterium
CGCTGGACGGATCTCATCGAGGTGCTCTCGGGCACCATCAGCAACTACAGCTGCTACTCCGAGTCCCGAAGCTCGCCGGAATTTCAGCAGGAGTTCGCGCTCGGGCCGAGCCTCCTGCCGCCGCGGGATTACCTGACGTCGTCGAACGCGAACGCGACGTCCGCGACGTTCAACTACCACCGCCCCATGAGCAACAGGTGCGCGCCGGGCCCGGGTGATCTACCCGCGCTCGCGACGCCGTGGGACTGGCCGGCTGCGCCGCAGAGCGCGATCAGGTATCGCCCCTACAACGGCTCGACGATCTCGACGACCTTGACGTGCCTGGCATGGACATCCTCGAACCAGGCGGACGACGGCCTGCTCGACTCGTTCAACGGTCTCCTCCGATTCGGTCTGATGACGTTCGACACCGAGGCCGACGCCGGCACCGGCGTCGCCGGCGCGAACCTGACGTACGGCGTCGTGGACGGCAATTCCGACTTCCGGAACGGCATCCGCGGATCGTGGAGCTATTTCCTCTCGACCGGCGCCGGCTGCCGGCAGAAGAGCCCCGTCAGCACCGCCATGCAATGCCAGTCGAGCTACCCCGACGGCACGACCCAGGCGAACGAGCCAGGCTGTTGCATGGGTGGCCCCATCAATTGCACCACGCTGTCGCCCTGGGAGGTCGGAGCGCGCAACGCGGCGGCGCCGCCGTGGGAAGGTCGTATGGTCGCCTTCGGACCGTCCGGGGAGGACGGCACGAAGCGGAACGCGTGGATCCAGGACGTGATCCGGATGACGCGGCCCTTCGGCGCGACGCCCATCGCCGGCATGCTCAACGACGCGCGGGACTTCTTCTGGAACGACACCACGCAGGATCCGCTCAACAAGCCGACGGCAGACTACTTCGGGCCGTCGAAGGATCCACAGGTGGTGAACTCGTGCCGTCCGAACTACATCGTGCTCCTGACGGACGGCGAGCCGAACTCGGATCTGCGCGCGCCGTGCGAGGGCGCGAGCTCGGACAAGTGCCCGTACGACCGCGCAGAGGACATCACGAAGGACCTCGCGAATCCCGCGGGCAGCAACAAGAAGGTCCGCACGTTCGTCGTCGGGTTCGCGCTCGACAAGGTGACCGTCGGCGGCACCACCATCGACTGCAAGACGCTGAGCCCCACGGACCCAGCCTGCGCGAACCCCACGGACCCCTCGCTCAAGGTGTGCTGCACGCTGAACAACATCGCGTTCAACGGCACGCCCATCGCCGACCAATCCTCGACGGACCCGAACGCGATCAAGTACGCCCTGTTCCCGCAGACGCCGGCCGATCTCCGCACGGCGCTGAGCGTGGTGTTCTCGAACGCCCTCGGGAAATCGATGGCGACCCGCACCTATCCGGTGACGGTGCTCGCCGCGCAGAACGATCCCACACCGAGCGGCTCGGGCTCCAAGCTCGCCGGCTACGAGATCACGAGCGGGCTCCACCCCATCGATTGGAAGGGCGCCCTCGGCCGCCAGCGCATGTCGTGCGACTCGTCGCAGCAGGTCCAGCTCGAGCCCTTCAGCGATACGAAGGGTGACGACTTCGTCGCGAACGTGAACTCGGCGCCGGACCAGCGGACGATGTTCACGGTCGAGGCCCCGAGCGGAGCCGCGACCTGGAACCCCACCTTCTCGGTGCGTCCATACTTCACCGATCCGCTCCTCGACGACGGCATCCACTTCGGATCGGGCGCGCAGACCACGTTCGAGCCCCCGATCAACATGAAGACGAAGGTCACGGT
>CAZYWA010000925.1:0-1765 GCA_964650975.1 uncultured bacterium
AGTCACGGCATCGTCGGCCGCGAGATCGGAGAGGTCGACTACCGTGGCGGCTTCGGCGCGGAGGAGATCCGCGTACCGGTGTTCGTGCTCCAGCCCGCGCTCTTGAAGCACCGCCAGCGCGGGATCGACCCAGCTCGGGGCCGGACGCTGACCCTGCACCACCGCAAGATCGAGCGCCGTCCGGTGTCGGCAACCTAGGAACTGGGACAGGTCGGACGCGGACAGCTCGATCGTCGGTCCGGTCGCGCGCACGGCGCCATGATGCCATAACGATTCGCCGTGCAACGCGCCAGCCGTCGCCGCCGTTTGCCCCGGGCCCCGATTTCGACCGATTCCCGGGCTTCCGCGTATAGGGCGCACAGGCGGCCAATCGCGCAGCCGATCATCTCCTTCCCGTCAACATGCGCGACGATCCGTCGTGCCACCACCAGCCGATCGACAAGATCCCGCAAGAGGCAGAGTCGAAAGTGCTGAACTCGAGCCCTACAAACCACTACCTAAAGATTCATTTCAACGGAACGGACGGTTGTCGATGGTGCCGCAGCGGCTGCACCGAAATCGTACGGACTCAGGCCCCTACTTCATGGCCTCTCAACTAGTTGCCACGAGCCCCCTACCCAGGTAGTACCGCGGGAGCCGCGCCGAGTTCTGGCCGCGCGGAGTGGAGCGCCAGATGGCCGAGATCGAAGCCGGACCAATCACTGCAGACACCGCGGCGAATCTCATTCGAGGCGTCCGTGGGAGGCCCCTTTCGCGGGAGGCGGTGGACGCTATTACGGGCCAGGCCGTTGGTCTGATGCAAATGGTAGCGGACCGGTACGAGACCGACGTAGCGCGGGGCGAGGTTGCCAGGGGCGGATCGGCCTCCGCGTCAGTTGAGCAGCCGATCGCTGAACGTGGGCCTAATGGACTCCTGTATGGGCGCGTCCAGAGCGGGAAGACGGCAGCGATGATCATGAGTACGGCCATCGCGTTCGACAACGGATTCCGCATCGTGGTGGTTGTCACGGCAAACAATGTTGCGTTGGTTCACCAGACGGCGGACCGATTCAAGGCGCTTGCTGGCCCGACCGTCCTCTCAGCCCTGAAAGACGATGGCGATTATGAGTGGGAAGGTATCGAGGCCGTGTTGAAAGAAGATCTCCCGCAGGACGGTCTGGTGCTCGTGTGTGCCAAGGATCGGACTCACGTACCCGCCGTTATCCGACTGCTGGATCAGTTGGATGCGGGGTCGGTGCCAGCCCTGATCTTTGACGACGAGGCTGACGCTGCGACGCCGGACACTACCCTTGGTGCGCGCACCTCCGGAAGAACGAATGCACCTCCGTACGAGAGCACGACGTACCGGAACATCATTGAGAACACGGCGCCGGGTCAGGCGGGCGAGTCGCTGCGGGAGAAGCTCCCACATCACGTCTTCGTCCAGGTCACGGCGACCCCCTACGTGTTGTTCTTGCAGAGAGAGGCGGCGGCGATTCGCCCGTCTTTCGTCTTTCGCCTTGAGCCCGGAGACGGCTACTGCGGCGGTGCGAGATTCTTTGAAGGCTTCGACCCGACGGCAAGCCCATCATTGCCCTCGATCGTGGTAGTCCTGGCCAGCGAGGCGTCCGCGCTCGCCGCAGCTCGGTCTGAGGTTCCTGTCGGTCTGGCGATGTCATGCAATTTCTTCATGCTCGCGTCAGCAGCGCTTTCGCTGCGGGCGCCTGGACACCTTTTCCCGCCTGAAGGTTACAAACATCTCTCGCACACGAGTGTGCGAATGGTT
>CAZYWA010000926.1:0-1765 GCA_964650975.1 uncultured bacterium
CGTTTTCAAGAGGTTTTGTCGCGGGCTGAGGCGACTCGGCTACCGAGTTGCGTGGGGCTCGGTCTACTGCCCAGCGCTCGGCATTCCTCAGCACAGGCGGCGGCTGGTGCTCCTGGCATCGTTGGTGGGCGCGGTCACGATCCCGGTCGGCTCTGTCTTACCTGAGGACTATCGAACTGTACGCGATGCGATTTCGGGCCTGCGCCGAGTCCGTGCGGGCGCGGCTGACCCGGACGACCCGATCCATGCGGCGCGATCGATGACCCCGCTGACCCTGCGCCGGATCATGCACTCCAAGCCGGGCGGCACCTGGCGCGATTGGCCGAGGGAACTACGGGCCAAGTGTCACCGCCGCAGGACGGGCGCCTCCTATCAGAACGTCTATTCCCGAATGCAATGGGATCAGCCTTCGCCTACGATCACGACCCTCTCTCACAGTTTCGGCAGCGGGCGATTTGGTCATCCTGAACAGAACCGCTCCATCACGCTCCGTGAGGCTGCACTCCTTCAGACCTTCCCGGCTGCATATCGGTTCGTGCGGCGAAACGACGCTGTGCGCCTGACGACGGTCTCTCGCATGATCGGCAACGCAGTTCCTCCGCTGCTTGCGCGAGCGATCGGAACCGAGTTGGTGAAGACTGCTCGCGCCGCTTCAAGAGGCGCGCGCTAGCCAGCCTCACTCCATGTTGAAGACGTAGGGTGGCAGGTCCGGTGGAAGTACAAGGGTCGGATACCAGATGCGTGGATCGCCAGGATCGCTCACGCAGCCCAGTGCCAATACGAAGGTACCCCGACGCTCGGCCATCTCGACCTCTGGGCCTGAGAGAAAGCCCCGAACTCGTCGACGACCAACATTCTCACCGGGATCGAGTCGCCGAGCGTAGACGACGCCACGGTTTCCGTACCTCTCCCCCGTCTCGTTCAACAGGCGACGAACCATCTCGGTGTCCCAACGACCGTCGTCGTCGTCGCGAATCGGCATGAGGCAAACGAGCTCGGTCAACACGGGCAGGCCGACCTCTTGGAACCGATCGTCTCGATCCTGGCCCCCATCATAGGCAATCCCCTCACGTCGCAGGACGTCCGCAATTGCGAGTCCCGAGTCGCGCAGGACCGCAGCATCGGTGACGATGAAGTACGGCACAATCTGCTTGACTCCGCCACCGCCATAGATCCGAATCGCCCCATCGTCAAGCGCATTGGGGCGCGTCGCACGCCCACGCTCTGGAGTACGAATGATGACGGACCGAACCGCGTCCGGATCGCCGATGTAGCTGCGAAGTTCCTCTTCGCTCTCGTGAATTTGACGGAAGAGCGCCCCGAGTCGGGCCGGTAAGAAGACGCGAGCGTACGGCATCAGCGTCTCGCGATAGCCATACATTCGTGCGTGCTGCCAGACCGTGTCCATCTGTGGCGTCTTGGCCTCTCTCAGGTAGTACGTGACGAGGAGGTCGTCAATGGTGAGCCCTCGCCCCAGAATGTTGCCCCCTACCACAAAGTTGAATGATGGGCCAAAATCAGGCTCCTCAGTCGCCGCATTGAACCGCGACACCTGGAACTGAGAAATCTCGCGTGCCACGACTCGGAGGAGGTCGTCGAGTGGTGGAGTGCAGCCCCCACCGTACGACACAGCTCAGCGTGCGCCTCGGCAAACGTCGCCTGTCGATCGCCCGGTGATCCACGCCTGAGGATCTGGCGAATACGTCGAATATGGCTCTGGATGAGAGTGGCAACGCGCGTGTGGTCAACCATTCGCACACTCGTG
>CAZYWA010000927.1:0-1761 GCA_964650975.1 uncultured bacterium
GGAAACCATTTCACCGGCGCATTCGCCGACGCCCATGTCGCCGATCGTGAACTCGCGAGGGTCGCCCCAGTCCGAGTAGAAGGACGAATCCTCGCCGTGGCTCGGGACCCGCGACAGGTCGTCGAGCAGCGACTTGATCTTGGCCTTCCCCGTTCGGGTGACGAAGTCCTGGAAGGTCTCGCCGACGGTTCGTCCGGTGACGTAGTGGGTGGTGAGCCGGTCCACGACCTCGGGGATGCGCTTCGACGGTACCGCCGCCATCGCCAGTCCGAACGACTCGGCGTTGTCGCGGCCAGTTCCTCCCAGGACCACCTGGAAGTGCGGGACCGTGTAGTTCCCGACCTTGCGGCTGATGCCGTAAAAGCCGATGTCGGCCACGTGGTGCTGGCCGCAGGCGTTGAAGCAGCCGCTCACCTTGATGGTGAGCGCCTGAACCGCTTCGTCGAGCTCCACCGCCTTGGCCGCGAGCCGGCTGCGCAGCTCGCCGGCGAGCCCCCGGGACGACGCGATGCCCAGCTTGCAGGTGTCGGTCCCCGGGCACGTCACGACGTCGACCACGGAGCCGGCGCCAGGTGCGCCGAGGCCGATCTCGGAGAGCGCCGCATGGACCGCGGGCAGGTCGGCTTCCGGAATCCACCGCAGCGCGACGTTCTGCTCCACCGTGGTGCGAAGGGTGTCGCGCACGAACCGGCGGGAGATTTCCGCCAGACCGCGGAGCTGGCTCGAGGTCAAGTCGCCGAGCGGTAGCGTCACGGTCACCGTGACGTAGCCCGGCTGGCGCTGCGCGTACACGTTGGTGCGTCGCCAGACCTCGAGCTCACGGCTGCGCGGCGCGTCGGGCGGGAGCAGCGCGGCGGGGCGGAGCGCGTCCTCGTAGCGAACGTCGACGCCAGGGATGAAGCTGGTCCAAGCCGATTCCGGTGCCAGCTTCGCCCGCTCCTCGGCGACCACCCGCCGGAATTCCTCGATCCCGAGCTTGGCGACCACGAACTTGAGCCGGGCCCGCTGCCGGTTCTTCTTCTCGCCGAGGCGAGCAAACACCCGAGCCACCGCCTGGGCCGTGGGTAGCAGCTCTTCCTCCGGCACGAACTCGCTCAGCAGCTTAGCCTGGTGGGGAACCGATCCCAGCCCGCCACCCACGTACACGGCGAACCCGCGTCGCGTCGCGCCACCCTCCGTGCGCGTCACGGCGATCGCGCCCAGGTCGTGCATGTATGCGAGAGCGCAGGGATGGTTGGCGCAACCGGAGAAGCTGATCTTGAACTTGCGTCCGAAGTCCTGCGTGTCCGGGTGACCGAGCAAGAAGTAGGCGCACGCCTTGGCGTAGGGCGTGACGTCGAAGACCTCGTCTTGGCACACCCCGGCGATCGGGCAGCCGGTCACGTTGCGCACGGTGTTGCCGCACGCCTCGCGTGTGGTGATGCCGACCCCGGCGAGGCGTCGCATCAAGGTCGGCGTGTCCTCGATGTGGATGAAGTGGATCTGGAAGTCCTGCCGGGTGGTGACGTGAGCGATGCCGTCGCCGTACTCCTCGGCGATGTCCGCGAGCACGTCGAGCTGCTCGGCGGTGAGGCCACCGAAGGGAATCTTGATGCGCTGCATCCCCGGCGCGTCCCACATCGTCGAGGGGCCCTTGGTCAGCTCGCCCGAGGGGTAGGCGATGGCACGGCTGGCGGTTCCGTCGTGGCGCTGGCCATTGTCGTAGCGCTGGCCGTAGGCGCCGCGCCGCAGCCGGGTTTCGGCGAACACCTTCTCGTCGAT
>CAZYWA010000928.1:0-1745 GCA_964650975.1 uncultured bacterium
ATCGGTCCAAGGTGGACCAAGAAAGTACAGGGTTTGCCAAGGCGATGCCCTTCGGATCGACGCCGGAAACCTGCCCCGTGCGGGCGCTGCAGGCGTGGCTCGAGGCGAGCGGGATCACGAGCGGGCCGCTGTTCCGATCGGTGGACCGCCACGGGAACGTGAGACCCGCGCGGACCGGCGGCCTCACCGTCGCCAGGGTCGTGAAGCGAGCGGCGCTGGCTGCGGGGCTCGACCCGGAGCGGTTCTCGGGGCACTCGCTGCGCCTCGGGTTCGTGACCACCGCTGCCAGGCGCGGCTGCTCCGAGCGGTCGATCGCCAACCAGACCGGGCACCGATCGATGCTGGTGCTGCGCGGGTACATCCGGCGAGCGAACGTCTTCGAGGAGAATGCGGCGGTGGCGATCGTCGGGCGCGGCGAACTGATCGTCGGCTCTCCCTGCCGGAACTGTAGTCGGGGTGGCCGTCTCCTGCGATGACCATGAGCAGGCCCTCGACAGCGATCGGAACAGGATGGCAGTCGCGATCCACGATGTTCGCCAGAGAGATCAGGTGTCGGGCAACGTGAAGCGCGCCGAAGTGCTGACCAAGGAACAGGCCAAGACCGTCGCCGAGAAGGTCCGACATCTCCTCGGAGACGAGCTGCTCGACAGGGCAGGCCAGTACGGCATCGACTTCCACGGTTCGATCGCGTTCGGGCCGATCGCCCGCAGGTCCAGCAGGCTCGTGAGACCGAGGTCCTCTCGCTCGAGTACCTGGCGCGCGAGCTGCACGTCCCGCAGTACCGCATCCGTGACGTCGAGGGCTCACGCATCAACGAAATCCGGCCCGACGTCCTGCGACGTGTGATCGGGCGGCTCGGTCTCACAGAGTGGTACTCGAGCTGGGCCGAAGCGAATGCGGATCTCGCCCGGGTAAGCGTCCCGCGAACCACACCTGGTGCAAGGTGCAAACTGGGGGCAAAGGACCAGTCCGTGCGCTGCATTCTTGGACAACCGGCCTCGCTGCCCAAGATTGGATCGGCCCGCTGTGCGCGGCCTCACCATTGACGGTGCGATGACAGCCATGGTTCTCCCGGTGTGGTTTCCGGGGAATCCCCGAGGGCGCTGAGTCCTGGCCCGTGTTAGGGATCTCTATTCATCCGTCGGATTTTGGAGCCCCCATGCTGGACGAGTTCGACCATGTGTCCGCGCTCGTTCGTAGCATGCAACCGAGCGCGACCTATCAGGAATCGCTCTCCATACCCGGGCAGCCCGGGCTCACGCACAGTTCCTGACCGCCAATGCGCGCGAGGTCTATGCGTGGGTGTCGTTCTCCGGTGACGGAGAGAAAATGATCACCCTCTCCACAGCGCTCCCGGTTTTTCCGGTGTAGCCCATCGAGGATGCCGCCATGCCGGATCTCTTCGCCGAAATCACGCAAGAGCTTCACAAGACGCACCCGGGCGCCGTCTACGTCGGCGTCACGAAAATGGACCATCGCCTATCCCTGTTCGGCATCGTCCTGGAGTTCAAGGTACCGAATGGATCGCGCGTCTACGGGTGGCGTGACCACGTGTCCGAGACGGTCGTGGTCTCGGACAAGCTCCCGCCGATGTAGCGCGCTCGGGGGCGCCGACGCTGGAAGATCCGAGGGCGCCTCGGGGGTGATGGCACCAGGGACGCGCGCGCTTTTTCCTTCGGGGGCCGAGCGGGCGCGCCAAGGCCGACGTCCGGCTTGCGGTCGAGATCGCGGCCTCCCATCGGCAG
>CAZYWA010000929.1:0-1744 GCA_964650975.1 uncultured bacterium
CGCTGGCGTGCGAGTGGCGCTCGCCAGGCAGAGCGCCAGGCAGGCGGCAAAATACGGTTTGAACATGGTTGCCTCGAAAGACGGGTTGGTTTCCGGGGACAAGTAAGCAGGCTGCATACCGAACGCGCGCCGAGCCACCTGCCGGCCAGGTCGCCGCGAAGGGCTCGACGCGGCGCTTCGATCTCGCCGAAGAAAGCCGGAATTCAAGGAGAAACGCCGTCCTCCCCGGGACGTGCGCAGAGCGCCCGCCGAGCGTGACGCTGGCGGGCCGTTTCACGGCGTCCAGCGGTGCCTCACGGTCCCAAAACGCCACCGCTCGGCACACGTTCAGCAGCTCGCGCAGCGCCCCTTGAGGAGCACCTGCGACACGTCGGCGATCTTGGCACGCCCCGAGCCGGGGCGGGGCGAGATCCGCACGTCGACGTCCGGCAGGCAGGCGAGCGAGCCGCAATCGACGCACACGAAGTGCGGGTGCGCGGGGCTCGGCTCGTCGTCGCCGGTCTCGAAGCGCCAGGTGTGATCGCCGACGTCGATGCGACGCAGCAGACCTGCGTCGGTGAGATCGATCAGATTGCGATAGAGCGTGGCGCGATCGAAGCCGCGCGCGGCGAGCGCTTCCACGATCTGACCGTGGCTGAGCGGCGATCCGGCCTTGCGAAGTGCCTCGAGCACCGCGATGCGCGACGAGGTGCCGCGCAAGCCGGCGCGATGGAGCTCGTCGCGCAACAACGCCCAGGTGCCCGCTGCCTTCCGCTCGCGGCCCGATCCGATCCCTGCGTCGGCGAGGTGTTTCTCCGCTGTGCGCACGCGTTCGATCCTCGTGAATGGCTCTTGGAATGCTAGCACGCGCTTCTCGATCCCGGTCGGGCCTCTGGTGCAGGGGTCGCCACCTCTCGAGGGCGAGTGTTATAGGTGTAGCCATGCGCTCGTTCGCGCGTCCGTTAGTCGCCGGGGTGCTCGCCGCGTTGCTCGCGGCGTGGACCAATGCCGACCTGCTCGCGTTCCACCACGGGCTCGGCGTCGAGGATGGGGTCTCCGCGCCAAGACGAGCGACCGGCGTCGAAGCACCCACGCCCAACTCCACACCCGCGGAGCACAGCCACGCGGCGCACAACTGCGCACTCGCCGCGGCCGCTCACGCGTCCCACGCGGCACCCGCGGTGGCTGGGCTGGTCACGTCGATACGCGAGGACGTGCCTCCGTACCTGAGCGTCGCACTGTCCTTGATACCCGGGCGCACCGCCTCGGGTCTCTCTCCTCCCGCCTGATCCTCCGTTCCGCTCGAGGCTGACGCGATCGCTCCGCGATCGCGTCGTCGTTCGTTCCACCTCGTTCGGAGGCTTCGCCCGGTTGGGCGAAGAACGCAGCGCGTTCTGCGCGCTGGGAGGATTTTTTTCATGAGCTCTCGAATCGAGCGGCTCGGTCCGCTCGCCGCGGCGATCGTGCTCATCGTGAGCGCGGTCGCGAGGGATGCGGGTGCGCAGACGACACCGGTCGCTGCGCCAGCCGATCCACCGTCAGCAGCGCAGCTTCAGTACGACGTTCAAGCAATGAAGAAGCAGCTCGAAGAGCTGCAACAGCGTGCCGCCGAGCAGCAACGTCTGATCCAGCAGCTCGAGGCGCAGCAGAAGGCCGGCGCCGCCACCAGCGTGACGGCCGCCCCGGCGCCTGCTCCCGACACCACCAAGATCGAGCAGGAAGTGACCGACAAGATCATGAAGGAAGTGCAACCGGAGCTTTCCGC
>CAZYWA010000930.1:0-1744 GCA_964650975.1 uncultured bacterium
GCGGGCTCGAGCACCCTCGCACAGCCACCGGACGTCCGTCGCCCGAGCCGGCCCAAGTGGGCAAAGTGAGACAGCACCGAAGGACGGCGATCGATCGGGATGTGACGACTCTCAACCGCGGACGCGGTCGAGCGCTTCGGCGGCTTGCTGGCGCACCCACGGGGTTTCGTCGTGGAGCGCTTCCTCGAGCGCGGCGATCGCTTCCTTCGCCTCGGGACCGATCGCACCGAGAGCTTGAGCAGCGACTTGCCGCACGTCCGGCGCGGAGTCCTTGAGCGCGCCGGTGAGCGCGGTCACCACTCCCGAACCGCCACCGCCGCCGAGCTCGCCCAGCACCTGCGCCGCCGCCTGCCGCACTTCGGTGGCTTCGTCGCGTAGCGCACCGATGAGCGCGGGCAGCGCGGTGCGCGCCTCGGCGCCGATCGAGCCCAGCGCCTGCGCGGCACGACGCCGCACGTTCGAGTCCTCGTCGGTCAGCGACTCGGTGAGTCGCGGCACGGCGGGCGCCGCGGGCGCGCCGATCTCGCCCAGCGCCTGCGCCGCCCAGTAGCGGACGTCGCCGACCGGGTCGCTCAGCACCTCGATCAGCGCGGGAACGCAGCGGGTGGGATCGGGACGGATGTTGCCGATGGCCCATGCCGCGGACTTCCGGACGCCCCATTCCTTGTCGCTGAGCGCGGTGAGCAATGCGGGCACCGCTTCGTCCGCTTCCTTGCCGATCTCGGCCAGCGCCCACGCGGCGCTGCGGCGAACCCGCCACTGCTCGTCGCGCAACGCCGTGACCAGTGCTTGCACGGCGGATCGCGCCGCCTGTCCTTGCTCGCCCAGGAGCTGCGCCGCGGACTGACGAACGTCGGGGCTTTCGTCGTAGAGCGCCTCGATCAAGGCGGGCACCGCGATGCGCGCCGCGGGACCGATCGAGCCCAGCGCGAGCGCGGCGCGCCCTCGTACCGCGACGTCGCTGTCCTTGATGCTGGCCTCGATCAACGCGGGCGCCGCGGACTTGGCCGCCGGACCGATGGCACCGATCACCTGCGCCACCGCCTGGCGCACCGCCGCCGACTCGTCCTTGAGCGCGGTCACCAGCGCCGGCACCGCGGTGCGCGCCTCCGGACCGATGGCACCGAGGCCGAGCGCTGCACGGCGGCGCAGCTTGGGATCGCTGCCCTTGAGCAGCGCGGTGAGCGATGCCAGCGCCTCGGTGCCGAGGCGCGTGAGCGAGTCGGTGGCGTTGAGCACCGAGTCGGCATCGCCCGAATCGAGCAGCTCGATCAGCGTCAGCACCACGGCTTCCTCGCGCGACCCGCGCGGATCGAGCGTCGCGACCTGGGTCTCGACCGCCTGCATGCGCCGCTCGAGCGCCTCGAGACGCGATTCGATGCGCGTCAGCAACGTCTGCACGTCCGATGCTTCCGTCACGAGCGAGCCCTCCGCACCGAAAAAACGCCAGGGTCGGCGATCGAGTGCGGAGAGTACCTCCGCCACTCCGCTTGCACCAGACACGAGGCCGGGCGCGCTCGCTCGAACGAGAACCGCTCGGCCCTGCCATCGACCGGGGTTTCGGGCAGACTCGGGCGAACCGACGGCGAGGGGCGCGACATGGACTTCTTCGACAACCTGATCGACGACACCCATCGCGCGCTGCGCGACACCGCCCGGCGCTTCGCCGAGAAGGAGATCGCGCCTCACGCGGAGGAGTGGGAGGAGGCGTGCTCGTTCCCGCGCGAGCTCTACCGGAAGGCCG
>CAZYWA010000931.1:0-1739 GCA_964650975.1 uncultured bacterium
GCGAGCGCTGGATCTCTCGCTCCGTGTACCACCTCGCAGACATCAGGTCGCGAAGCGGTGTCTCCGTCGTCTTGAGCCCGCAGCGCCAAATGTACTTCACGGCGTTGCCCAGATTTGTCGGCAAGTGCTCGATGATGTCGATGCACTCGATGCCGCTCGGGTGGCTAGTGTACCAGCGGGGGTGATTCACGCGTGAATTCAGGTCGTCTTTCTCGGTCACGATGCCTCCGTCGCTGTTGAGAGGTTCGTTTTTGTCTCCACCGCCGACAGAGCCCATCCCGCAACTCCGGTGCTGTACTTCAGGACGCCCTTCTTGCGGAGTCGTTGCAGCGAGCGGTCCACCGACCTGTAGTCCACGCTTGAGCGGCCGGATCCGATTTTGCTGATAACCGAGCTGAATCGGTTCGCTCCCCCACGAACCGCCTCCGTCACCGCCCGGTCGAGCTCTTCCTGGTTCATGCTCACTTCTCCCCCCGAATCTTCCTCCAAGCCCCCGAGCGGATCTCCTTCAGCATCTCGTCCGGGAGGTCGTCGTAGTTCTCCCCGAGCCAGGCCGCGATGTCCGTCGCGACGGCGTCTTCGGCCTTCTTGCTGATCTTCGGCTCCACCTTGCCGCTGACGATCTCGCGCGCCTTCTTCGCGTTGGCGTTGCGTTTCTTTCCGGCGGCTCGAGGCGCGTGCTCCACGAGCTCCGCGACCTTCTTCTTCGCCTCCTCCGGTTCGAGCTTCGCGAGCTTGTACCCGTCACTCGTCGAGATCTTGCCGGCCTCGACGGCGTTCCTGACAGCCGCTGGGGCATCGAGGAGCCCGAGCATGTTCTTCACGGAGGCGGCGCTGATCCCGAACAGCGTCGCGATCTCCGCCTCATCCCGACCGAGGGCGATGTACCGAGCGGCCTTCTTCGCCTTGCCGAGCGGCGAGTCGTCCTGACGGTGCTCGTTGGAGCTGATGAGCATCCCCATCGAGGTGTAAGCGTTCACACGCTTGAGCATGCACGGTACCCAGACCGGCTCGAGGCCCTTCTTCTTGAGGCGCTTGTTAGCCTCCCGGGCGGCCTTCACACGCTGTCGACCGTCGATGACCTCGACCTTACCGGTCTCGGTGTTACGGGCCGCGTTGATCGGCTCGAGGACCCCCTGGGGGGTTCCATCCGGGGCGAACATGATGTTCAGGACGAGGCTCTCGTCGACCGGAAGGTTCACGCGCTCGTCGTAGAGCGGGTGCTTCTCGTCCGTCACGAGGACAAGATCCTCCGGATCGAACATGTACGCGTCGCGCTTGCCTTTGGCGTTCAGGGAGTCTCGGGATGCTTTGTTGGCCATGGTTTTTCTTTCTGGAAAGAGGTTGCTGTCGGTGGACTGATTCGATTTACGCCGCGGCCGGGTTTTACTTCCCTCGGATCCGTTTCAGGACCATGAGCGCGTCGTAGCGGCTCTCGATGGCCTCGACGAACTCGCGAACGTCATCGGCGATGACGAGATAGTGCGTTTGCTTCTGCCCGAGCGCCTCGCGCACGTTGTCGACAGTCTCCGCAAAAATCTTGGCTTCACGGGCCGCTACCGCGAACCGTTTCAACAGCTCCGGCGCAAACAGCCCCACGATGGCCTCGTTGTACGACGCGAACGGTCGCCGTTCGGCGATGGAGCTGTTCTTGAGTGCATGCTGAATCCGCTCGAAGAGCGCTTCGTCGTCCATCGCCGGAACTAGCGCTTCCCACTCCCAGGAGTTGCAGTGGAGGG
>CAZYWA010000932.1:0-1733 GCA_964650975.1 uncultured bacterium
GCCAGTCGACGCTTAACTCGAAATCGACACGGTCGGCGTGGCTGTAAAGAACGATGTCCTCCACAAACGACGAATCGCCAAATAACTTTTTAACCTGCACGACGGCGCGGATGGGACCGGTTTCAAGCACTTTGATGTTTTCGATTCGATCCAGTTTGTTGTTGGCGCCAAGGTTGAGCGTGCCCCCGGTCATCCAGATCAATCCTCTCGACAGCCCCGGCGAGATCAAGCACGTGGATTATGCCGCGCAGGGAGCCAACGTGACCGTCAACCGCGTGGTGACACGCGACGGAAAAATCCTGTTCGCGGATGACTTCTCCACGCAATATGAGCCCTGGGCGGACGTCTGCGAGTATGGCCCGAAGACCAAGAACCCGGAGAAGCAGCTAAAGAAGATGGGACTGTGTCAGGCCTGAAGACGCGGAGTGCCCCAAAGGGTATGGTACAATTTTCTCCCGTAGATCACTTTAAGGAGCTTCAATGGTCAGTAAAGAATTGCTGGAAATCCTGCGTTGCCCGGCCTGCGTGCGCGAGAAGGATGGCTTGCTCAAACTCAGCCAGGACGCATGGCTGGTTTGCCAGAATTGTGGCCGCAAATACCCGATCGTTGACGATATCCCGGTCATGCTGATCGACGAAGGCGATAAATGGGTTAGCACGGCTGTGGAGAGCCTGCCGGTTCCGCCCCCCGCGCGCTAGAATGCCCGATCTGGCTGTGTTGCTCGCCGAGCTTAGCTGCGGTAACGATGAGCGTGCCGAAAGGGCCGCTCTGCGGTTGCGCGAGTTTGGGCTGGATGCGCTCACGCCCTTGCGGGAGTTGGCGCATTCCAAGCGATCAGAGCAGCGTTGGTGGGCGGTGCGGGCCATGGCAAACTGCGGGCCTACGCCGGCGGTGATTGGTGATTTGCTTGTGGCCCTGGAAGACGAAACACTCGAAGTGCGTCAATGTGCGCTACTCTCTCTCGTCTCGCATCCTGATTCCCAGGCCGTTCCGGCCCTGCTACGGCGCTTGGGCGACCCGGACGGGCTCAGCGCCCAACTGGCCGGCAATGCGCTGGTCGTGATTGGCGCGGAAGCCGTCCCGGCGTTGATCGATCTGGTCGAGAATGGCGGGCGTTCCGAGAAACTTGCGGCGGTGCGGGCGCTGGCCGAGATCCATGATCCACGAGCCATCCCGGCCCTGATGAAGACCCTTGCGGCTGATTCGAGCTTGATGCAGTACTGGGCCGAGCACGGTCTGGATACGCTTGGTTTGGGAATGGTTTATATCAAGCCCGAATGATGTCGAAGCCTGTTTCTTTACATGATCCGTGTGCAGCGCATGGCTGTGAACCTGATAAATCCTACTCTGCGCAAGTTGTCGGCGATGCTTGCATTGGATGCGGGTCGGGAGCAGTAACAAAGCGAAAACTATGAAAATCAATTTCAAACCAACTGTTCGTCAGATCGTGCTTGGTTCCGTCTCGCTCGTGCTCTTCGTGGGCACCCTGATCGGGATCAGTTCTCTGGTCTCCAACTGGTGCCTGACACCGCTGCCCGGCGAACCGGTCAATGGCTGCAACGGTCCCAGTGCGGCCAGCGGTACGCCGGTGATTACGCAGGGGCAGACGCCTGGCGTCGATGCCACGCCTGTTTTGCCCACGCCCGCCATTCAGGCCCCCGAGGGCGTCTTGCCCCCGGCCTGGGATGGCGCCAGTCGTATCACCGTGCTGGTGATGGGACTTGATTCTTCC
>CAZYWA010000933.1:0-1729 GCA_964650975.1 uncultured bacterium
TGCGAAATCACTACGTTTCGTGTATCAACATCTGGTGGCCCCGCCGGGAATCGAACCCGGGTTTTCGGCTTGAAAGGCCAACGTCCTGACCGTTGGACGACGGGGCCGCGGGCGCTGCGTTGCGGCAGAAGCGCGCGCGGGAAGTCGTGGAGAATAGCGCCGCCGCGGCGCCGGTGGCGAGCGACGTGCGGCGAGCGAGCCGCGTGCTCAGGCGCTCGATTCCATCACGTCCTGGATCGCGGTGGGATCGTGACGGGCGGCGTCGAGGCGCTTGGCGTCGCGCTCGGCCTTGCGGGTGCCGAGGGTGATGCCGTGGGTGCGGAACACGTCGCGCAGCACCACGAAGTTGTCCTCGATCGCCTTGTGCGCCTGCTGGAAGCCGTGCTCGGCGGCGCGGTGCCGCGACCACGCGTTGACCGGATTGATCAGGAAGAACAGGTAGTCGTCCTCGGCGGGCTCGATGAACACCATGTCGGCTTGCACCGAGTCGTCGCTGAAGAAGCCTTCGCGCGCGAGCTCGAGGCGGGTGCCGAGCAGGATGCGGAAGTACTGGCTGATGAGCGCGTACGCCCCGTGCTCGTAGAGCGAGCGCTCGAGGTTCGTGTACTGGATCTGGCGGAACGGGTTGTAGCAAACGACCAGGTCGGCGCCCTTGGCGAGGGCGGTCCGGATGTTTGCGGTGCGCACGATGCCGCCGTCGGCGAGATCGAGATGACGGCGCTCGCCGGCCTCGCCGAAGCGCGGGTTCTGCAGGCGCACGGTCTTGAACCAGAACGGCAGGCCGCACGAGGCGACCACGGCCTGCGTGATCGGTACGTCGTGGTAGGGCTCGTCGTGCCCGAACACGATCTTGCGTCCGGTGTTGACGTCGACCGCGGTGAGGTAGAGCTCCTTCCCGGTCTTCTTGTAGGCGCGCACGAAGTGGTTCGGGATGCCGGCACGGCGCAGGTTCTTGCGCAGGAAGCGCTCCAGGCTCGCGGTGCTGAAGAGCCCGGTGGGAATGAGCCGCGTGAGCACCGTGACCGCCTTCGCGAGCGTCTCGGGAAGCGAGTAGGGCGCGCCGGTGCGAGGGTTCTCGAGCCCGCGCAGCCAGTTGGCGCACACCTCGACCTCCTTCCGCACGAACATGTCGAGGCGATCGATGAACTCGAGCGAGTTGGGCCACATGAAATGAAGCGGCGTGAAGTTGGTGTACTGCGTGCTGGTGCCGTCGATGATCTGGAAGAGGTCGGCGCTGCTGATGCCAGCGGCGAGCGCCGACGCGAACACGGCACCGGCCGAGAGGCCGACGAAGGTGTCGAAATCGGTGATTCCGAACGGGCGCGAGACGCGGCCGTCGCTGCGCGAGATCAGGAAGTCGTCGAGGGCGCGCAGGCCCCCGAGCTTGTAGCCGCCGCCGCTGATGGCGCCGCCCGCGAGCACCAGGGCCACCTTGCTGGGCCGGCTGCGGCGTGCCGCGGGATCCAGCTTGCGGAGCACCGTGATGCCACGGTTCTCGATCCACTGCTTCTGGAAACCGGCCATCAGACCTCCTAGGTCGAGCGCCGGGCGAGCTTAGACGCACTGCGCCATCGGCTCAACCGGACCGCTCGATTCAGTAACACAGCAAACCGAAGGCCAGGGGCGCTGGCACTCAACGACCCGTCGAATCGAGGCGACGCGTCGTTCGAAGGGGACCCGGCGCGCTCGTCTGCCTACTGGAGGCCGAGCGAGCTCAGCTTGGAATTTG
>CAZYWA010000934.1:0-1726 GCA_964650975.1 uncultured bacterium
GTCATCGCCGCCCTCGTCACCGTCGGCGCCGTTGGGCTTGGCCTGGCCAGTTTCGCGGGCGGCCTGCTCGCCGGCATTTTCGCCCTCGCCACGGCCAAATCAATCGTCGTCTGGGGCGTCTGGTTTGGCGTCACCGTCGCGTTCCTGTTCATCTGGATGATTGGCTTGCTCCAGGAACTCCAGCGCTCTGAAACCATCGACCTGCAGCGTCTCATGCATCTGCCGGTCGTCCTAGCAGACCCACGGTGCGCGAGGCGACGCCAATCGCACGCGGATTCAGGCAAACGACCGAGGGTATACCGTTCAGTCTCCAATTTCGAAGATGCTCTCCAGCACGACACACACGCCTACCGGGAGGCTCGCCATGCCGAAGACCAGGCGAGTCGATGTCTTGTCAGCTCCGAATACACTGACCAGTAATTCCGATGCGGCGTCCGCGACCTTCGGGTGCTCACGGAACTCGGGAGTCGTGACGAGTGAAACCCCGAGACGGACTACGCGCCTCACCCTGTCCAGCGACCCCAAATGCTCCTTGGCGATCGCAAGAGCGTTCAACGCGGCCAGGCGAGTCGCGCGCCGTCCGTCTTCCACGCTCAACTCAGCTCCGAGACGCCCCAGGAACTTGGGGACTCCTCCCTCCACTGGCAGCGTGCCACTCAAAAAGAGCAGGTTTCCGGCCTGCACCGCTTCAACGTAGGCGCCGAGCGGAGTTGGGGGACGCGGCAGGTTTATGCCAAGGTCTTTCAGCCGTTGTTCGGCACTGGCATTTGTTGTGTTCGTGGACATTACCGGTTCTCCATGGATATCACTCGAGGATAGGGCGGGCGCGAGCCCGCCCTTCATCTGCGACTAACATTACCACCGACCCAGATGCGCTCCGCCGTCAACGTGCAGCACCTCGCCGGTGACCTGGCTCGCCTCGGTGAGATAGAACACGGCCTCTGCGATGTCTTTGGCGGCCGCAACCTGTCCAAGGGGTGACAGTGTGCGCAGGAACTCCTTGGGATTGTTCTTGTGCAGCGGGGTATCCACCACGCCTGGAGCTACCACGTTCACGCGAATGCCCTGCGGCGCGTATTCCATCGCGAGACTCCGGGATATCGCGTCGATACCACCCTTGGTGATCATCGGGACGGATGCAGTGAAGACTGCAAGCGGATGATCGACGATAGAACTCGTGATGCTCACTACACTGCCGCCGGTCTTTTGCCCGAGCATGTGCTTCACGGCCAACTGGGTCGTATAGATAAAGCCTTCCAAATTCGTGGACGACAACGCCCGGAAGTCCTCGGGCGTGTACTCGGTGAACGGCTTCGCAAAGAAAATCCCCGCGTTGTTCACCAGGGCATCGACCGAGCCGAACCGCTTTATCGCGGTGGCAACGATCAACTCAGCCGTCGAGGCCAGACCGATGTCGCCGTCCACCAGGGCCAGCTTGTCCGAGCGGTGCAGCTCGTTCTTCTGACTGATTTTGCGCGAGTTACCCACCACGTTGTAGCCGCGATCGAGGAATAGGTTAGCCACCGCGGCGCCGATTCCCTGCGAGGCTCCCGTCACAATGATGGTCTTCTGTTTCGTAGTCATATGAATCTCCACCTTCAAGTGTGCCTGTCGGTTTCCGGGATCCAATCACCCGTCTGTTGGAGGCTATTCTCGGGCTGGGCACCGCGATTGATAAGATGGGAAACTCTGGAATCTGATTTCCAAAAATGGCAAAGTGACTGGC
>CAZYWA010000935.1:0-1720 GCA_964650975.1 uncultured bacterium
GATCTCGGACTACGCCCGGGCTTGGCGCCAGTTCGCCGCGTGGTGCGCCCACGAGGGCCGTGTCGCGCTGGACGCCGAGCCAGGCGCCGCTGCTGCCGCCACCGTCGCCGAGTACCTGCGTGACCGCGCTGACGCCGGAATGAAGTGGCCGACTCTAGGGCTGGACCTCGCCGGAATCAGTTTCCGCTATCAAGACGCATGGTTGGCGCCACCCAGCCAGCACCCGGAGTGAAGCGGTTCACTGCGGGGCTGCAACGCGAGCTGGGTCGCCCCGCGAACCAGAAGGCGCCGGTGACCGACGTCGAGCTACGCCAGACGCCAGATGCTCGCCACGCTGCCGGCCTCGGTTCACGGGCCCCGCGACCGCGCACTACTTCTCCTGGGTTTCATCAGTGCGTTTCGCCCCTCCGGGCTGGTGGAGCTGGACGTCGCCGACCTCGTCGAAGACCGCTCCGGATTGATCGTGTTTTTGCGCAAATCGAAGGCAGATCAACAGGGATTTCGGCATTTGAAGGCGATTCCGCACGGCGTGACCTCCGAGATGTGCCCCGTCCGCGCGGTGCGAGCGTGGCTTGAGGCAGCATCGATTACCGCGGGGCCGCTCTTCCGCGGGATCGATCGGCACGGGGCGGCGGCTTCTAGTCCGGTGTGGGGTCTTCGTGGGTCGATCACGCAGCGCCGCGGCGGCTACGTCTCGAATCGCCATCGACGCGTCTTGCGCGCGTGCAACGAGTCGCTGAGCAAGCGCGCGGAACGCGAACCCGATCCGGCGGTAGATGGGATCCCGATCCACACGAGGAGCAAGATCACCACGATCACATCGTTCTCGAACCCGGGCACGATGACTGCGGCAGCGAACAGGAGCACCGTGTCCACGGACATGGGGGAGGGTGCGCTTGTCACGACCAGGATGGTCCGCTGAGGTATCTCGTGCACTTCGCGTCGGGTCACGACTTACTCCGTGGCCTTCTTTCCCGTTGTGTGTATCTCTCGGCCGGCTGGGCACTTCGAGTAGGATCGGTGGAAGTCGCGATCGACCTCGATGAAGCGAATCCTCCCCCCTCCCGGCGGCCAACCATCCACGGACGCCAAGCGTCTCGCGTTCACGCGCGAGTTGCTCGAGGCGCTCCCGTCGTGCACGCGGGTCCTGGCTCGGCAGATGTACGGGCGGGACGTGCCGCCACGGACGCTGGCTCTCCTCATGGAGCACCTGCCGGCGGCGCGCATCGCGATCTGGGTGCGCTCGCGCTCCCGATCGGCGCTCGTCTTAGCAGGCGCCCACGGGCTGGATCGCACGATCGAGGCCGAGCTCCCCATCGTGGACGAACGGTCGCACGGACATGGCTCCGTACCGGATCCGATTCTGGTGGACCTCGGCCTCGAGCTCGTTGTGCCGTGTCTCTACGACCAACTCGAGCTCGGGCTTCTGGCGGTGGGTGGTTTCGATCAGGACCTGGTCCGCGAGCTCGAGCTCTTCTTGGAGGCGATCGGCCTTCTGGTCGCGGGAGCGCTGGTTAACGCCAGCGCGCTCGAAAGCTTCGTCGACTCGGCGCACACGGATCCGCTCACGCGGCTCGCGAACCGCCGGTTCGTCGACGAAGAACTGGCTCGCGCGATCCGAGACGCCGAGCGAGCGTCCGACCTGCTGTCGCTGATCCTGTTCGATATCGACCACTTCAAGCGCTTGAACGACGTGCACGGCCACGCTGCCGGTGACCGA
>CAZYWA010000936.1:0-1708 GCA_964650975.1 uncultured bacterium
GGTCCCACCCCCGAGGCGGCTCGCTACCCGCTCGCCGGCACGCCATTCGGCGTGCTGGCAGATCCAGGGCTCACTGCGCCGAGGCGGGACCGCCGTGACGGTCTCACGGCCGGCGTTCGTTTCGGGGCGACCTACCCCTTCAGGAAAGGAAGCAGCTTCTTGAAGTCGGGCGTGCCGGCCTCGCCGAGCAGCTCGTAGATCACCATCTCGGCGGGGGCGATCTCGCAGCCGAGCTCGCGCAGCCGCTCGAGCCCCAGCGCCTTGTTCTCCGCGGTGCGCGAGCCCACTCCGTCTGCCACCACGGTGACGTCGTAACCGTCGTTCCGGCACGCGAGCGCCGTCTGGTAGACGCAGATGTGCGCCTCCACTCCGGTCAAGATCAGCCGCTTGCGGCCGAGGTCGGCGAGCGCCCGGCCCGCCTCGGGATTGGCGAGGCACGAGAACTGGGTCTTGTCGTAGCGCGGCTCGCCGGCGCCGATCAGCTCGTCGACCGCCGGCACGATCTCGCCGATGCCTCTCCGGTACTGGGTCGTGACCAGCTTGGGGATCTGCTGGATGCCGGCGAGACGCAAGAGCAGCGACGCGTTGCGGACCACCTCGTCGCGGTTCGCGATCGCCGACATCAGGCGCTCCTGGATGTCGATTACCAGCAAGGCCACGGAATTCGACGTGAGCGGCTGATACACGGGTCGAGCCTCCTCGCGGGCTTCGGTTTCGCCCGCGCTCCGCGCGCATTCTGGACTGGCAGCGGGGGGAGCGGCTACACGAGGGACGCCATGCAGCATCCCGCGTCAGGTCCGCCACCGGCGGCTGCCGAGGCCACGCCGGCGCCGCGTGTGCATCCGGCGGAAGTGGCCCTGGTGCTGGCGCTCACGGCCCTCGGGGCCTGGATGCGCTTCCACCGGCTCGGTGCGCTCTCCGAATCAGGCGACGAAGGCTTCACGTATCTCGCGGTTCGCGGCGTGCTTCACGAAGGGATCCCGCGGTTGCCCTCGGGCGCCGTCTACTGGAAGAGCCTCCTCTACACCTACCTCGCGACCGCCACCACGCTCTGGACCGGGATCGCGAGTCCCGCCGTCGACGCCGCGCTGCGATGGCCCGCGGCGCTCGCCTCGACGCTCTTGATTCCGGCGCTGTGGTGGACCGGCCGGCGGATCTTCTCGCCCGCCGCCGGGCTCGCCGCCGCGGCGCTGATCTCGGCGCACGTGTGGCAGGTCGAGATGAGTCGCTACGCGCGCTATTACCCGGTCCTCGAGCTGGCGCTCGTGATCCTGGTGGAGCGGTTCCACGCGGTCCATTTCCGCCAGCAGCGAACGGCGCGCGCTGGATTCATCCTGGCGTTCGCCGCGGCGCTCGCGACCTCCACGATCGCGCTCACGATGGCGCTGCTCTACGTGCCGTTGCTCGCGCTGCGCCGCACACGCCTCCTGGCCGATCGTGGGATCTGGTGGGAGCTGGGCGCGATCGGCAGCTTGAGCGCCGCGTGGCTCGCCTTCGAGTCGCGCTGGGAAGTGGGTTTCGTGCGCCGGCCCCGGGGCGGCGCGTTCGGCGCCGTGGAGGCGCTCACCACCAGCCTCGGCCACTGGTCGAGTCAGTTCTTCCGCTGGCTGCCGGTGCTGGTCCCGGCCGTTGGCGCGACGGCCGCCATCGCAGCCGTCGCCTGGTGCGGGCTGGCACTGGTTCCCGCCGTGCGCCGCGCTCCCTCGAG
>CAZYWA010000937.1:0-1707 GCA_964650975.1 uncultured bacterium
ACAACGCCTGCCGAACGATTGCCTCACACTCTGAGTCGACACCGTCTGCCTTCCGTTTGGTAAGCTGCCGGTGGTGGTCCCGTGGCGGACTGCTTCTCAACCGCGAGCAGGGAGTGGGCAATGACGGCTGAGGCGCTGGTCGAGCGATCGTTTCGCGAGCAGCTGGCGGCCATCGCCACCGAGCTTCACGAACTGGTGTCGCGTCTTCAGGACCGGCGGCCGCATTTGCCGTTCGATGCGTGGGCGCACGGAATCGCGGAGCGCAGCGCGCAGCTCGCCGAGCGCGCGGCCCAGCTGCGGCGGTCGCTCGCGGGACGCCAGCGCAGTCTGGCGCCCACCCTGGATCACGTGACCGAAGCGTTGCGCGACTGCGCCAACGCCGTCGCGCAGGGTACGTTCGCGGCGCGGCTGGAGTCGGCCCAGGCGCGCCTCGCGCGCAGCTACGAGGAGCTCGTTCACCAGCTGCGCCGGCGTCGCGCGGCGCTGGGCGCGGTGCGGCTGCCCCACCTGAAGCCGGTTCGTATCGGGCGCAGCGCCTTTCACGTGGCGAGCGGTCTCACCGGTGTGGTGCTCTACGAGTGCGTCTTGAGTCAGTACCAGGCGCTCACGATCCTGGTGGTGCTGCTCTCGGTCTTCGGCACGCTCGAGATCACGCGCCGGTTCTCGTCGCGCTGGAATGATTTCCTGGTGGACCGCGTGTTCGGCGGCATCTCGCGCCCGTGGGAGCGGCATCGCACCAACTCGGCCACGCTCTACCTGCTGGCGCTGACGCTCATGACCGCGCTCATGCCGAGGCACGCCGTGGCGGTGGGGCTTCTGGTGCTGGCGGTCGGCGATCCGTCGGCGGCGCTGGTGGGCAAGCGCTTCGGACGTCACAAGATCCTGGGCGGAAAATCGTGGGAAGGAGTGGCCGGCTTCTGGGGCGCCGCGTTCGCGTCGGTGATGACGCTGCTCCACTTCGCGGCGCCGGCGTTGGCGCTCCCGGCGTCGATCGGCCTGGCGGCCGGTGCGGCGGCGGTCGGCGCTCTGGTCGAGGTGGTGTGCCAGGAGCTCGAGGACAACTTCGCGATCCCGATCCTCGCCGCCGCCTTCGCCACGCTGTGGTTCTAGCCAGGGTTCCGCGATCCCTGCTGCGTTCCGAAGCTCTCGCTGCGCCGGCTGCTTGGTATCGTCTCAACTCGACCTCGAGCGGATGCAGTCGGAGGGACGCGCTCCGTCGCGTCCGCAGCGTTTCATCGCAATGGGGCGCTGCGGCTGCGAGGGACCGCAGCCCTCCGAGCCGTGAAACGGACACGATGTCGGCTTGCCAGGTCAGCTTGCGAGCTTGGCGTCCATGGTGATCTCGGCCTTGAGCAGCCGCGAAATGGGGCAGCCCGCCTTGGCGTTGGCCGCGGCGGTTTGAAACGCCGCCGGATCGGCGCCCGGGATCTTGGCGGTGACGTCGAGGTGCACCGCGGTGATCGTGAACCGCGTCGGTCTTGTCGAGGGTCACGGTGGCCGTGGTGGCGATGCTCTCCGCGGTCATCCCGGCGCCGCCCAGCTGACCCGAGAGGGCCATCGAGAAGCAGCCGGCGTGCGCCGCCGCGATCAGCTCCTCGGGATTGGTGCCGATCCCGTTCTCGAAACGGGTGCTGAACGAGTACTGGGTGTCCGAGAGCACCTTGCTGTCGGTCGAGATCGTTCCCTTGCCGTCCTTGAGACCGCCCT
>CAZYWA010000938.1:0-1700 GCA_964650975.1 uncultured bacterium
GCCGGGATCTCCTCGTAAAGCGCCTTGTAATGCTGCAGCGCCATCAACAGCATCCACACGGCATCCGTCGACTTGAGCTTCAGGGCGTCGCGGACCCTGTAGAGGTCTTGCTTGTCGCTGTCGCTAGGCTGGTGCCCGAGCAACTGGGAGAAGCTATCGTCGAGGTCACTCATCGATCACTCCGGACAGCATCGTCTTGCATTCGTCCCGCCACCGTTCGAGTTCCATCCGGTCGCCGAGCGACAGCTCGCTGACCGCCTTCGCGATCGTCAACCGGCCTTTGTTCATGGCATCCGTGACCCGATCCGCGACCTCAGGGAAGTTGAGCGACCGGCCTCCGTTCTGCTCGATGGCCGCCCGCATCTTCGACGCGTTGTAGAGCTCGAACTTTTTCTCACTGCCGAGGTACATGTTCCGGACGACCTGCATCTCGGCGTCGGGAATGGCCTCGAGAAAGTCCGCGAGAAGCTCCAGGCTTTCCCGCTTCCGGTCGATCAGCCAGAGGACGACCAGCTTCCGCTTGAGCTGCGGCAGCGCCTTGCTGAGCGTCTTGCCGAAGCTGCTGACGCCCGTCTGGTTGCGGGCCCCGGTGTTGATGACGAACGTGCTCTCGGGCTTGCCCTCGACGAGATTTACCAGCTCGATCCATCCCTCGCGCTCGTCGAGGTTGACGAGCTCGCCGCCGGTCTCGGCTTGGTAAGTCTTGTAGACGTCCGGGACCGATGTGTCCGTCTCCACGAGGAAGGGTGCTCGCTCCGTGAAGCTTAGATAGTCGACCACGGTCATCGACAGAAGTGACTTGCCGACGCCGCCCTTGCCGCCGCCGATGAGTAGGATTGGTCTCGTCATTTTTCTCTCCTCCGCGTCAGTAGCTGTCTTTATCCTTCACCAGAAATGCGTCCTTCCCGCTCCTGGCGGGCGTGTCCTTCCTCGACGGGGGTGTCTCCTTCTCCGTCAACGGTGCTGCCCCCTGCTTGGTCGACGGTGGTGCCTCCCCCTGTATCAACGACGCTGTTCCCTTCGTCGGTACCGTCGCGTGCTTCGGCGCAGCACGGCGCCGATTCCGAGCTGCCTTCACCCTCGACATGTAGCTCTTCATCGTGGCCGTCGACAGATCGAGGCCGTCGCTTCTGAAGGCCGCGACGATCTGCTCCAGCTTGTAGCCCTTGCGCTGGAGGCCGACGATTTCTGTCGCGAGCAACCTTACAGCCTCCTGCTTGGTCACGGCCGCTTCGTCTGGCGGCGCAGGCGGCATTCGCCTCGCCTTCTCGGCCATCAAAGCAACTTGTGCACGTGTCAATGGCATCGGTTACACCTCCCGCGTCAACTGGTTCATCAATTCGCGCGGACCGTCGCCCGTCGATGGTCGCGATTCGTGTTGGTCAGGTATCGAGCACCTCGGTGTGAGTCCGAACTTCCCGAGCTGCCGACAGGGTTGTCGTAGTGGTCCGAAAGAGGTTGCCCTTCATGAGCAACCCTTCCGGGGTCGCTGACGACAACCACGCATGGGCAGCCATGTTCAGGGAGGAGAACGGATGTCACGGTGCGCAAAGTCTCCTTCCGCCAAGATTTCCCAGGCAGGTCGGGGAACTCCGGGTCATAAATCCGAGGTTCCCAGCCGGTTGACGGAGTTGTCGGCTCGCTGCGCGAAAGACTGCGCTTGGAGGCGCAACTCTCCTGCGCCCGGGCCGACAAGCGCG
>CAZYWA010000939.1:0-1682 GCA_964650975.1 uncultured bacterium
CGCACCGCCACCAGCGTGTGCCGGTCGACCGTGTACACGTGGTAGGCGTCGTGCTGGACCAGGCACACCGCATGCTCCATCTCCGGCAGCACCCGCGCGAGCAGGCCCACCTCGTGCATCGCGGTGAGCGCCTTGTCGAGGTTCTGCCCGAGCCGCAGCATGCGGCGGAACTCCTCGTTGACGCCGGGGAGGTCGCAGATGCCATTCGAATCGTCCTGCGCCAGCCGCTCGAGGGTCTCGAGGGTCTTTTGGGAGATCTCGACCCCGTGCTGCTGAGCCAGACGGAAGGTGCGGATACGAGCGACCGGGTCGCGCTCGAGGAGTTCGGCGTCGGCCACCAGGAACTGGCCGCGCACCACGTAGAACCCTTCCTCGAGGAAACGCTTGCGCCGGAACCAGCCGGGCTCCTGCTTCCGCGCGTCGGGACGGCAGCGCTGCACCATGCGCAGCGCGAAACGCTGCACGTGGGCGGCGTGGCGGTAGTAGTCGCGCATGAATTGCTCGACGCCCAGTAAGTGATCGCCGGTCCGGTAGCCGAACGCCTCCGCGACTCGCTCCTGCAGGTCGAAGCTCAGCCGGTCGGTGCGGCGGCCGACCTGATAGTGGAGCTCGCTCCGCACCCGCAGCAGGAAATCCCACGCCACCTCGACGTCCTTGAGCGTGCGGCGCGTGAGCACCGCCCGGAGCACCAGGTCGTCGAACGTTCCGGCGTCGAAGTGAACGCGCGCCAGCCACAGCGAGGTGTGGATGTCGCGCAGTCCGCCTTCGGCTTCCTTGACGTTGGGCTCGAGGATGTAGACCGAGCCGCCGTAGCGCTCGTGGCGCTTCTCGGACTCCTCGATCTTGGCCTGGATGAAGACCTCGGCCTTGCGGCCGCCGGTCTTGCGCTGGATCGCGCGCAGGCAGCGCGCCGTGAGCTCGGCGTCGCCGATCACCAGCCGCGCGTCGAGCATCGCGGTGCGTACCTTGGCGTCCTCGACCGCGAGCTCGGCGCACGAGTCGACGGTGCGATGGCTGAAGCCGACGTCCAGATGCACGTCCCACAGGGCATAGAGAATCCGCTCGGCGACGTTCTCCGAATACGGCCCGCGCTTCCACGGATGCAGGAACACCAGGTCGAGATCCGAGTAGGGAGCCAGATCCTCGCGTCCGTAGCCACCCACGGCGAGCAGCGCCATGCGCTGGTCGAGACTCGGGTTGCGCTCGAAGAACTCGCTCTCGGAGGCGCGAAACAGCGTCTGCAGCAAGGTGTCGTAGACCGAGGTCGTGAGCAGCACGCCGGTGCGCCCCGAGACTCCCGCGCGATGCTGCTCGCGCACCCAGCCGGTCGCGGCGTCGAGGAACGCGCGGATCCGCTCGGACGACGGGAAGGATCCGTCGCCGGTCAAGCCCTCGATCAGGCTGGCCGGCAGGGCGGGACGCGACGACGGCGCGACGCTGGGCACGGCTTCGGTGGCGGGGGGAGTCGAGAACACGAGGGCTCCAGCGCGGCCGCGAATCAGTCGGCCGCGTACATCTCCGGGTAGCGTAGCGCCATCTCGTGCCGGAGCCGCTCGAGGATCACGCTGGGATCGTCGAGCTCCATCACCTCGGCCACGAACTGCCGGCACTCGAGCCGGGTCACCGAGCGTACGATCCGCTTGATGACCGGGATCGAGTGGGGGGTCATGCTCAACGTGTCG
>CAZYWA010000940.1:0-1675 GCA_964650975.1 uncultured bacterium
GCCTTTGCAGATCGTGAGCCCGAGGCCCGTACCACGGCGATCCGCTTTCCTCGCCTGCCAGAACCGGTCGAAGATGTGGGGGACCTCCTCGGCCGAGATCCCCGCCCCGCTGTCCTTGACCCAGAGAAGGATGTCCTGTCCCTGCAAGTGGGCGCCGACCGTGATCGAGCCGGAGGGACTGGTGAACTTGATCGAATTGCTGATGAGATTCTCCAGCACCTCGAGAAGGCGCTCTTCGTCGGCCTCGATCGGTGGCAGCTCCGGGGACAGGTCCGTGGCAACGATGATCGACGCCTCCGCGACGAGGCTCTGCTGCGATTCGAGCGCCAGCAGGATCAGCTCGGCGGGTTCCAATCGGCGGCTCACGATCGAGAACCTGCCGGTTTCCATCGCATCGATCTCGAGCAGATCCCGCACCATCCGATCGGCTCGTTGAACGCCCCGGATGATCCGCTCGATGGGTCTCCGGATCGACGAATCGGTGAGACGTTTCAGGGCGGTCGCTGCCGCCAGGGAAATGACGTTGAGGGGATTTCGCAGATCGTGGGCGACGACGGCGAGCACCTCGTCACGAGCACGAAGCCCCTGGCGCAAGGTCTCGTAGGCGCGGCAACGCACGATCGTCCCCGCGGCCTGGGTCCCGAGAGCGCCGAGAATGTGACGATCGTCTGGCGACAGCTCGCGGTCCTCCATCACGCCCAGGTACACCTCGGCGACGAGCCCCTCCTTCATGAGAGGCAGGCGGTAGAGCGCCCGCACTCCCTTTTGCCGCATGCAATCGCTCCAGGCCTTCTCGTCCGCCGCGACCGACCGCACCTCGACGGGAATGCCTTCCCCGAAGGCGCTGGCCGCCGAGTCTTCGTCGCTGGGAAGCGCGAACCCACTCGCGACTTCCTCCTCGAGTCCCAGGGCCGAGCGCGACCGCAAGACGTTGCCTTCGCGGAGACGAAGGACACCGACGTCGGCGCGGACGGAGCGGACGAAGAGCTCGATGAGCTCCTGGAGCAGCGCAGCCGGGTCGTCCTTCGCGATCACCGCCCCCGCCAGGCGGTCGAACGCAGTCGCGAGCCGACCCTGGCGCTCCGCCTCGGCCACCGCACGCTCTCGCGCGCGCTTCTCATCGTCGAGCGCGCGTGTGAGATCGTCGTTCGAACGCGGCGCTTCAGGGAGCATGGAACTCCCTCGATGCGCCGCGCGCGACGAGTCTGCCCCGGGGCCCCCAGGCGCCGAGAGTAGGCGTGCCATCGACAGGGATCATGGCGATCCGGGGACCTCTACGCGCACATGTGTGCGCGCCATCGTGCGAGGACGGGGGTGGAGTGTCTTCGCCCGCCTTCTCGATCGCAGAAACGAAAAATTGTGGCAAGGGGAAAAAAATGCGAGGTCCAGCTCCAGTTTCCGCCGGGTTTTTGCCAGCACAGGTGGGCGTGGAGAAATTCCCCGTTGGACCATCCTCAAGGGGCCGCACCAAGTTGCGGACTCGCTCGGATGACGAGGAGTTCCTCCTCGATCCCCGTCGAGCTCCTGCTGGGGCACCCGTGCCCGTCAAAGCCGGGTCGACATCGCCGTGCCCATGGGATTGGATGGCAAGAGCGTGTGGCTGCACCGCGACCTGCAGAGCGCCCCGCTCCGAGTGGCTCCCGCCGCATCGAAGCGAGCGTGACTCACTGGAGCT
>CAZYWA010000941.1:0-1668 GCA_964650975.1 uncultured bacterium
CACGCCCGCAGCAAGCAGGTCATGCCACCGTCGACGCGCAGGGTCTGGCCGGTGACGTAAGACGAGGCGTCGCTGGCGAGGAACACCGCGACACCCTTCATGTCGTCCTCGACGCCTGGGCGGCGCGCCGGGATTCCGGCGAGAAAGCGCTCCAGGCGCGCGGGGTCTTTTCGCAGGTACTCCATCATGTCGGTGTCGAAGAGGCCGGGCGCGATCGCGTTCACGCGGATCTTGTGCGACGCGAGCTTCACCGCGAGATCGGTGGTCAGCGCCACCACGGCGCCCTTGCTGGCGTTGTAGGCGACGGCCGGTTGCTCGCTCTCCTCGGCGCCCACGAACGCGGAAGTCGAGGCGATGTTCACGATCGAGCCGCCCCCCGCCTCCGCCATGTGCCGCGCCACCCGCTGGGTGAGGATCCACAGGCCGCGCACGTTCACGTTGAAGACCTTGTCCCAGCCTTCGATCGGGTAGTCGAGGGTCGGGGCACCCCACACGATGCCGGCGTTGTTCACCAGCACGTCGAGTCGCGTTGCCTGCGCGAGCAGGATGTCGATCAAGCCGTCGGCGTCCTTGCCGTCGGCGAGGTCGGCGCGCATTCCCTGCGCCTGGCCGCCGGCGGCGCGGATCGCGCGCGCCACCGCTTCGCACGCGGGGAGCTTCCGCGACGCGACGAACACCTTGGCGCCCGCTTCCGCGAGGCCGAACGCGATGTGCCGTCCGATGCCGCGCCCGCCTCCGGTGACGAGGGCGGTCTTGCCGGTGAGGTCGAAGAGCGCGCGCGTGTTCACGCGCGCCATTCGAAGCGGAATTTGACGATCCGTCAACTTTCTCGTAACTCGCAGCGGCCGTGCCGAATCTGCCGCTCAGAGGTGTCCGGGTGATCGACCTCACGTCGATGATCTCGGGACCGATGACCACCGCGATCCTCGCCGATCAGGGCGCGGACGTGATCAAGGTCGAGCCGCCCGGCCGAGGCGATCTGATCCGCCATCTCGGCACCAGCCGGAACGGCATCTCGGCGATCTTCCAGACGCTCAATCGCGGCAAGCGTTCGATCGCGCTCGATCTCAAGACCGCGCGCGCACGCGAGGCGCTGCTCGCGCTCGTGGCCACCGCCGACGTGTTCGTGCAGAACCTGCGCCCTGGCGTCGCCGAGCGACTGGGCATCGGCGAAGCCGGGCTGCGCGCCTTGAAGCCCGACCTCGTCTACGTGTCGGTGAGCGGCTTCGGCGAGACCGGCCCTTACGCCGAGCGACGCGTCTACGACATCGTGGTCCAGGGCCTCTCGGGGATGGCGGCCTCGCAAGCCGATCCAGCGACCCGCCGCCCCGAGCTGATCCGCAACGTGGTGTGCGACAAGATCACCGCGCTCTACGCCGCGCAGGCGATCACCGCGGCGCTCTTCGATCGCGCCCGCGGCGCGGGCGGCTGCCACGTGCGCCTCGCGATGCTCGACGCCGCGGTCGCGTTCCTGTGGCCCGACGTGCTGCAGGATCACACGTACCTGGGCGACGACGTGGCGCGCGGACCGTCGCTGGTGCCGATCGTGCGCATCCATCCCACCGCCGACGGATTCCTCACGATGCTGGCGCTCACCGACGCCGATTTCGCGGGCGTGTGCCGCGCGCTCGAACGCCCGGACCTCGCGAGCGATCCACGCTTTCGCGA
>CAZYWA010000942.1:0-1664 GCA_964650975.1 uncultured bacterium
CCTGCAGCTAACCGGCACCGGCCAGCCCGGCCAGGCCGAGGTCAAGAACATGGCCGACGGCATCCGACGCAAGCTCGAGGACGAGGGCGTGGTGACGGACTCGGTGACGGCTGCGTTCGGCGACGAGACGCGTCACGACGACGATCGCGTCAAGGTGGTGCTGGCGACCGCCGACGGACGTCCGGCGCTGGAGAAGATCGTCAAGAACTACGGCCTGAGCGTCGACACGGCGCAAAGCACCCCCACCGAGGTACTGCTGACTCCGGACCCGAAGATCCTCGACCGCCGGAAGGACGAGGCGATCGAGCAGGCCATCGAGGTCATCCGCAACCGCATCGATCAGTTCGGCGTCTCGGAGCCCACGATCCAGCGGCAGGGCGCGGATCGGGTGCTGGTTCAGCTCGCCGGCGTCGAAAACCCGACCGAGGCCAAGAGCATCATCCAGGACACGGCGCTGCTCGAGTTCAAGCTCGTCGATCGCAAGGCCGAGGACGACCAGAAAGCCGTGCTCGCGGGCCTGTCGTTCGGCGACGTGAGCGAGGGCGACGCCAGGAAGCAGGCCAAGGAGAAGGTGGACGCCGCGCTCGAAGGGAAGCTGCCGCCCGACTGTCAATGGCTCTTCGAGGTCCAGCGCGACCGCATCACGCGCAAGATCGTCAAGGCCTATCCGCGCATCGTGAAGAAGGAGGCGATGCTCACGGGCGCGCATCTGTCCGATGCTCGCGTCGATTTCGGCGGGGCGCTGCGCCAGCCGCAGGTCGCGATCTCGTTCGACTCGGAGGGGGCGCGGCTCTTCGCCGACGTCACCGGCGAGCACACCCACGAGCTGATGGCGATCGTGCTCGACAACACGATCTACTCGGCGCCGGTCATCAAGCAGCGCATCTCGGGCGGCAGCGCGGTGATCGAGGGCAGCTTCGACAGCCGCGAGGCGCACAACCTGGCGATCGTGCTGCGCGCCGGCTCGCTGCCGGCGCCGCTGGTGCTGCTCGAGGAGCGCACCGTCGGCCCCGAGCTGGGTCAGAAGAGCATCCACGACGGCCAGCTCGCCACGCTGGTCAGCACCGCGGCGGTCATGATCTTCATGGCGGTTTACTACCGCCGCGGCGGCGTGCTCGCCGACATCGCGCTGGGCCTCAATCTGCTGTTCCTGCTCGCTGGCCTGTCGGGCTTCCGCGCCACGCTCACGTTGCCGGGCATCGCCGGCGTGGCGCTGACCCTCGCCATGGACGTGGACGCGAACATCATCATCCTGGAGCGCATCCGCGAGGAGATGCGCACCGGGAAGACGCCGCGAGCAGCCGTGGAAGCGGGCTACGAGCGCGCCTTCAGCGCGATCTTCGACTCGAAGCTCACGACACTCATCGCCGGCCTCATCCTCTATCAGTTCGGCACCGGTCCGGTGCGCGGCTTCGCGGTCACGCTGTCGCTCGGTCTGGTCATCGGTATGTTCACCGCGCTGGTGTTCACGCGCATGGTCTACGACTACGTCCTGGCTACGCGTCGCGTGACGACGCTGAGCGTGTGAGGCGCGACTAATGTTCGAGATCTTCCCTCACGATCTCAAGATCGACTTCGTCGGCAAGGCGAAGGTCGCGGTCGGCATCTCGGTGACGATCATCCTGCTCTCGATCGGCAGCATGATCGTGCGCGGGTTCAACTGG
>CAZYWA010000943.1:0-1663 GCA_964650975.1 uncultured bacterium
TGGTGGGTGTGGCACCGGTCGGACACTCGAAAAGGGGCGTGGAGTTCGCTTGCGCGAGGACTCGGGCTTGGAAAACGCGGCGTTTGGGCGCATGGAGCGGTTCTGGCGCCGAAAGTGCGTGATGTTGCGACACCTTTCCCCTCGATTTGGTGATCTCGACTGGCGGGGAGTGCCTCGGACTACGTGACGACCGCGCCGAGGCGCAGTGCGAGCGTCTGCCACTCTCGGCGCCAGGGGAACGACATCGGAAGGTGCACCACCACCCGGCGAACCGAGCGCTCGAACCATGCCGCTACCTTGAGCAACCGAAGACGGAGCGTCCCGACCTGGCTGTGCTCACACCCCGTGCCGCGTGCATGACGACGAAGCTGCTGCATCAGAACGTACGCCCCTGCCACGAGCAGCACTCGAAACTGGTTCGCCAAGAACCGCGAGCAGCTCGTACGACCCAGCGCCAGGTCCAGCTTGAGCTCTTTGATCCGGTTCTCCTGGTCGCCGCGTTGCCGATAGACGTCGTAGACCCGCGCTGGCTTGTGACGCAGGTTCGTGACCACGAAGCGAGCGTTGTCTCGCGGCAGTCGATCGCCGAGCCGCACCACCTCCGCCTTGATGACGACGCGGCGCTCGGTCTTCCAGCGCTTGGTCTGGTAGCGCACCTCGTCGAAGACCTGGGCGCTCTCGCCGGTCTCGTCGCTGAGTCGCCGCGCCTCGGCCATGCGGCTCTCGGCCAGCTTGGAGAGCTTCGAATTGCCCGGAATCGCGATGACGTACTCGACTCGCTCCTCCTCCAGGAACGTGTAGAGCGCGGGCTCGGTGAATCCGCCGTCGAGCCGTACGCGGATTCGCGCCCCGGCGAACGCGCGGCGCAGTTTCCGGATCAGCCGACCGAGCACGCTCACCGCGCCGTCGGCGGCACCGGCGTTGCCGGGTCGCAGCACGATGCCCACGAGGTGCTGTTCGGCTTCGTCGTCGAACGCGATCGTGGCGACCAGCGGCAGGTAGCACCAGCTTCGGTAGTACCCGTGGAAGAACGAGAGCTCTTGCTGTCCGTGCGTCGGGTCGTCGGTGGGGTCGAGGTCGATGGTGATGCGTCGAGGCCGGCGCTTGAGACGTCGGCGACGCTCGGTGTCGATCACGAGATCGGCGAGCGCCTCGCCCATGCGATAGAGGCCCTTCGAGTCGATGGCGTTCTCGAAGCGCGAGAGGGTGGGCTGCGCCGCGAGGGCGTCGCCGGTGATCGGATCGCGATCGAGTGCCAGCTTGTGGGCGGGATCGTGGGCGAGTCGGGCCGCGTCGTTGGCGTCCTCCCAGCCACAAGCGAGGGCGAAGACGCGCTCCCGCACGAGGTCGGTGTACGAATGCCGGACCTTTCCGGGCTCACGGCGATCGTGGAGCGCGGCGGCCAGGCCTGCGGTCAGACCGAGCTTCTCGTCGAGGGCCTTGAGGAGCACGAGACCCGCGTCCGTCGTGGCGTGGGCGGCATCGAAGCTCGCGACGATCTGCTGCCGAATCCCCGGGAAATCGAACGTCAGCTGCGATATACAGTGTGTCGCCATCGCGCTCCTTCCGCTGTTTGCTGCGAACCGTGCCTAGACACCACGATTCATAGCACTCCGCGAAAGGCCGGTGGCACTTTGCTTTCAGGATTCGTGAATTTTCCGGG
>CAZYWA010000944.1:0-1661 GCA_964650975.1 uncultured bacterium
GTCAGCGCGCCGATGCTCTCGAGGTGCGCGAACGCCGCGTTCCGCTCTCGCCCGAGTCCGAGCGCTTGTGGCTCCGCCTCGTCGCCGAAGGCCGTCGTGCACGAGTCCCTCGCTAGTCTCGTCGGCGTCGTCTCGGATCTCGTCGATCATCTTGAATCGAGCGAGTTCCCCTATGCCCTCGGCGGCGCGATCGCCTTGAGCGCCTGGTCCGACCCGCGCGCCACCACCGACGTCGACATCACGATCTGGGCCAGCTCCGCCGATCTGCCCCGGGCGCTCCACCGCGCTGCGTCACCGCCCCCCGAGGGCCGTGCGTAGCTGGCGATAGGGCAGGACGCGCACCAGCTCGTCGAGCGAGGTGATGCCGTCGCGCACCTTGCCGAGGGCGTCCTCGACCAAGCCGGCGTGGCCCGCTGCGCGCGCGGCCATCCGCAGATCCGACGTGGCGATGCCGTCGCCGATCTGGTCCTGCAGCTTCTCGTCGATCACCACGATCTCGTAGATGCCAGTGCGGCCGCGATAGCCGGTGCCGTGGCAGCGACCGCAGCCGGCGCCGTGCTGCGGAGTCAGCCCGTCGAGCCGCGCGCCGAAGAGCTTGGCGTGCGCGTCGCTCACCGTGGCCGGCGCGCGGCAGTTGTCGCAGATTTTTCGGACCAGGCGCTGTGCGACGCAGCCGAGCAGCGCCTCGGCGATGTCCCAGTTCTCGACACCGAGCGCTCGCATGCGGGTGATCGCGCCGAAGGCGTCGGAGGTGTGGAGCGTGCCGAGCACCAGATGACCGGTCGCGGCGGCCTTCGACGCGGTGTCCGCGGTCTCGAGATCGCGGATCTCGCCGATCAGCATCACGTCCGGGTTCTGGCGCAGGAACGCGCGCGCCAGCACCGCCATCGTCATCTCGGCGCTTACTTGCTTCTGGTTGACCTTCGGAATCCGGATCTCGATCGGGTCCTCGGCGGTGATGACCTTGCGTTCGCGATCGCGCACCCGGCTCACCGCGGCCGAGAGCGTGGTGGTCTTGCCGCTCGAAGTGGGCCCGGTGACGAGCACCATGCCTTCGGGATTGTCGAGCAGCGCCGCGAAGCGCTCGCAGAGCGGCGGCGACATGCCGAGGTCGCCGATGGTGAGCCGGTCCATCGCCGAATCGAGGATGCGCAGCACCACGTCCTCGCCGTCGGGGCCGGGAAGGGTGCTGACGCGCAGGTCGACGTCGCGCGCCTCGGTGCCGTCGACGGCACTCACGTGCAGCCGGCCGTCGAGTGGGCGCCGGCGTTCGGTGATGTCCATCTCGGCGAGCACCTTGATGCGTGACACCACCGCCTGCACGTTCGCGGGGCTCAAGGGCGTGCGCATCTGGTGGAGCACGCCGTCGACGCGGAGCCGAAGGTCGACGTCGTCGGGGTAGCACTCGATGTGAATGTCGGAGGCGCCCATCGAGAGCCCGAGCGCCAGCACGGCGTCGACGAGCTGCACGGGCGTCGCGTCGTCGGAGACGCGGGTCGCGCGCACGTCGATCCTCGGCACCTCCCGGTCGCTGGGGGTCTTCGGCTTCGGATCCCCGAAGCCGACGGCGAGCGCGCGGTCGATCTCGTAGCGATTGAGCCCGACCGCCTTCACGGTCCGTCCGATCCGCTTCTCGATGGTGGCGATCAGCGCCGCATTGC
>CAZYWA010000945.1:0-1651 GCA_964650975.1 uncultured bacterium
TGGATCAGCCACATAACACTATGAAAACATTCCGATATTCCCACACCGCTCGGCAAACGCCGCCGGCCGGAACTGGCCACCAGCGCCTGGCCTCGAAGATTGATCCGCGCTGAGTCGATCGCCGAGATGCGTCACGCCGACGAGCTCATCGAGCGAGTCCTGTTCCTGGGCGGAGTACCCAACGTCCAGCGGCTGGCGAAGATCAAGATCGGCGAAACGGTGATCGAGCAGCTGCGATCCGACCTGGCCCTCGAGCAAGAAGGCGTGCCGCGGCTCAACGCCGGCATCGAGGCGTGCCGACAGGCGGCCGACAACGGCAGCCGTAGCCTCCTCGAGAAGATCCTAATCTCGGAGGAATCACACATCGAATGGCTCGAGTCGCAGCTCGACCTCGTGACCCAGGTCGGCGAGGCGGGCTACCTCGCGCAGCAGATCCGCGAGTGAGCTGGCTTCGCAGGCGGGGATAGGGATGAAGACGATTCCGGCGCTGCCGCCGGTCGCGGTGGACTGGCTCGAATCCGGCCGCTGGGTTCATGCCGCTTCGGGCGCGATCTGCGTCTATTGCGGGTTCGGCGGAGGTCCACAGGTGAAGTTCGAGGAATGGCTCCACCTGCGCTCCGGACATGTGATCCCGAAGGCACTAGGCGGCGGCTTCCGGCAGATCTCCCGGGCGGTTTCCGCGCGCTTCTCGGAGCTCCCGCTTCGCGATCGCCGGGCGCTGGCGATCGAGCTCGCCCGATCGAACCGCGTGACCGCCTGCGGATGGTGCGAATACGTGGGCGACCGCCTCGCTGTCTCGCCCGACCTGGGGACGCTCATCCGGAACGCACCCGGCGACGTCGAGGCCGTCAAGGCGGCCGTCCTCGATGCGATCGAGTCCACGAAGGGGCGGCGAGCCGACCAGACACGGAGCATCCGCGAGGCGGTGCGGCGCGAGTTCGAGAGGTCGGTGCAACGCCAGCTCGAGCGCACGCGCACGAGCTGAGGGCTAGGGGCACCTCCCGTCGCGCCGAGGGTACGGGCTCAGCCCGCGCCCGCCGCGCCGCGCAGCACGAGATCGAACGTGAGGATCTCGCCGCCACGCTGAAACTGTCCCCAGCCGCGATAGAGCCCCGGCTCGGGCAGGCGCACCAGGAAGGGAACCTCGCCGTTCACCGACGATCCGTCGCGATCGTCGGGGTGGGAGTGCACGAACGCGCCGTGCTCCCCGACGATCATGAGGTGCCCCAAGACGCCGAGGTAGGGCTCGAGATCGCGAACCGGCCGACCGCCTGCGCCGGTGAAGCGCGCCACGACGCGGACGCTGCGACCCACCGGCAGCGGGTCGCTCGGCAACTCCCAGTCGACGGTCGTGTCGCCGCGCGACTCGTGTAGCCCGCGGTCGCCCTGCGCGGCGGCGGCGAGATCGAAATGCTCTCCCGCCTCGCCGTCGACGGTCACCCGGCTCGACAGCACTTGCGAGCCCGCGCCGCGCGGCGCCGTATCGGCGACCACCAGGAACGAGCCGCCGCTCGGGAACGTGAACGGCAACGTGAACGTGCCGCCGGCGTTTTGTTTGGGGTGCTCGTGCGCGAACGTGCCGAGATCCTCACGGATCACGAACAGATGGAGCAGCCGTTGGTGCGACTCGTCGAATTCCTCGACCGGCACC
>CAZYWA010000946.1:0-1640 GCA_964650975.1 uncultured bacterium
GAGCCCGTACCGATCTCGCGTCCAAATCTCGTCAGGTCGGCACTGAGCGTCGTTGCGCTCGCGGCGGTCCTGGTGCTCGCCGTCCGGCTCGTGGTCGGCTCCGGTTCGCCGCCGCCGGGCCTCTTGCAGAACCTCAGCGGGCGCCAGGCCCCGCCGGTGAAGCAGAGCGCGGCGACGAGATGCTTCAGGGCATCCCCGGCGGTCAGCGCCGTGCACTCCGCCGGCCCGGTCGTCCTCGTGCGGTTCGTCGGCCAGCCCGGCTTCATGAAGCTGACGTTCTTCGCCAACGCCAACGCGGCGATTCGCGCCTCGTATGCGCACGGCTCACCGAACAGTTTTTACGACAACACGACCTGGTCACGGATACCGGCGCGCTTGAACAACAGCGACTACGACGCGCTGAGCAAGTGCTTGCCGATGCCCAAGACCGTCCGGTAGGTGCCGGCAGCCAGAGGCGCGCTTGCTCGCCACCCCGGTGCCTCCGGCGGGGAGCAACAACCTGGGATGGCCGACATCTACGAGAGGAGTCGTGGGCACTCCGCGGGTGCCGGCGTCGGCCTCGGCGAATCAGCCGCCGGCAACGAACGTGACGCCCTCCATATCAGGCTCGATGTTGCCGGTTCTCGCCGTGACGGTGCCGTCGGGGTCGATCTCGATCGCTCCGAATGAGGGCGGAATGCTCAGCTCAGCCACCGGCTCAACGACCCGGTAGGCGGGACGAAAGCCGACCGGCAGGGTGAAGATCGGGTCGAGTGTCGACCCCCCGCCGTGGGCTGCTTCACCAAACAGGTGCACGACTCCGAACTGGTCCTTGGCGTAGCCCACCACTCCATAGGTGGACGGTGAGGGCGTGTACCACCCGTTCTGCATGAAAGCGCTGGTCGGCTGCAGCGTGCGGGCCAGCGCGTAGGCTCCGGCGGGTCGCCCACCGAGGTTGGCGGCGTTTGTTGCGTTCGTCGCGGTGGTCGCGTTCGTTGCGTTCGTCGCGGTGGTCGCAGAAGTCGCGGTGTCTGCGTGCGTGGCGGACGGGACCGTTGGGAAGCCGGAGAAGTTGATCTTCGGGGACGTCACAGCACGGTTTGCGAGCTTCCCGCTGGTAACCGCCCCATTCCTGAGCTGCTTGCTTCCAACCGAGTTGGCAGGCACGCTGAGCGCCGCGTAGCTGGCGCCACCCAAGGCCACAAAGAGCGCTAGCGAAGCGACAACGAGAGCAGGGCTTGGCCGCCCCAGGCGAATCCGTCTCATTCTCCCCCTCCTTGTGTTTGGCCCACCCACAGCGATGCTATGTCACTGGCCGTGCAGTCGGGCGCCGGCTAACCATATGCACGCTGAAGGCTAGTCGACGAGACCCGCTCCCCACGACGCGCATCGACTAGCTCGACGAGGCCTGAGCGCGACGGTCGCCGACACAGCCGCTGTCGGTCTTCGTCGGCGCCTCCTCCCAAAAGAAGGCGGTCGCGACCTCGCTCTTGCGGGCCTACGAGCTCCGGACCGAGGTGCGGCCGGAGCTGCCACTCGGCGGGGTCGCGATCCCGGAGCGGGCGGGCACGTCCAGGCCCGACAGGTCGCGGGCGAGGTACTCGGCCGCTCTCGTCATCGATGTCGTAGAGGACCAGACCGTCGACCCCCACCGGCCGCAG
>CAZYWA010000947.1:0-1631 GCA_964650975.1 uncultured bacterium
TCCACGGAACGATGCGGAACTCGGACGACCGGGGAGACCTGGTCGTGCCCAGCCAGATCGTGCCGAAGCTCCTGTGGGGGGGCACGCACCTGCCGATGAAGATCGCGGTCGAGCCGACCCCGACCGCGAATCGCCTGGCGCTACGCATCACCACGTCGAGTGCTGAGATCGGCCACGATTTCCCGGTTGATCTGGCCGATCAAGCGGACACCTGGCTCGAGGTCCGCGTGCTCGACGCCGGCGGCCGCACGGTCCTCGAAAGTGGGGGCCTCGACGCCGGTCACCGCATCGTCGACGGAACCCGGACACTGGGCGGCGAGCTCGTGGATCGCGACGGCACTCCGCTCGCTCACCACGAGATCTGGCGGCTCGCGGAAATCCGCAACCGGCGCTCGATCCCGCCGAGCGGAAGCCGCGAAGAAACGTTCGATCTCGCGCTCGACGGGACCGAGCAACGGCCGCTCCGCGTCACCGCCCGCTGGATGTACCGCCGCGTCAACCAGGCCATCGCCGACTGGCTCTACGACGACGGCACCACGTTCCCGGTCACCGAGCTGTCGCGCGCCGAGCAAGCCGTGCCGTAACGCCGGCTTCGCCCAGGTCGCTCTTGACGAACCCCGCGTCGCGCCCGATCCTTCGCGCGTTCCACATGCGCCCGTAGCTCAGCTGGATAGAGCATCGGACTTCGAATCCGAGGGTCGGGGGTTCGAATCCCTCCGGGCGCGCCACGGTTGCGCCGAGTTCGTCAGCACGCACTCCGCGTAGTTCAGCACGCCCTCGACGTCGATCGGCTCGATCGAGGCGTCGTTGAGATCGATGCGCTCCACCGCCAGCTCTCGAACCAGGTCGTTCGCTCGCCTTCGCGTGCGGGGTGGTCTACGGCGACGACACTCGGCCCGGGGCTGCAGAAAGAGGTCGAGGCGGGCGTCGATGGGGTTGCTCCTGGCCCGATGCTTGGTCCGGCCGATCGCTCCCGGCAGGGGGCTCGAGCCCGAGCGCGCCGATCGGCCTGGAGGTAGGCTCGCCCAATCCGACGTCGACCGTTCGACGGGAAGGGCAGTGAACATGACGGACATCAGACTTCGTCGGTGGACTCTCCGTTGCTCCGCGTGCCTCGTCGCGATGTTCATCGCGGCGCCCGCCATCGCGGGGCCGATCTTTTCCAACGACTTCGAGACCGGCACCACGTGCCACTGGAGCGACACCGGCCCGCACACCTATTGCTGGATCAATCCGGCCGGTGGCGACTGGAACGTGCCCGGGAACTGGCGCGACGGGGTCGTGCCGCCCTTCGGAGCCGACGTCGGCATCGAGTTCGCGGGCCCCAAGATGACGGTCTCGATCTCGAGCGCCGACGTGTCGATCCACAGCTTGACGGCGGTCGCGAACCTCACCGTCACCGGCCATGCGCTCACGGTGTCGGGCGTGAGCCTGGTCGACGGCCACCTCGACGCCAGCGGCGCCGCGACGATCGCGGCGACGGGGGCGGGAACCACGTTCGCCGTGAACGACACGCCGTCGAGCCTGCCGGGCGTGACCCTGAGCGTTTTTTCCGGCGCCTCGTTGACGATGAATTCGGTGACCAGCCTCACGGGCGGGCACATCAGCGTGGACGGCGCGGGCTCGTCGCT
>CAZYWA010000948.1:0-1630 GCA_964650975.1 uncultured bacterium
ATACCCGACCAGCGACATGCCCGGCCCCCTTCGCATCCTCGTGATCGACGACGACGCTGCGCTCCGGAACATGTTCACGCGCGCGCTCGCCCTCGACGGTCATGCCGTCGCGAGCGCCTCGTCCGGCAGACATGGCATCGCGATGTTCAAGGGGGCACTCGCACGGGCTGAACCGTTCCAGGTGGTGATTACCGATCTGGAGATGGGGGCTGTGGACGGCATCACGGTGGCCGCCGAAGTGAACGCGGCCGCGCCCACAACCTTCGTCGTTCTGGTAACTGGCAGCGTGGTCGGCTCGGGGCCGATTCCGAACATCCACCTGATCCTTCCGAAGCCATTCAGTCCCGACGAGTTGCCGCAAGCCGTTCGCGAGTGCACGAGCAGGCGCACCAGCAAAATCCGTAGCTGGCACCGCTGCGTCTTGTTCCCCGGCCGCCGAACCTTTACGGTTGCGTGACGAGACCGTGTCATCCACCGATGTATCCGGAGGAGATCCGAAATGCCCACCACCCAGCTCCACGCCCAAGCCGCCGCCGTCCGCGCCGACCTCACCCGCCTCGAGTCCGACCTCAAGGCGCTGCTCACCACCGTCGGCGGCTCGATCGGGTCCGCCATCCACGGCCGAGTCGCCGAGCCGCTCAAGACGCTCTCGGGCCACGTCGAGCCGCTGCTCAACCTGCTCGGCGCTGCCGGCGGTCCGGCTGCACCGGTGAAGCGCGGGCCGAGGAGGCCGCGGAAGGAGGCGGCGGCGCCAGTGCCAGCGAAGCGTGGACCAGGCCGGCCACGGAAGGACGCGACCGCGGTGGCGCCACCTGCGGCGGCACCGAAGCGTCGGAAGGGTGGTGGTCGGGGCCGCAAAGCGAACCTGACCATCGAGTCGATCACCGCCGCGCTCACGAAGAGCAACTGGAACAAGAGCGCGGCGGCCAGAGCCCTGGGTGTGTCGCAGCCAACCCTCTACAAGTACCTGGGGGCCTTCAAGATCGGCGCGGTAGCCAAGGCACCGGCGACACCGGTGAAGCGCGGCCCCGGGCGACCGCGGAAAGCGACGGTGACAACTGCGGCGCCACTCAAGTCGAACAAGCAGGCCACCGGTGGCCGCGGAACGAAGGCGAACCTGACCGCCGATGCGATTCAGGCAGCGCTGAAGCAGACCGGGGGCGTCAAGTCCCGAGCGGCGGACGTGCTCGGGGTGAGTCAGCCGACGCTCTACAACTACTTGAAGGCGCTCGGGTTGGCGGCGAGGAAGGCCGTCGGGCGCGGGTCGAAGAAGGGCAAGAAGGCGACGTGAGCTGCTACCGTCGGCGCTGGCTCCTGTGAGCGGCGGGAACAAGTCGGCGGCGGCCCGGGCGCTGGGGGTGAGTCAGCCGATGTTCTTCAAGTATCTCGGGGGCGTTGAAGGTTGGACCGGGTTAACGAAAGTGACTCGCCGGAAAAGTAATCAGCGACCGATTTCACCGGCCGGCAGCCGCGAGCCGGCATCAGGCTGATGCTGCTCCGACCACGGAGCGGGGCGCCAAGCGCACGACTCACGTCGACGCCTATGGCTCATCGTTTGCCCTGGGCGGCGTGAAGTCAAAGTCCGACGCCTGGAGGTCGGGATTGAGCGATGGCGCGTAGTTGGTCGTCG
>CAZYWA010000949.1:0-1628 GCA_964650975.1 uncultured bacterium
GGGCCGCGACCGCCACCCTGATCGCAAGCGTCGGGATGCTCGGGGGGTGCCTGCAGATCCTCGGGGCGCAGGACGATGGAAACGAGTCCGGGCCGTGCGCACAGCAGTCCGATTGTCCGCAGGGCGAGGTGTGCGGACCTCAAAAGACTTGCCAGCCAGTCGATCAACCGGTCATTGCCGACGCCTCGGACGAAGCGGATGCGTCGGCGGCGGGGGACGGCGATGCCGCTGCCCCAGTCGACGAGCGTGACGCGACCTTGACCGATGTCGACGCTGGAGACGCGACGGTCGCCGAGGGCGGCAGTGAAACCGGGCTGGCGGACGCGGGGGACGCCGATGCGGGGGACACCGAGTCGGGGGACGGAGATAGCGCTGGGCCCTACGGTATCGACGGCGGCGACAGCGGTGACGGGGAGGGGGACAGCGGGGACGGGGGCGAGGCCGACGCGGGAGAGGCGGGCGACGCGATGCTTCCGTGCGAAGCCGGGTCGATCCAGTGCGGCGACTCTGGGCAGTACAGGCAGGTGTGCGGCCTGGACGGTGGGTGGAGCGACATCCTGCCGCCGTGCGCTGCGTACTGCCAGGGGGGAGCGTGCGTGACACCTCCGAGCTGCGGAAGTGGGGGAAGCGTCTCGGTCTGCGGGCCGGGCGAGACCGACAACTGCTGCGCCGCGCGCAACGTACCAGGAGGGACGTTCGACCTCAGTTACGACAGCGTCAGTCTCCCTGGCACCAAATACCTCCCGCTCTTCTATCAGGCAATGGTCAGCCCATTCACCCTCGACGTTTACGAGGTGACCGTTGGGCGCTTCCGCAGCTTCGTCAACGTTTACGGTCCATCGATCGTTCCTTCACCGAGGAGCGGCCGCAATCCAAACAATCCGAGCGACCTGGGTTGGCAGGCTTCCTGGAACCAGTATTTGCCAGTCGACTCGCCGACGTTGCATGCCGAGCTCCTCGCGTGCGAGAACCAGAGTACGTGGACCGATACGCCGACGACGAACGAGCCTCTGCCCGTGGTCTGCGTCGATTGGTACACGGCGTTCGCGTTCTGCATCTGGGACAACGGACGCCTTCCGACGGAGGCCGAATGGAACTATGCGGCGGCCGGGGGCTCCGACCAGCGGGTGTATCCGTGGTCGGTTCCTCCCGGGAACCAGGCCATCTTGCCCGAGAATGCCGTATACGACTCGTTCGGTATCTCTCCCGCCGGTTCCGTTCTCAATGGAGACGGCGAATGGGGGCAGCGCGACCTGGCCGGCAACGCTGAAGAATGGGTTCGCGACTCTTTGGCGGACCCCTACGCGTCGACGAGCTGCGTGGATTGTTCCAATGAGACGATCGGGATGCCTCGGGTGCTGCGCGGAGGAAATTACTCGAGCTCGGCAAGCGAGGTTGCGGCCTCCGCGCGCGACTCGTTTCCTCCCAGCCAGTTCGGGCCAACGATTGGGTTTCGGTGTGTTCGCCTCACCCCCTGAGGTCCAACTTTCGTTACGAGAGAGGTCAAGGTTATAGTCATGTTCGAGGTCCTTCGCCCCGTGCTGCTCATTGCGGCCTTCTCCAGCGGCGCGTTACTCGTGCTTGTGCGTTGCTCCGCTGACAACACGGCAGGCCCGCCTTCGTCGCAA
>CAZYWA010000950.1:0-1622 GCA_964650975.1 uncultured bacterium
CACCATGAACGCCGTCGCCGTGCACGACAACGAGGCTTCGGGCGCTGGCGGCGGAGTCGTGATGACCGGAGGGGCGCTCTCGATCACGAACGCCACCTTCGCGTCGAACGCCGCCCTCGCGTCGGGCGGAGGTGCCATCAGCATGTGGGGCGGCGGCACGCTCTCGATCGCCGACGCGACGTTCACCGGGAACGGCGCATACCTCGGGGGAGGAGTTCAGCTGTTGGCGGGCGCATCGGCTGCCATGGACCGCTGCTCCTTCGTGGGGAATCACGCGGTCGATGGCGGTGGGATCTACGTGGGCTCGTACTTCTTCGATGATCCGCCCGATGCCTCCGCGAGCCTCACGGTTCGCGACAGCACCTTCTCCGGCAACGCCGCGGTCGACCCACCTCCCAACTACACGTACCCCGGCACCAACTCCGGCGGAGGGATCGCCGTCGATGCGCTAGCGCACGTGCTCGTCGAGCGGAGCGATTTCTTCGGCAACGCCGCAGCGTGGAGTGGTGGAGGGATCGGGGCGCCCGGACTCTCCGCTCGCTACGCCGGCGCACCGGCGCAATCGCCGATCAACGTGCGGGTCGTGGATTCGCGCTTCCATGGGGGAACCGCGCAAGCCGGCGCGGGCGTTGCGGTCTTTCCCGTCTGGACCCTCACGGAGAACGGCTGCGCTCTGTCGGGCCCGTGCTACCCGGTCGAGCTCTCGCTGGAACGCACCACGATCGACGGCAACTCCGCCTCCGGGACCGGTGGGGGCCTCTATGCAGCGGCCGGTGCCGCTGTGACGCTCGAAGACTCGACCGTCGCCGGCAACTCTAGCCCCTCGTCGTCAGGCGCCGAGGTCGCCGTCGCGCTCGCCAGCCTGAGCGCGCAGGAGTCGACGATCGCTGCCAGCAATTCGCCGGCGATTCGGGCCGACGATGGCCCCTGGTACTTCTTCCCCTCTCCGGGTGAATCGCCGGGTTTCGTCGCGTCGACGATCTCGTTTGAGCAGAGCATCGTGGTCGGCGCATGCGTCAGCCCCGGCGGTGTGCTCGGCAGCGTGGGCTGGAACCTCGAAAGCCCCGCGAGCACGTGCGGTCTCTCGCAGCCGACCGACCTCGTGAACGTCGGGGATCCGGGGATAGGTCAGCTCGCGTTCGTCGGCGGGGTCCCGGTGATTCCGCTGCGCGCCGGCAGCGTGGCCGTCGACTCAGGTCCCGCGAGTGGCTGCTCCGCCACCGACGAACGCGGCGAACCACGCCCGCAGGACGGCGACCGCGACGGGATCGCGCGCTGCGATCGGGGCGCCTTCGAGCTCGACGCCCACTGTGCGGGTCTCGACAGCGATGGTGATGGGTTCGCGGATGCTTGCGACAACTGCCCGACAGTACCGAATCCGGACCAGTTGGACACGGACGGCAACGGTACTGGCGATGTTTGCGAGGCGACGTACATCTTCGGGGATGGCTTCGAGTCTGGGGATACGTCGCACTGGGCGAAGATGGTGCAGTAACGCGTACGGAGGCACGACCATGCTGAGAACAATCGCAGCCGGTCTCGTGAGCACGGCCCTACTCGTCCCCGTCGTCGCCCGCGCCGACTGCCAGATGATCATGCCCGGCCAGCCCGGCGGGAAGCCG
>CAZYWA010000951.1:0-1622 GCA_964650975.1 uncultured bacterium
GGTCGCGGCGGCGCGCGTCGGCGATGATGACCGTCGGCTCACAGTGGCCGATCGCGTAGCCGATCTCGCGCGGGGCCCACCAGGCGTTGCCGCCGACGATGACGGCGCCGAGCAGCGCCCCGGCCCAGAAGCCGACGACCCACTCGGGGGTGTTGGCGCCATTTGGTCCGACCACCATGCCCTTGGTGTAGTAGCCACGCACGCGCCACCATTTCTGGATCGGAACGCTGACCAGGAGTTCTGGACCGTAGTATTGTAAGCTAACGATATTCTTCAATTGATACGGCGGTGATAGTACCGATGCCGTATCGGGCCGGATCGCGTCGTGAATCTGCGTGTAGTAGCCCGTCAGTTCGACGCGCAAGAGCTGAGCCTTTTCCCGTTCCCAGGGCGCTTCGGTCTGGTAGGCGAGCTGAACCTCGAAGGTGTTCAACTTCTCAGCGCCGAGCTCTGGATTCCCAACGATGTAGGGGTTTCCACGACCGAAGAGCTCCTGAAAAGAAGGCGCGCGAAACGCCGTCCCCCACAGTCCCTTCACACTCAAGCCCGAATCGAAGGCCAGAACGGCGCCCGCTCGTGGACTCACAGCGGTGCCAAAATCGCTATAGCGGTCCGCGCGCACCCCGACGTTGATGCCGAGCGCCTCTACAGGTTGGAACAGATTCTCCACATAGCTAGACACGATATCGCGCTGGTATCCACGAAGCGTAAAGTCAGAGACCATGCGGACCTGTCCATCCGGAAAGAAGGTGCCAAGCAGCGGGTTGAAATTTGCTTCTTGGCGAGTGAATCCTTGGATATTTCGTTCGTACCCGACGCCGACGGACAATTTGTTATGGAGAGGCAGCTCGAAGTTTCCCCATGCCTCACTTCCGACCGTCCAAGTCTCGGTCGCTTGCCTTAGGCGGAGTCCGGGATCCGAATGATCGACGACCCCGTCTCCATCCCGATCGGAATCGCTGGTGAAGTCGGGAATGGTCCATCTGAGGTTTCGTCGAGTGCTGTTGAAGTCACCGTAGGCACGACCCGAAATCAGCGCCTGGTCGGAAATCGGCTGCGAGTGCTTGATCTCCAACCACACGCGCTCATCGCGGATCCGCGAGGGATCGTTTTGACCTGGCTGGTAGGTTAACTGGAAGTTTTCCCCCGCGAAATCGCCGCGGGATTGTCTTGCATACTCGAGCGACACCTGGGTGTTCTTGAGCCATTGATATGTCGCACGTAAATCCAAATATTGGCCGGATGTGTTTGCGATGCCGGAGGCTGGCGGTGCACCGCCGACACGCCTTGCATCCCGAACGAGCGCACGGATCTCGTTGGGCGTGCCCAGGTTGCTATCGCGCGTGATGATCCTGCCATCGTCTCGGCTATTCGCATAGGAGAGCGACAATTGGAGGGAGTGTTTTGCGTCAGTCCACGAGCCAAGCGCCGAGCCGCGAATGATATCAACCAGGCCGGTGTCCGTCCTCATCGACACGCGCGTGCCGCTGCTGTTCTTGGTGATAATGTTGATGACCGCAACGAATGCATTCGCGCCGTGGACGGCTGAGCCTGGTCCACGAATGATTTCGATCCGTTCGACATTGTCCATCGGGTACATGGCAAACAAGGCAGCGGAGCCG
>CAZYWA010000952.1:0-1621 GCA_964650975.1 uncultured bacterium
TCGGCATCGTGGCCACACCGACGCTCGCCGACATCGACGGCGACGGCGACCTCGATGCGCTGCTCGGCAATTACGACGGGTGGGTGCTCACCATCCCGAACGACGGGACTCCGACGAGCCCGGCCTTTCACCCGCCCAACCCTTACGGACTGACGGGCAGCGCCGTCACCTTCTTCGACATCGATGGGGACGGCGATTTCGATGCAGTGAGCCAGGGTCTTCACGATGGTGGGAGCTTCTTCGAAAACGTCGGCACCTCCAGCGCGCCGGCATTCGTGCTGGGCTCGGCGTCACCATTCCCGTATTCGGGGCTACCCGCGGTGGCCGACCTGGACGGCGACGGAGACCTCGACGCAGTCGCTTGGTACACGAGGGGGCGTTCGCTCTGCTTCTTCGCGAACAGCGGAACGGCGACCCATCCGGCATTCGCGCCGTGCGCCATGAATCCCTTCGGGCTGGTCGACGACACGCACGACATGATTCTTGCCCTCGGCGACCTGGACGACGACGGCGACTTCGACCTGCTGATCGGAGACAACGGCGGGAATCTCCTCTTCTTCCGGAACACCGGCTCGACCGCGAGCCCCGCGTTCGCGCAGTCCCTCACCAATCCCTTCGGCCTCGCGAAAGTGACCGCGCGAGCCGCGCCAGCGCTCCTCGACGTGGACCGGGACGGCGACCTGGATCTCTTCGTGGGCGATCATCAGGGCGCCGTCCGCTTCTTCGAGAACACCGGAAGCGCGGCCAGCCCGGCGTTCGCGGAGAGCCTGGTCGATCCATTCGGGCTCGCGACGGGGCAGGTGGGCGGAAACGCCATACCCGTCTTCGTCGACATCGACGACGACGGCGACGTCGACGCGTTCGTCGGCTCGCTCGACGGACCGCCCCGGTTTTTCCGCAACCTTGCGGCCAGCCGCGTGTTCGCCGATGGTTTCGAGTCGGCCGACACGAGCGCCTGGTCGTTCACGCAGGGCGAATGACCCCTCGGCACCTACTATGAGGGTTTCGCGAGCAGCTTTGGCGCAGGGAATGCTTCTGAGACGGCAAGCCGCGCCGTCGCGATCGAGCGTGCCGTTTTCATTACGAAAGGCGGTATGAGTGGCGCGTGGCCGGAAACAAAGGTTTCCGATGCACGGCGACCAAAGTTGCGGGAGGCTCGCCGCGCCGAGCGGTCACGTGTCTGGTCGAGCTTGCTTCCGGCGTTGTAGCTCCGTGCTCGGCGGCAGGCTGCTCTGCGCCTGGCTTGGGCTCGCCCTGCCGCTCGGCGGCGCACGCAGCGCGTGGACGGCGCCGCTGCCGGTCTTCGAGCGACCTTGGCGCGACGCGATCCCGCCACTCGCTTTCTTGGACGACCCGGTGCTGGTCGACATTGACGGCGATGGGGATCTGGACCTCTTCGCCGCGTACGTCGACCCCTACAGTTACGCTCGCTACGGGTTCGCCTTCGCCCCGAACACCGGGACTTCCCAGAGCCCCGCGTTCGGCGCCGTCTCGGTATGGCCGTTCGGGCTCGCCCTCCTGACGTCGGCGCCGAGTCTCGTGGACATCGACGGCGTTGGCGACCTCGACGCGTTCGCCGGCTTCGAGTTCCTCGAGGCGACCGTCCTGTTCCAGAGGACCA
>CAZYWA010000953.1:0-1620 GCA_964650975.1 uncultured bacterium
AGAGAGGCAATTGAATCCTATCTTTACCTGATGGATGCGGGGGTTGCGGGGCCAGACTGGCACTCGCTCCTCAGCAACCTAAACACGGTCACGCCCGATGACTGGGAGTGGGTGCCGCCCGGCGGCGCACGCTCGATTCGCGCCATCGTCCGCCACGTCGGCCGCGGCAAGGTTTTGGCCTACGACCAAGCCTTCGGCGAGGGGACGCTCACCTGGGACGACCCACGCGTCGATGGCGATGAGGCGACTGTCGATATCGCCTCGGCCATCGCCTGGCTGCAAAGGTGCCACGAGCGCCTCCGTAGTGGTGTCGCCGCGCTCACCGACGACGCCGAACTCCTGCAACCACGCCGGACGAACTGGGGCGAGTTGCGCGAGACCCGCTGGGTGATCGTGGTGACCATGATCCAACACGACCTCTACCACGCGGGCGAGATCAACCACCTACGCTCCCTGCATCAGGGCAACGACGAGTGGGAGTAGGACGGGAGAATAGGAGGAAGTCATGACGGTCCTGGACTGGCTGCTGGATTCGGACCCCGCCATTCGCTGGCAGGTTCTGCGCGACCTGACCAACGCGCCAACCGACGAGGTCGCGGCGGAGCGTGCACGTGTCGCGTACGAGGGCTGGGGCGCGCAACTACTCGCGGCCCAAGGCGCCGATGGCCAATGGAGCGGGGGCGCCTTATTCCCCGAATGGATATCGACGACGTACACACTTCAGCTTTTGCAACACTTCGGCGTCGACCCTACCACGGAGGAGGTCCGACACGCCATCGCGCGTGTCGGCGCCAACAGTCGCTGGGAGCACGACAACGAACCGTACTTCGAGGGCGAGGTCGAGCCGTGCATCAACGGCCGGGCCGTCGCGATCGGCGCCTACTTCGGTGTAGATGTGCGCGGCATCGTCGCTCGACTACTGACCGAGCAGATGGAGGACAACGGCTGGAACTGCGAGCAGGAGAACGGCTCGACGCGGGGATCGTTCGACACGACGATTAACGTGCTCGAGGGACTGCTCGAATTCGAGCGGTCGACGGGCGGTGACGCCGAGGTCGCTGCCGCCCGCACCCGCGGCCAGGAGTACCTGCTCGAGCGCGGGCTGTTCCGTCGGCTGTCGACTGGCGAGGTGATCGCCCCCAATAAAGGAGAGGGTGACTGGCTCCAGTTCTCGTTCCCATACGGGTGGCGCTACGACGTTCTGCGCGGACTCGACTACCTGCGGGAGGCCGGCGTCGCGCCGGACGAGCGGGTCGCCGAGGCAATCGGCGTCGTGGAGTCCAAGCGCGATGCCGACGGCCGCTGGCCCCTGGAGCACGCCCACCACGACAAGCTGCTGGTCGACCTCGGCGAGCGTGAGGGCGAGCCGAGCCGCTGGATCACACTGCACGCCCTGCGCGTCCTCCGCGGGGCAGGTCGGGAGGGTTGACCGCTATTTTGCTATGACGCCCAGACTGTGCGCCGTCGAGATGGCCTGCGCACGGGAGCGCGCGTTGAGCTTGACCAGCACCGCCGCAACGTGGTGCTCGACGGTCTTGGATGAGACGTGCAAGGTCTCCGCGATCTCCGCGTTGTGCAGGCCGTCCGCCATCAACCGCAGCACCTCCAATTGCTGATTGG
>CAZYWA010000954.1:0-1615 GCA_964650975.1 uncultured bacterium
GCTCGGGCTCGGCCGGCCTTGCGCTGGGCGCAGCCGAGGCTCCCTCCGCTTCAGGCGGCGACGAATCGCCCGCGGGAGGCGCCGCCTCGGAGCTCGGCGACGGCGACGGCACCACCGTCGCGTGCGAACCGAACGGACCGAGCCGCAGCCGGTATCCGAGCACACCGGCGATCACTACCGCCGCCAGCGCGGCGGGCACCCACCAGTTCATCCTCGACCCGCTCGGCGCGGTCTCGCCCTCCGGAGGCGCCGACGCGCCGCGCTCGCCCAGGACCGGCGACCAATCGGCGGAGCTGCCCGACGACGACGCGCCCGTGTCGAGCGAGGGCCCGCGCACCGCGCCGCGGCCGCGCGACACCTGCGTGTGCCCGACATCGGCGCGGACGGAGGCGGACCAGTGGCGCGTCTCGCCGCCCAGGTCGGACGCGATCTGGAGCGCGCTCGAGTAGCGCTGCTCGCGATCCTTGGTCATCGCCTTGAGCACCACCGCTTCGAGGTTCGGGGGCAGATCGGCGCGCAGCGCGCGCGGGCGCGGCGGCTGGCGCTGCACGTGCGCCAGCGCCACCTCGATCGCCGAGGTGCCCTTGAACGGAACCTGGCCGGTGAACATCTGGAACAGCACCACGCCGAGCGAATAGAGATCGGCGCGGTGATCGATCACCTGACCGGGCTCGGGCGACGCCTGCTCGGGCGCCATGTACGCGGGAGTGCCGATCGCCTGGCCGGTGAGGCTCACCTGGCTCACGTCGACGGCCTTGGCGAGGCCGAAGTCGACGAGCTTCACGCGCCCGCGCTTGGTCAGGAAGATGTTGTGCGGCTTGACGTCGCGGTGCACGACGCCGTTCTCGTGCGCGAACGCTAGCCCGGCGCAGATCTGGCGCGCGATGTCGATGGCGCGATCGATGGGCAAGGCGCCCTGGTCGTGGATCAGCTGGCGCAGGTCGATCCCCTCGAGCAGCTCCATCGAGAGGTACGTGATGTCCTCGTGCTGCCCCAGGTCGTAGACCTTGATGATGTTGGTGTGGGAGAGCTGGCGGGCGAGCCGGATCTCGTGCTTGAAGCGGTCGAGAACCCAGCCGATGGGTGTGAGCTGCGGCAGGATCAGCTTGAGCGCCACCACCTCGTCGAGGTGGCGATCGCGGGCCCGGTACACGGTGCCCATGCCACCGCGCCCGATGATCGCCTGGATCTCGTAGCGCCCGGCGAAGACCATCCCCTCGCGGAGGCTGGCCGCTGGCTGGAAGTCGAGCGTCTGCTCGGCCGGCGCATCCGCGGGAGCGGCGGATGCGGGGAGCGACGAGCCGAAGGTCTTCCCGCCGAGGCTCAGCGCCGAGATGTCCTGACCGCAGTTGCCGCAGGTGCCCGTGCCGGGAGGCTGCGGCGCGTGGCAGACGGGGCATTCCACCGGATCACCGTCACGCGCGAGCGGCGACACCCATCAGCGGGTGGCCGGGCCACCCACGGTGTCGCGCGTCCCGAGCGCCTTGCCCCGCTCGTCCTCGGCGGCGACTCGGTCGACCGTGGCGCCCGCCAGATCGACCGCCACCAGCGCCCACGGCGAGGTCAGCACCTGGATCGTCATCTCGCCAGGCGCCGGCTTGATCTCTCGAACCAC
>CAZYWA010000955.1:0-1601 GCA_964650975.1 uncultured bacterium
CACCCCAAATCCGGCGCGACAACGCGCCGCCGCGCCTCTGGCGCGGGATCGGTTCCGTCATTCGCTCTGAGCAGCGGCCTCGATCAGCCGGTCGGCGAGCGACGTAATCCGGTCGCGCCACGCGAGCTTCCCGAGCCAGTCGCCCGGCAGCCCGGATTCGCCGTAGACCGATCCGGCGATCTGACCGTAGATCGCGGCGGTGGTGTCGGCGTCGCCGCCGAGATTCGCAGCGAGCAGCGCCCCGGAGCGCCAGTCGCCGGTGCGATGCAGACACCAGAGTGCGGCCTCGAGCGAGTGGATCACCCAGCCGCTGCTCTGGATCTGGTCGCGGCTCTTGTCGCGAAACGAGCCGGCGGCGATCGCGCCGACCGCGGGCGTCGCGTCGCTCGCGCGAATCGCGAGCAGCTGCTCCTTGCTCTCTCCTCGCAGGCCCGCGGCCATCAGGCGTGCGGCGAGGCGACACGCGTCGATGCAATCGGGAGCGCCGTGCGTCACGCGCGAGCTCTGCGCGGCGCGCTCCTCGAGCATCGCCGGTGACCACGCGTAGCGGATGGGAACCGGAGCCAGCCGCATCAACGAGCCGTTTCCGGCGCTGGCCTCGGCCTCGCTTCCCGAGAATGGATCTCCGGTGCGCTCGAACCGAGTCAGCGCACTCCGCGTGGCGTTGCCGATGTCGAAGCAATACCCGAGCACCGAGTTCTCGCCGTCCCTCCACCAGCGCACGTAACGGCGCGCCTGATCGGCCGGGTCCCAGTCCACCAGCAACGACTTGGCGAGACAGAGCGCCATGCTGGTGTCGTCGGTCCACTGGCCCGGGGCCAGCTTGAAGGGGCCGCCACCGACGAGATCCTCGAGGGGCGGCGCCTGATCGCGTCTCGAAAACTCGAGCGTCGTCCCGAGCGCGTCGCCGAGCGCCAGCCCGAGCAGCGCCCCCCGCGCCCGATCGCGTGCCTGGGGCGAAACGCCGGGGTCAGTGTGATTGGCCGTAGGCAATTCCCTGGCTGACGGCGCTGATCGCGGAGTTGACGTGACCCTGGGCGATCTCGACCCAGCCGCCCTTGCCGCGGCTGGTCTGCGAGAGATCGTACTGTGCCGCCTGGAGTTGCTTGAGCGCCGCTTGCATGTGCGGTTGCTTGGGAGGCGGATTGGATTTCTCGGGTGTCTGGGATTGCTGCTGCGCCGATTGGGGCGCCTGGTAGGGCTGAACACTCGGTTGCCCTGATTTGGGTCCCTTGGCACGCGCCGTCGCGCCGTAAGCGAATCCCAGCGACGTCGCGACGACCAACGCGGCGATCCACGAAGCCTTCATCGCGATCGTTTTCATTCAGTGGCTCACGTCGTACTGCATGCCGTTCTGCACGGCTTCCATGGCGGCCTCGACGTGATCGATCGCGTCTTTCCGGTAACCGCCCTTGTTGGTGTCGGCCTGCTGCAGCTCGCTGTGCGCGTTCTGCAGGTGCTCGAGGGCGGACGCCATGCGCGGCTGATTCATCTGGCCGTAGTACGCATCCGAGCCGGGCGCGGGCGCCGGGCCCACGCCGCCGTAGCCGGGGCGGTAGCCGCCGTACGGGCTGCCGCTCGGCTGTGACGAGAGGTCGTCG
>CAZYWA010000956.1:0-1598 GCA_964650975.1 uncultured bacterium
CCAGCGCCACGACAACGACCGTGACCCCGACCGACCGCTCCGCATCGGCTATGTCTCGCCCGATCTCCGGTCGCAGCCGGTGGGGTGGTTCCTGCTCCCGCTGCTCAGCGCCCACGATCACCGGGCGTTTAAAATCTATTGCTACTCCGGAGCGCCATCGCCGGACGATATTACTACCCAGCTCCGTTCTCACTCGGACGGCTGGCGGGATCTGACCGGCCGCACCACTGCACAGATCGCCGACCTGATCCGAGAAGACCGGATCGACATTCTCGTGGACCTCGCACTGCACACGGCAAAAAATTACCTCCTGGTTTTCGCGCACAAACCCGCGCCAGTGCAGGCCACCTACCTCGCCTACCCGGGCAACTCCGGCCTCGCTACCATCGACTACCGGATCACCGACCGGCACCTCGATCCGCCAGCCCACGCCGCGGTGCCCGGCGCCGAGCAGCCGATCCGTCTGCCCGAGACCTATTGGTGCTACCAACCGATCGTTCATCCCCCGCCCGAAGTCACCCCCTTGCCAGCGACGACGGCGGGATACATTACCTTCGGTTGCTTGAATAATTTCTGCAAAGTCACCCCAGCCACTCTTGCGGCCTGGTGCCGGCTGCTCGCCGCGGTGCCACAATCGCAATTGCAGCTTCATCTGCGACCGGGCGCTCACCAATCGCGTCTGCGTGATTGGTTCGCGAGCAATGATGTCGATCCCCGGCGGCTGAGCTTTCTCGATCGGGTGCCCCACAAGCAATATTTGCAGTCGTATCAATCGATCGACATCGGACTGGATCCTTTTCCCTTCCCGGGTGGCACCACGACCTGCGACGCCCTGTGGATGGGGGTGCCGGTGATCAGTCTCGCCGGACCCACGCCCGTGACCCGCGGCGGCCTTTCGCTCCTGTCGAACGTGGGGCTTTCGGAATTGGTCGCCCACTCCGTGGACGAATACGTCGAAAAAGCCTCCACCCTTGCCGGCGATCTTCCCCGCCTCGCCGCCCTGCGCGCCTCGCTTCGCGAGCGCATGCAACGCTCCCCGCTCATGGACGCCCCGCGCTTCGCGCGCAATATCGAGACTGCCTACCGCACGATGTGGCACCGCTGGTGCGCGCAACCCGCGCCAGCCGCAATTCCAACTCGGTAAGATTTTTCCTCATGCCCGAGCCCACGATCATCGAGACTCTCCAACTCGCAATCGAACATCATCAGGCGGGCCGCCTGGCGCAGGCCGAGGGACTTTATCGTGAAATCCTAAAACACGACCCTCAGAATGCCGACGCCCTGCACTACCTGGGAGTGATTGCGCATCAGGTCGGACGCCATGAGGTCGCCATAGAGTTGATCGGTCGTGCGGCCGTCGTGTCGCCGGACACCCCCGCCATCCACTCCAACCTCGGCGAGGCCTACCGTCGCGTCCATCGCCTCGACGAGGCCATCGCGTGTTTCAAACAGGCCCTCGCCCTCGAACCGGACTATCCCGACGCCCTAAACAACCTCGGCAACGCGCTGACCACCCAAGGCCGGCTCGACGACGCCATTGCCTGCTACCGGCAGGCGCTCGCACGCCAACCTAATCTCGCCATCGCCCACTACAATCT
>CAZYWA010000957.1:0-1597 GCA_964650975.1 uncultured bacterium
GCTCGGCGAGGACATCACCGCCTGCACGACGCGCGCGACGAAGGTCTCGCCGATGGCGATGTCCTGGGGGTCCTCTTCGTCGCCGCCCCGCGATTCGATCCTCTCTTCGAGCGTCTCGATCGCGGTCAGCACGTCGGGCGGCAGATCGGGCACGCGGCTCTCGATGAGGTCGTTGATCCGGGAGAACAGCGCCTCGCCGACCTCGTCGATCAGGCCGAACTCGGGATCCACGAAGGACACCGCGGGAAGCGTGCCCGCGGCAGCGTCGTCGAAGAACTTCGAGATCAGGGAGAAGTTCTTGGGGTGTTGGATCAGATTCTCGGGGATGAGGCCCAGCGCCGGCAGGTCCGTGAAGTAGCTGCGCCAGCTCACGTCGTGGCGGCTGAGCAGGTCCGTCAGCGTGCCGTTCGCCGGCGGCGGCAGCGACAGCGTGTCGGGGCTCGTGGAGATCGCGCCTTGCGCGGTGGCGGCATAGAGGAAGCGGCGGTTCGGGTAGGTCTGCACGGGCGCCGAGGCGAAACTGCGGTTGCCGAGGCAGAAGGTCTTCGCGAGCGAGTAGTAAAAGGGAATGTCGTCCTCGTCCCAGTAGCCCATCGCGCCGCTGCCGGTCGCGGCGAAGCCGTCCATCGCGCCTTGGTCGATCTGCTGGTGGGTCGCGTTCCAGGATTGCGTCACGTGGCCGGGCTGACAGGTGCCCTGGAGGCGGTAGACGCGCTGGTAGCCGCCGTCGAGTGGGTTGTAGTTCCGCGGCTGGCCGTCGGCGTCGAACAAGAAGCCGTCGGCCTTTGGCTGGCCGCGGACCGGGAGCATGCCGAAGTAGTTGTCGAACGAGTGGTTCTCCATCATGACGACGACGATGTGGTCGAACGGCAGCCGCTCGTCGGCCATGCCGGCCGGCCGCGTCGGATCGGGCAGCGAGCTCGGTCCGCGGCTCGGATCGCCGTCGCCCTTCGGCACGCCGCCGTCCGACGAGGTGCTTCCGCCCGCGCAGCCGACGAGGCCGGCGCCCATCGGTAGCATCGCGGCGAGCGTCGAGCGCGCGATGAAGCTGCGTCGCGAAATCCGAGAACCGGACATGGCTAACGGGATTCCGGCGGTGCGAGTGGCGCTGTGGCTCTCGGTGGCTCTTAGCGCGACACGGCTGTGCGCAACTTGTCGGAGCTGGCGATCTCCTCGAGCGTCGAGTGGACGACGTCCCTGAGCGCCAGACCGTAGGCTTCGCCTACCACGCTGCCAGCGTCCTGGCAGGCGCCGCCGGCTCCGCCGTCGGCGGTTTCGGATGACCACGTCGTGAACGAGAGGAGTCGCCCGGACGGACCGCGAATTTCGATCCCGAGCGTGAGACCGACCGTCGCGGTACACGTCCGCCGCCAGAATCCGACGTCACACGCGAGGCGCGCGTCGAGGTTGTCGAGCCAGGCGACGATCACCCCGGACGTCCTCGAATCGATCAACGTCTCGGGGGTGGCAGTCGATGGGCTGACGACGACCCCCTGGAACACCATCGTCAGGGCGGATTCGAGGGCATGCTGGAGCGAGCTCGCCGGACTGAATGGGTACTTTTGAAACGAGCACACCGATGTCGACGAAGTAACAT
>CAZYWA010000958.1:0-1584 GCA_964650975.1 uncultured bacterium
TGCACCGTGACGCGACGCTCGACTTCTCCGCCTGGCAGGACCGCGCGAAGATGGCCGAGATGTTCCAGCGGCTCGAGCGGGGGCTGAGGAAGTGGTATCGGTGAGGGTGCGCGATGGCGGAGCTAACGACGTGCCCGTTCTGCAAGGGCGAGATCGACGCCGACGCGCTGAAGTGCCGGCACTGCGGCGAGTGGTTCCGGTGACAGCTGCTCCGCCGCGCGTGTCCTGTCCGAGTTGCCCGTGCGAGATGCCCGCTGAGGGGCCGTGTCCCGGTTGCGGTTACAACCCAAGAGGCTCAGCCGTCGGCGGGGCTGTTCCGACGCCGCAGAAGGTCCCAACGCCCTCGCGCACCTGGCGCATTCTGACCACGTGGATTTCAGGGGTGCGGATGTTTGGTCGTTGTCGTGGGTGGGCTGATGATCGCGGGTGCCATCTCGAACGGGCAACCTTCGTATCCGTCGCCGGCAACCTTTGTGGCGCCCATGCGGGCAGGCCAGCTGCAGCTGCCGTCGGGGCGCCGGGCGATCTGGCCTCGTAACTGACGTGTCCGCTGTCTGCCGTCCGGTGGTGCTCACCAAGACCGCGGCGGTACTATCGGGTCGCGATTCGCACGCCCCCTCGCCGTCGTCATGTCACCCCAATCGTTCCGACCGCTCGCGACCTTGGCGGCGAGCTGGCTTTCGCTCCTAGCGGCGAGCGCTGCGCACGCCGACCCCGTGATCATCTGGCAGAACGGCTTCGAATCGGCCGACAACTGCGCGTGGGGGAAAGCCAGCCGTGAGCTGCGACCCTGAGATGGTGTTCGTGCCATCGGGGACCTTCACGATGGGGTCGGATGGCGGGAATGCGAACGAGCAGCCGATGCACACGATCGCCCTGAGCGCTTACTGGATCGACCGGAACGCTGTCACTGTAGATGCCTATGCGGATTGCCTGAACGCAGGAGCCTGCACGGTGCCGGACGGCTCTCTCGGCGGCTGCAATTGGGGTGTCGCCGATCGAGGTGATCACCCGATCAATTGCGTCGACTGGAGCCAAGCGCTCGCATACTGCTCCTGGGCTGGGAAGCGGCTGCCTACCGAGGCTGAGTGGGAGAAGGCGGCGCGCGGACCCGACGCGTGGACTTACCCATGGGGCGAAGAAGTGCCGACGTGCGACTACGCGGTCATGAACGGCCCAAATGCCGGTGGCGTTGGCTGTGGCTCGGGTTCGAGTTGGCCTGTTGGCTCCAAGAGGTCTGGAATGTCCCCGTACGGCGCGCTCGATATGGCGGGAAACATATTCCAGTGGGTGAACGACTGGTACAGTTCGACCTACTACTCGGTCAGCCCGTCGACCGACCCGCTTGGCCCGTCGACCGGGAGCTTCAAGATTCAGCGCGGCGGCGGTTGGGGCACGAGTTCTGCCGGCCTACGCTCCGCATACCGGTTCACGTTCGTCCCCGCCGGATGGTTCGACCTCGCAGGGTTCCGTTGTGCACGGGACGGCTAACCGAGCACGCCGCGGGTATCGGCGCCGACGACTTCTCCGCCTGGCAGGACCGCGCGAAGATGGCCGAGATGTTCAAGCGGCTCGAGCGGGGGT
>CAZYWA010000959.1:0-1581 GCA_964650975.1 uncultured bacterium
GCGGACGTCCTCGAGATCCGGATACGCGCGGAAGACCGTCGCGTAGGTCCGGTACGCATCGGGTTGGTCCGGATCGTAGAGCACGCCCTCGTCCTGGAGCTTCTTGGCTTGAGCGAGCTCGGCCATCGCCTGTGCTCGCCGGTCGGTGACCACCTTCGTCTCACCCGCCTGCGCCGCCCGGATCTGCTCGAGCTCGGCCTTCGCAGTTGCCTGGTCCGGGCGAAGCCTAAGTGCCAGATCAAGGAGACTCGCTGCGGCGTTCCCCCCGACCTCCCCACCCTTGCGCCCGGCTTCCGCAATGAGGTCGGTGACCACCTGATCGACACGAGCCTGGTACTGCCCGACCCGTGGATCGCTCGCGTCGGCACGACGCATGGCATCAGCGGCCTGCTGCCAAAGCAGTGCGGCGGCGAAGGCTGCCTGAGGATCCAGGCTGACGGGCTTCACACTCGTTCGGGCTCGCTCCGCGAGCTCCGCTGCGCCGGACACGGCAGCAGCCGAGTGCCTCGTGTGTCCGCGCAGGTACCACCCCGCTCCCGCGAGAGCCACCATCAACATGATTCCAACGCCCGGCGCCCGGCCGAGTCGACGGCGCGTCGCAGCCTCAGATCGCCGGGGCGCCGGTAGATAGGCCCTGAGGTCGATGACACTCGTCGCTTCCTCGAGCTTCTCGGCAACCTCGACCAGCGCAGCCAAGAGTCGCTCCGGCGTGGCGATGCGTGCTTGCGGATCCTTCTCGAGTGCCGCTTGTAGGACGTCCTCGAGGTTCTGGGGAAGTGTCTCGTCGTATTCTCGAACCGACGTTGCATGCCGCTGTGTCACCAGCAGCGCGGTCGTCGTCGCCGTGTCCGCGACCACACCGAGAGGATGCGCTCCCGTGACCGCCAGGTAAGCGTAGGTGCCGAGGAAGTACACCCGTGCTGCCGGCGTCCACTGCGCCGAGGTGGCGCCGAACCACTCCGGGGGACAGTACGGTTGGTCGAACGCAGGGATCCACGGAACGCTCTTGCCGCCCCCGCGCTCGGCACTCACGCGGATGCGTTGCTTCGAGGGCTCAACCGACACGTGGTATGGCGTCACCGGGCGCTGCACATCTTTCAGCCCCTCGACCAACCACCGCGCCAGTGACAAGCGCTCGCGAATCGTCGGCTCCCGACGAACATAGTCGACGAGCGTCACCTCCCCACCGGCCGCGATCACGGCGGTGATCGGCGCCCTCGGCCCCGCACCGACGACGACCGCAGACGTGTCGCGGTTCACAGGAATTCGGAGAGATCCTGCATCACGCATGGATCGTCCTCGCCCGACACCCGCTCCGCGATGTAGCCCATGCACTCGCGAAGCTCGCCGAGACCACCCTGTTCGAACGAATGGGCTCGAAGCTGTTCGACTGCCTCCGGACTCAAGACCACATCCCCGCGCCGTAGCCGCCAGCGCTCGCGATCCAGGTAGTGATGCGCAAGGTCTCCGATGTCTTCCCGACGATCGTTCAGGCTGGGCACCGCCACCGGCGTGTGCTCGATGCCAGTGAGGCGAGACACGTCCTCCGTGGTGATGAACCACCGGAACGCGATCCGATGC
>CAZYWA010000960.1:0-1577 GCA_964650975.1 uncultured bacterium
GCAGGGAAAGAACGATTCGGGACGGAACCCCGATGGCGCGAAGGCCCGCGCGAAGCGCTGAAGCGTTTCGCCGTGGACCGGTTCCGCGCCGTTGTATGCGACGGTCAACGACGACAGGTCGACACCGACCTTCTCCTCGTCCGCGATCGTGCGGGCGCAAAGGTCCCAGCCGAAGTTGGGCGACCCGGCACACGTTCCCCGGTACTCGGAGATCGCGCGAAGCCAGCGAACCGGGCGAGAAAGGAACGACTGCGGCGGTAGCACGACCGACGGGAAGCCCACGAAGACCGGGGCCAGTGTGTTGCCCACGAGGCCCATGTCGTGGAACTGAGGAAGCCAGGTCACCATCACGCTCTCGCGCGAGAAACAAAACGCGTCGGCGATCGCTTCGAGGTTTGCTCGCAGCGCACCATGGGAGACCGCGACCCCGCGAGGCTCGCACGTGCTTCCCGACGTGTACTGGAGGAAGGAGATGTCCGTCGGAGCGACCTCATCGGTCCTCGTCACGGAGTCCTGGCTCTCGCGGATCGTGCCGATCGTGAGGCCAACGACCTGGGTCGTGCTCAGATCGTCCGGCAGGGCGGACCGCAGGATCTCCACGGCGAAGTCCGGCGTCAGAATCAGTCGGGCACCGGCGTCTCGCACGATCCCCTCTGATCGAGCCTGAGCCCGGCTGCGCGTGGGCATCGCGCTCGGGACCGCCACCACCCCGGCCCGGAGGCACGCGAGAAACGCGACGATGAAGTCGAGCCCCGACGGATAGAGAAGAACCGCGCGGTCACCTTTGCCCGCGAGGTCGCGGAGATGCTTGCTGGCGGTGACGACGTGGTCCAGCAACTGCCGGAACGTCAGCGATTGCGGATCGCCTTGCTCGGGCAGGAACGTGAACGCGACGCGCTCGGGGATCTCCCGGGCGTGATGATTGAGAGCCGCGAGGATGTGCGGAAACTGAGGTCGGCTGATCGCCACCGGGCGCTCCCTGGTCAGAGCGCCCGAAGGGACGAGCCGGAGATCAGGTCATCTGCGAACTGCCAGGTTGGCCCGCAATTTGCGTGCGTGCGTGCGTGCGTGCGTGCGTGCGTGTAGGAGCGGATCATCGTGGGTGGGTCTCCGAAGAAATGCCTGACCGGCTGCGGCAATGCCCTATTCGATCGAACCTGCCGAGTCCCGTCAAGGGGCCACTTGGCGGCTCCGGCCACGGGCGGCCTGGTGGGAGGCGCTCGACCCCGCTCGATGCTGCCATGCGGCTCGTCCGAGCGTTCCGACGCTCTGGGCGGGGTCTGCTGGGCATCGAGCGCCCCCGGCCCGGACATCTCCCTGGTGAGCGCGCCGAAGACGTGGCTCGAGGCGGCGCGAATCACCAGCGGGCCGCTCTTCCGGTCGATCGATCGCCACGGGAACGTGAAGGCCGAGTGGACGAGCGGGTGATCCGGAGATAATTAGGTCGGCTCGCTGGCTCGGCCGGAACGAGCATTGAAGCCGATCGCGAGTCTCCTACGCCGTGAAGTAGCTGACCGCCTTCGCGGCCGACTCCCCGCGGACGCTCACGTACTTGGTGGCGTTCGTCGTGTCGGGCG
>CAZYWA010000961.1:0-1576 GCA_964650975.1 uncultured bacterium
GAGGATCTCCTCGCCAGCGAGCTTCGGATCGTGAGCAACCGTCAGGGTCGAGGCTCCGATGGCCTCTGGAAGGAGGAGCGCCGGAATAAGATGTGCTGCTCCTTCCGAGATCCCCGTAGCTCCGGCGATGGCCAGCGAAAGCGAGAGATCTCTCACGGCTGGCTTGATCGTCCACCAGGTGCGCGCCTTCTCCGGGGCCGCGTCGGTCCAGATCACCATCCGAGTTGTGCCCATCATCGTCACGGTGAAGTCGAACCGAAACCGGTTCGGACGCTCGAAAACGGTCGAAAAGACGATTAGTTCCTTGAACGGCGCCGTCCCGCGAAACTGCGTCTCGACCGTTCCATTGTCGCGATAGGATGTGGCGTTCCGATACACATCGGCGACGCGCGACAAGATCGCCCTTGCATCATCGGGAGGGTTGCTCTCAGACCGTGGAGAGCTGAGTTGGGGATCGGCAGCGGAGGCCACCTGCGGGCTGGGGACGGAGATTGCCGCAGCCACGATCAACGCGAACACACGCAGCCGCCGGATCGAAACCGACAGGAGCCGACCTTGGGTCCGCGGCGCATACCTCTCCAGCAGCTCCCCCGCGCTCGGCGGCGGCTTGTAGTCGGGGGTGGGCATGGGGGCAGACCGCTCTTACACGACCTCGGCGGTCTCGTGGCTTTCGCCTCCGTGCGTGCCTCGCCCTCGAATCTCGAACACCGGGTCGATCTCGTGCGACGGGTGGCCGGCGCCGCCAACGATTGCGACGAAGCCGCCCACGGTGCGCTTCGGCGGCGTCACGAGATGTAGACCTCCCACGTGAGTGGCTCGGGCCGGTCGATGCGCGTGCGGATGTCCTGTAGCACCGTCGCGGCCGCAGCCCATGACCCTACCCAAACGACCGCGTCAGGCACATCGAGGTGCGCGATCGATGCGGTTGCTCCGTCGACGTGGAGACGGACCAAATAGGAGCCGGGACGCATCGAGGCGCGCGGGCGGTCTGTCGGCGTCGTGGTGGTCCCGTAGGTGTCCGGATCCTCACTCATCCTGCGCCTCGACCACCACCACCTCTCGGCCGCCGACGATCACCACCCAACCATACTCCCGCTTGCAGACGCACCGCGAGCCGCCGCGCACCGTGCCGCGGCCCTCGGGGATCGGCTCGAGCAGATGCACGACGTGGCGGCTGTCGAGGGCACCGCAGCCGGTGCACTGGAAGCGGGCGGTAGGGTCGGCTGTCACGAAGCCGAGGCGAGTTCTGGATCCGCGCCGGTCGGGCTGGCCCGGGCGGAAATCACTCAGCCGCCGAAGCTCACCTAACATCGAAGGATTCCCGTCACTGGACAGATGAGGCGAAGGCCGACGAGGCCGCCTGGAACCGGAGCACGGAGGCCGGTTGAGATCTTCTTGCGCCGCCTGTCAGCGCCGACCCGGCTCTCCTGGCTGGCACGCCGCAAGTAGGTGGGACCAGACCGCCCGCAGCTTGGAAAGATCGTAGCCAGGCGGAAGCTCCGTCGCTTTGATGAACGCGCGAGCATAGGACTCCTTGTTCTCCAGGACCGCCTGGTACCTGCCGCTCGCCTCGTCA
>CAZYWA010000962.1:0-1567 GCA_964650975.1 uncultured bacterium
CGTCTATCGGGTGTACTGAGCAGCTTGATGGCGATCAGGGAAGCGGCCATCCACTACGCGCTGAGTATGACGAGCCGCTCCGTCGAAGCAGCGGCTCGGCAGCTCGGGGTGTCGCGCCGCACCCTGCGACGCCGGATGGACGAGCTCGGGATTTCGGCCAAGCAAGCGCTCGACGATCAGGCGGACTGATGCGTTGCCTCGCGCACGAAGAGCAGTTGCTCGTAGAGATGCTCGGTCGGCTAGCGAACGGGAAGCTCGGACGACGAGGCTCTGCAGACGAGGCCGCGCGCCTTAGCGCAGCGAATCTCGCCCTCGCCGAGCATGCACACCTCGAGCTGGAGCTCGCCGAGCTCGAGCGACGCGTGCGGAATCGGTTCGTCCGCATCCTCCGGGGAGAGACCGCATACGCCAAGCGTCAGCAGCCGTTCCCCTCGGGCGAGCTTGTCGACCAGGTCGCGGCCGCGGGTGCAAACCCGGAGCACACCGCCGCCGTTCGCGAAGCCGTGGTGGTCACTCTGGCTCGGATTCGAACGACGCTTCGCGTCGTCGAACGCGATGTCCTCGCGCCGTTACGTCGCCTCAAGCCCCGGGATGCAAGCCTCGTCCTCGAGGCCCTTGAAGCAACCGACACGCTGCGGGCCGACGTCGGCTCGGTGGACTCCGACCGGGTGTCGGTGCCCCAGCGTACGGCGCGGCACCGCCAGGCCCGGGCTCGCAGGGCTGCGCAGGAGGCCAGTCTCCAATGGCTCAAGAGCTGAACGTGCACCGCGGGTCCGGATGCTGGCGGCTTGGGTCGCCTGCGATCCCGCGGGCATTGATCCCCGCCGGTGCGTGGTCCCTCGATCAGATTCGGCGGAAACGGTCGCCGCATTTCTCGATCGAGATGGACCCGCGGATTACCTCGTGTTGCGGTTCGACGATCCCACACGCAGGATCGCGCGGGTTGCCGGCAATGACCGCAGAGCGGCAGAACTCGCGCGAGGCGTGGGCTGGATCCCGCGCCGCGTGGCGAGCGTCTCGTGGTACGCTTGAAGCGCTTTTTCCGCTGCGCCCTTGAGTGGGGCCCGGCGGCGTCTTTGACAACCGGGCAGGTTCTCTGGGTCCATCCTCCCTCGAGGATGGGACTCACGATGACGATCGCGCACGAGGCCCTCGGCTCCGTGCGCGTGCATTACGGCACCAACGTTGGCGCCTGCAGGTACCGCATCGGCTCGCACCGCCTTACCAACGGAACGGGTCCATCGAACAAAGACGAGTAACGCGTGGGGAGCGCAAGCTGCCACACGTGACACCAAGAGACCTCTCGGTTGTCAGGCTACGCGGCGGATCTCTCCAGCGTGCCAAGACGTTCAAGGAGAGCGCCGATTCCCCGGTGACGCCTCCTCCGGAGCATTGAGTCCGAGGATCCGCGCGATCCTCTTGGCAGTCGTGGCGCCACGCTACCCCGGCGCCTCGGAGCCTGTTGGTTGTATCGATCCCCGGGAGGTGACTCCCCCGGGATTCGTCTTCCCAAAGTTCGCATCCTCCTGAGGGAGTCGCCCCCTTGGGCCCTGCCACCTGGCTGGCG
>CAZYWA010000963.1:0-1558 GCA_964650975.1 uncultured bacterium
ATCTCGCTCTCGTTCTACGGCGACGCCAAGATCGGCGTGCTCGGTCCGAACGGCGCCGGGAAGTCGACGCTCCTCAAGATCATGGCGGGCGTGGACACCGAGTTCGTCGGCGAGGCCCGTCCCGCCGAAGGCATCAAGATCGGCTACCTGCCGCAGGAGCCGCAGCTCGATCCCGCCAAGGACGTGCGCGGCAACGTCGAGGAAGCCGTGCACGAGCAGCGCTCGATCCTCAGGCGCTACGACGAGGTGAACGAGAAGTTCGCCGAGATCACCTCCGACGACGAGATGGCGGCGCTGGTCGACGAGCAGGCACGGCTGCAGGACCAGATCGACGCCGCGAACCTGTGGGAGCTCGATCGCACACTCGACATCGCCATGGACGCACTCAGGCTTCCACCTGCCGACGCCGACGTGACCAAGCTCTCGGGCGGCGAGCGGCGTCGGGTGGCGCTCTGCCGGCTGCTCCTGTCGAAGCCCGACATGCTGCTGCTCGACGAGCCCACCAACCACCTCGATGCCGAGTCGGTCGCGTGGCTCGAGCGTTACCTGCAGGAATTCCCCGGCTCGGTGATCGCCGTCACCCACGATCGCTACTTCCTCGACAACGTCGCCGGCTGGATCCTGGAGCTCGATCGCGGCCAGGGCATTCCCTGGAAGGGCAACTACTCGTCGTGGCTCGATCAGAAGAGCAACCGTCTCAAGAACGAGGAAAAGGCGGAGTCGGCGCGGCAGCGGACGCTCGAGCGCGAGCTCGAGTGGGTGAAGATGGCGCCGCGCGCACGCCAGGCGAAGTCGAAAGCGCGCCTCCAGCGCTACGAAGAGCTGCTCAACACCACCGTCGAGAAGCACATGGAGACCGCGGAAATCACCATCCCGCCCGGTCCGCGGCTGGGCGACGTGGTGGTCGAGGCGCAGAAGGTCACCAAGGCCTTCGGCGACAACGTGCTGATCGAGAACCTGAGCTTCGCACTCCCCAAGGGTGGAATCGTCGGCATCATCGGGCCGAACGGCGCGGGCAAGACGACGCTCTTCCGGATGATCGTCGGCCAGGAGAAGCCCGATAGCGGCTCCTTCAAGGTGGGCGAGACGGTGAAGGTCGCGTACGTCGATCAGAGCCGCGAGGCGCTCTCCGGCGACAAGAACGTCTGGGAAGAGATCTCGGACGGCAAGGAGCAGATCGAGCTCGGCAAGAAGCTGGTGAGCTCGCGCGCCTACTGCTCGTGGTTCAACTTCAAGGGCCCCGATCAGCAAAAGCGCGTGAAGGATCTATCGGGCGGCGAACGGAACCGGGTGCACCTGGCGAAGCTCCTGAAGAGCGGCGGCAACCTGCTGCTCCTCGACGAGCCCACCAACGACCTCGACGTCGACACACTGCGCGCGCTGGAAGACGCGTTGATCGACTTCGCCGGATGCGCCGTGGTGATCAGCCACGATCGGTGGTTCCTGGACCGCATCGCCACGCACATTCTCGCCTTCGAAGGCGACAGCCACGTGGTGTGGTTCGAGGGCAACTACCAGGCCTACGAGGAAGACCGCCACAAACGCCTCGGCGCCGACG
>CAZYWA010000964.1:0-1553 GCA_964650975.1 uncultured bacterium
GAGCGGCAGCTGCGGGTGACCCTGGACAGCGCCCGCGTGGGGCTCTGGGACTGGCACATTCCCGACGGATCCGTGTGGTATGACGACAACTGGTTCGGCATCCATGGTTACCCGCCGGGCGGGCTGCCGAGCCGGATCGAGGCCTGGGACTCGACCCTTCATCCGGACGATCGGGATGGTGTCTACGCGGTGCTGGACCGGCATCTGGCCGCCGACTACGAGCTCTACGACGTCGAGTACCGCGCGCGCACCCAGGCCGGGTCCTGGATCTGGATCAACGCCCGCGGCCGCGTGCACGAGCGCGATGCCGCCGGCGGTGCGCTGCGGATGCTCGGCACCGTGCTCGACGTGACCGAGCGCCGCGCCGCGCAGCAGCGCCTCGAAGCGGCGTTCGAGGCGCAGGGTGTGCTCTTGAAGGAGATCCACCACCGCGTGAAAAACAACCTCGCGGTGGTGTCGAGCATGCTCTACCTCCAGTCGACGCACGTGGAGGACGCGACCGCCCGGCAGATGCTGCAGGAGAGCGAGGACCGGGTGCGCTCCATGGCGCTCGTGCACGAGCGGCTCTATCGCGACGGCGATCTCAACGCGATCCAGTTCCGCGACTACGCACGGGAGCTGGCCACCAGCTTGATCCGCACCCACTGCACCAGTCCCGCTCCGGTGGAGCTCGAGATCGAGGCGGACGACCTGGCGCTCAGCATCGAGCGCGCGATCCCCTGCGGGCTGGTGCTGAACGAGCTGATCACCAACTGCTTGAAGCACGGTTTCGGCTTCGAGCGAGGTGGGACCCTTTCCATCGTGATGCGTTGCCGGGAGCGGCGCTGCGTGGTCGAGGTGAGCGACGACGGCGCGGGCCTCCCCGCCAGCTTCGACCCCGCCTCGGTGCGCACGCTCGGGATGCGGTTGTTGCGCTCGCTCGCCGATCAGCTGGACGGCGCCGTGCGCATGGAACGGCTTCCCCAGGGCACCCGGGCGATCGTCGAGTTCCCGCTGGATTCGCCATGACCCCCGAGGCGAGCGTGCGGTCCGAGACGGTGCATCCGGCGCCGCGGATCCTGGTGGTCGAGGACGAGGCGCTGATCGCCGAGGAGCTCGCCGACCGACTGGTTCGCATGGGCTGGACGGTGCCGGGCCGCGCCGCGAGCACCGACCGCGCGCTCGAGCTGGTCGAGTCGCTGCGGCCGGATCTGGTGCTGATGGACATCCGGCTCAAGGGGCCGGCGGACGGCGTCTCGTGCGCCGACGAGATCCGCAAGCGCTTCCGGATCCCGGTGGTGTTCCTGACCGCGCACTCGGACTCCCAGACCATCGAGCGCGCCAAGGTCACCGAGCCCTACGGGTATCTCTTGAAGCCCTTCGGCATGAACGAGCTGCGCGCCACCATCGAGGTGGCCCTGCACAAGCACTCCATGGAACGGCGTCTCGCCGAGAGCGAGGAGCGCTGGGCCACCACCCTCGCCAGCATCGGCGACGCCGTGATCTCGACCGACGGAGCCGGACGCGTGACCTTCATGAACCCAGCCGCCGAGGCGCTCTGCGGCTGGGCGGTC
>CAZYWA010000965.1:0-1553 GCA_964650975.1 uncultured bacterium
TCAATCTGGGCGGGAGCGAACGGCTCACTCGCTTCGCCATGGGCGAGGTACTGGCCGAGGCCATGTGCGCGCCCCGTGAGCTGCTTCACGGCGTACCTCTCGCGCGCTCGACGATGGCCGCGCCCCGTCCCGCCGACGTGTCGATGCGGAGTGAAGCCGCGGCTCTGCTTCTCGGCCGGCCCCTGCTATCGTTTCAGGAGGGCGTGCGACGACGGATCGCCGCTTCCGCGAAGAGCGCCGAGGACTCGTCGTGAGCGAACCGAGCACCGCGGCCATGGAGAGCGCGTCGATCCCTAGGGCCGCGGCCGCCCGCGCCTGGGCGCTCCACCTGCTGTGCCTGGTGCTGCCGGCGACGTGCCTGCTGTTCGCGCTCACGGCACCCCATCCCTGGTGGGCATCGGCGCGGTGGTTCGGCGTGGTGGTCGCATCGGTGATCGTCGACATGCGGGCGGGCGAAGAGCGGGGCCAGCCCTCGCCGCTCATTCCCGGCTGGCCGTTCGACGGCGTGCTCTTGGTGCTCTCCGGGCTGCAGCTCGTGAACGTGGCGCTCCTGGTTCGCATGGTGGCCATCCACGGCTTCTTCCGGATGGACACGATGGTCGCGGTGATGCTGCAAGGGATCACGTCCGGTTACTCGGGCATCGTCGTCGCGCACGAGCTCATCCACCGGAAGGAGCAGCACCTTCATCTCCTGGGACGGGTGCTGCTGGGCGTGGTGCTCTACGAGCACTTCGCCACCGAGCACATCCGCGGCCATCACGTGCGCGTCGGGACGGCGTCCGATCCGGCGACCGCGCGCTTCGGCGAGACCCGCATCCAGCACCTGCGCCGCAACGTCCCGCAGCAGTTCCGTAGCGCCTGGCAGCTCGAGTGCACCCGCCTCGGCGATCCCTCGATGCCGCTCCTCGACCGGCGCCAGGCCGCGAACCGCGTGCTGCACGGCGTGGTCCTCGAATGGGGCGTCGCGCTCGCGGTTCTCGGCTTCCTGGGGATGGGGCCTTTCGTCTTCTACCTGCTCCAGGCCTGGACCGCGATCGTGCTGCTCGAGTGCGTGAACTTCTTCGAGCACTGGGGACTCACGCGCGACGGGCGTCGCGTGCAGCCCATCGACTCGTGGGACACGGCCTCGTGGTTCACGCTCTACACGCTGGTTGGCCTGTCGCGCCACGCCGACCACCACGCCAACGCCGCGCGCCCCTACCAGCAGCTGCGCTACTTCGACGAGAGCCCCAAGCTCCCGAGCGGCTACTTCGGCATGGTGGTGCTCGCGGTCTTCCAACCCAAGCGCTATGCGGCGCTCATGACCGAGGAGCTCGAGCGCCGGAAGCTCGGCCCCTTCGCCGCGACGATGTGCTAGAAACCCGGTGCTGCATGCACCCGCGCCACACTCGCCGGAGTGGCGGAATGGCAGACGCAGGGGACTCAAAATCCCCCGAGGCTCGTCCTTGTAAGGGTTCGACTCCCTTCTCCGGCACCAGAATGATTGGGCTTTCTCGCGCCTGTGCCTACCAGCAACTCATCCGGGGCGAGATCATTGAGGTTGTCCCGGGGTC
>CAZYWA010000966.1:0-1545 GCA_964650975.1 uncultured bacterium
GACTTCGTGCTGGAGCGGCCGTTTCAGCGCGTGAGCTACACCGAGGCGGTCGAGCTGCTGAAAAAAAGCGGGAAGACTTTCGAGTTCCCGATCGAATATGGCGCGAACCTGCAGTCGGAGCACGAGCGTTATCTGACCGAGGTCGTGTTCAAATGCCCGGTCACGGTCTACAATTACCCGAAGGAAATTAAGCCGTTTTACATGCGGCTGAACGACGACGACAAGACGGTGACGGCGATGGACGTGCTCGTGCCCGGCATCGGCGAGATCGTCGGCGGCAGCCAGCGCGAGGAGCGGCTCGACGTGCTCGAGGCGAGCATGCGGCGTCACGGGCTCAATCCGAAGGACTACGGCTGGTATCTCGATCTGCGGCGGTTCGGGACGGTGCCGCACGCGGGGTTCGGGCTCGGGTTCGAGCGGATGCTGATGTTCGTGACGGGCGTGCCGAATATCCGCGACGTGATTCCGTTTGCGCGGACGCCGGGGAATGCGGCGTTCTAAAGTGTCTCGCGAAGGACGCGAAGGGGGCGAAGGAAGACGACCCGAACAAAGACCTGCTTTTCTTACTCGAACTGTTTTCGGAAGGTGGCGAACTGCTGCTTGAGGTCGGCGACTTCCTGCTCGAGACGGGCGAGGCGGTCGGCGTCGGACGGAGTGGACGGGATGGACTGTGTGGACGCGGGCGAATCGGCTGGGGCCGCTGCGAGCGGGCCGGAAAGGAGGTGGGTGAAGCGGGATTCCTTCGTGCCGGGTTGGCGAGGGAGTTTCGCGACGAGCGGTTGGGGCTGGCGTGCGGCGAGAGCGTTCAGCGTTTCCTCGACCTCGGGAAGCGAGGCGAATTCGTGGAGGCGGCCGGAGCGGTTGCGGAGTTCGCCGATGGTCTGCGGGCCGCGAAGCAGGAGCAGGCAGAACGCGGCGACTTCGGCGGGCGCGAGTTCGAAGCGCTCGGTGAGCTTGTGACGGTATTTCGCGACGCGGCTTTCGGCGCCGGCGGATACGGAGGCGAGCTTCTGGTCGCGCAGGCGGTCGAGCGCGCGCAGGACGGTGGTTTCGTCGTAGCTGACGACGGGGTCGCGGCTCGAGGTCTGGTTGCAGGCGTTGACGAGGGCGTTGAGCGTGAGCGGATAGTAGTCGGGCGTGGTGACCTGCTTCTCGACGAGCGCGCCGAGCACGCGGGCTTCGACGGCGTCGAGGACGACGTCGCGGGCGGGTTCGCCGTCGCCGTAAACGATTACCTTTGGCCCGGCTTCGTCCATGCGTCCTTGAGCGTGATGGTGCGGTTGAAGACGGGTCGGCCGGGCGCGCTTTCCTGCGCGTCGAGGGCGAAGTAGCCGAGGCGTTCGAACTGGAAACGGTCGACGGGCGTGGCGGCGGCGAGCGAGGGCTCGAGTTTCGCGGTGATGACTTCGAGCGAGCGCGGGTTGACGTGGGCGAGGAAGTTTTCCTCGGCACCGGGCGCGGGGATCGTGAAGAGGCGGTCGTAGAGGCGGACCTCGGCGTCGATGCACTGCGTGGCGCTGACCCAGTGGATCGTGCCCTTGACCT
>CAZYWA010000967.1:0-1537 GCA_964650975.1 uncultured bacterium
GCGCACGCGCTTCGATCCGAGCACCGCGAGCAGTGCATGGAGCTCGTCCCGCACCAGCGCGCGGAAGCCGGGCCGCGAGTGCGCGTGCTCCGCGAACGCCGACACCAGCAGCGTCACTTGCTCCCAGGGGATCGGCTCGACCGTCTCGCTCACCTGGGCGAGCGAGGTCGAGAGAACGTGATCGAGTGCCTTGGCGCGGATCCGCGCCAGGATGAGTTTCCCTTCGGTGCTCTCGATGCGCGCGGTGAAGGCACCGCGCAGCTCGTCGGTCGCCGCCTGGCCGAGATCCTGCGCCGCGGCGCGGATCTGCTGCTCGATGTCGAGCCCGAACCCTCCCAGCACCACCCGGCTTGCCTCGACCAGCTGCCCCGCGCGCTTCTCGACGGTGGCGCGCAGCAACCCGCCGATTCCGGCCTTCCGGCCACCACCGCTTCCCCCACCGCCACCGCCCACGAAATCCGCCGCCGCGGCGCCGAGGAACGGCAATCGCCTCGCGAACGCGAGCAGCAGCTCTTCGAACACCGGACCCAAGAGCTGCGCCACCAGCCGCGGGTCGACCGCCTTCTCGGCCCACGCGGCGCGCGGCCCGGGATGCTCGGCGAGCAGCTGATCGAGCGCGCGGCGCGCCTCGGGCGAGACCAGTACCGCCGCCTTGGCGCGCGACTTCTTGCTGCGCGCGATGTGGCGCTTCCAGATCGGACGCGCGTGATCGGCGACCACGCGCGCGGCGTTGTCGGCGGTGACGGCCTCGGCCACCCACCTCGCGAGCCGCTCCGGCTCGACGTACGTGGCGAGCGGCTGATCGAGCACGAAATCCACGATCACCGCGACACCGCGGGAGCGCGCGCCCGGGTCCCGCGCCGTGAGCTTGCGTACGATCGCCGCGGCGGATCCGGTGGCGCCGCGGCCCGCGGCCGCCGGCGGCGACGCCTCGGCGAGAGTCGGCTTGACCCTGGCTGGGGACTTTCGAGGCACGGCTCTTCGCTGCAGAGCTTTTCCAGGCATGTCGGAGGCTCCGGTTTCGGGGGGGTCGCGGTTCGGCACCGCCCTCTGGGCCACGGGAGAGAATCGCACGTTTCGCGGGCGGACCGCTTGGGACGGGCGGTGATCGATTACCCGATTTTGCGGCTGGTTTCGCCCGGGTGGTACGATCCCGAGACCATTCAGGCTCGCCGCCCGCCATCTTCGTGAAACACCGTCCCGCTCAGCCGTCATCCTTTCGCCGCCGCTCCGGAGCCTCTGGCTCGGCTGCGATCGCGGTCGCGTGCGCGCTGGTGCTCGGCTCGGTCCTCGCGTCGACCGCGGTCACCTCCGCCCGAGCATCGACCTGGTCGCAGGTCGTCCCGAACGGATTCGGAGACGCGAACGACTTCTACCCGTACACCCTCGGGACCTTCGACGGGTACCTCTACGTCGGTGCTTTCAACCAGATCACGGGCGCAGAGCTGTGGCGCTCCCCGGACGGCACGAGCTGGACGCAGGTGAACGCCGACGGTTTCGGCGATCCCTACAACTCGGGCATCTACTCGATGGCGTC
>CAZYWA010000968.1:0-1534 GCA_964650975.1 uncultured bacterium
ACTGCTGAACGTTCGCGACACCGCTCGGCTACTCGGCGTGCACGAGAACACGGTCCGAAACTGGGTTCGGGACGGCACCCTCAGTTCAGCCCGACTCCCGGGCACGCGGTTCCACCGCTTTGACGAGCGCGATGTGGAACGGCTCCGAAGGAATCGTGGCGCCGCGGTCGCATCAGTGAGGGGCGAACTCCGTACGATCGGCCCAGAGCTCATAGACGCGACGAACCTTCACCAGTGGGCTCAGACGCGGAGCGCTCAGGACCAACTTCCCGTCCTGATTCGTAGACTTCTTGTATCTACGCCCGGAATCACCAACATCTCGATACGTGGTCGTGAAGGAGTCTCGCTACCAGGCTGGGACGGACGAGCTGATTCTCCAGGAACCGCGTTCCTACCGGCGGGCGCCCTGTTTTTCGAGCTTTCGGTCGGCGACAACCCAACCTTCAAGGCGGACGAGAACTACAACAAACGCAAGCGCGATCCACTGGATGCGGTACCCGGTGAATCAGTTTTTGTCTTTGTGACGCCCCGAAGATGGCGGGACAAGGCCAGGTGGATACGTGTCCATCGTGAAGAAGGCATCTTCGCCGACGTTCACGCCCTTGACGCCGATGATCTCGAAGGCTGGCTTGAGGCAACACCAGCCGCGCACTATTGGATATCCGAACACCTCGGGCGCCGACCGCAGGACGCTCAGACTCTCGAATCGTGGTGGGCCGACTTCCAGGCTCGCACCAAGCCTGCACTGCCACCCTCCTTCTTCCTTGGTGGTCGCAAGGAAGAAGCGGAGCAACTGGTCCGACTCCTTCAATCCGAGCCACAAGCAATCGTTGTCAAAGCAGCATGGCGCGACGACGTATTGGCCTTCGTCCACGCGGCTCTCGATACGGAAACGCCTTCCTTTGGCGGTCGTCCCCCTATCATCGTGCGATCGCCAGACGCCTGGCACCGGGTCGTCCAACAGCCCGGTCGAATGATTCTCCTTCCACTATTCGACGACTCAAACGTCTCGCTCGGAACCGCGCGAGGGCACCACGTCATTCTTACGTCCGAGACGCAGCATGCCGTCACAGATGCAGGCATCGAGCTCCAGCCACCACATCGCCAGGCCGCCTCGGAGGCGCTACAGGCTGCTGGCGTCGAATTTGACCGAGCCTACCGGCTCGCCGGCCTTGCTCGGCGAAGCATGCCATCGCTTATCCGAGCGCTTTCCAGAGATCCGCGCTTCGCTCGGCCACAGTGGTCTCAAGACCCCCAGATATCGGTGATCCTCGCTCCGCTCTGCCTCGTTGGCTCGTGGACGGCCGCTGAAAACGATCGCGGGATATTGAGTCACGCCGCACAGCGAGACTGGTCAACGATCGAGCAGGTTCTGAACCCTCGACTGAATACCGACGATCCTCCATTCGTCAGGTCCGGCACCGAGTGGCGCGTGGCCTCGCCTAGAGAGGCCTTTCTCGTTCTGCAGCATGCGCTCACGACAACCGACCTCAGCCGGTGGCACAGTTGGGTCGTAGATGTGCTTCTTGAAATC
>CAZYWA010000969.1:0-1534 GCA_964650975.1 uncultured bacterium
TGCGTTCGTTCGACCTTGGGGAGGCCACGTGGCCAGTCGCAGGTCGGTTCAGGGCCGCCCAATAGCGAGTCACTTGCGACCTCGGTCTCGTCCGTCCCGTTCAGACCATCGTCGGGTTCGGTCGGCACCCGCGACCGCCTCGACTTCGGTTGCGCAGCTGCCGCCGGTCGCTTCTTCGGTGGCCGGAACGGCATCACGTTGCCACCAGCAAGCCCGACGCTCTCGACATCACGTTCAGCCATCACCGACCTCCTCGGGCGTCCAGCGCGCCAACACGCACCGGCCCGAGAGCGTCTCCGCGATCTGGTTCGCGTAGCGTTCCCCGGCCTCGTCGGCGTCCGTTGCGATGACGACGCGTGTGCCGTCCGGGATCCGCGCCGCGATCTCCGACGACCAGGAACCGGCAATCACCCCGAAGACCGCAGGCAGGTTTTCGGCGGCCTCGGACCACGAACACGCGGCGGCGAGGAAGTCCGGAACACCCTCAACGATGAGAACGCCCGCACGTACGTCGCCCGAAGCCGATGCGATCAAGCCGTGCGACCCGGCAACGAAGTCCGCGACCGTCTCCCCCGGGCCGAACGTCGCACCGCGCAGTAATCCGCGCGCGAGGGCGTCGGCCATGACCGTCCCGCCGATGTCGTATCCAGCCGGGCTGGCACCTTTCGGCTTCCGCTCGGGGTCGACGGCGCGAGCATGGACCGTCACCAACGCGCCGGTTGCCTCGTACATCGGCGTGAGGAGCCACCAGCCACCCTCCTCCCACGAGAGCCCGGTGCAGCGAGCCCACGCCGGTGGTCGATGCCCGCCGCGCAGCACCCGCATCACGTCGAGATCCGCGACGGCGTGGATGTCGTAACGACGCTTGCGACGGGCAAACCACGCCTTGGCGTCATCGTCCTCGGTAACAGGTCGGCTCGAGTCCCAGAGCGATTCGACCTCAGCACGCGGCGGGCGGTTCGGGAGAGACGGCGGCACGGCGGTGATCCGTCGGCGCTCGCCTGTCGCGACTCGCGGCCCGGCCTCCGCACTGCACAGACGCCGCGCGGCGCACTCCGCTCGCACCTCACGCCACCGGCTCCTCGGCGGCCGCACCTCGCCGGTCGCGATCGCAGCAGCCAGCGCCACCGCGTCACCTTTGGCTCCGCAGCGGTAGCACACCCAACCGCCGCCACTATGTACGGCACCGATGGGGCCCCGGCCGTCTCCTCGATCCTCAGCGTCGCAGAGCGGACAGGGGCGCCACGCGCGACCGTTACGATCTGGCGTGAGCCCCAGGTGGAGCGCCACGTTCGCCACGCCCTGCTCGCGCAGGTCTTCAAACCAACTGGGATGGGAGGCAGGTCTCATCGCGGCCCCCCTCTCAAAGCGCACAGTCGGGGCGCCTTGAGCCAGTGGGCGTCGATTCGGAGTCCGATTCCCTGTCACTGGAAGCTCCTCCCCCGCGTATGGAGAAAAAGCAGCCCCCGAAGGGTGGCCCGGCGAGGACCCTTCGGGGGCTCCTCCCCATAAGGGGATTGATGCCCGCAGTCAG
>CAZYWA010000970.1:0-1519 GCA_964650975.1 uncultured bacterium
CCTGTGGCGACAGTCTCTGGCCTCCCGTGTTTAGCCTCTCGAAGATCTGATAGATGCTGCTGTCATCCTCAGTCGGTACCTCTTGGTGGACCACGGTCGCGTGGATGATTGAGTCGTCGAGCCGGCGGCGATCTTCGTCATTTAGGGACCGGTAAGTCGCTCCGAGGAATTGCTTCTGGACTTTGTTCAGCGAGAAGCCCTTATCAGTAGGCGGAAACACGCCCTCGTAAAAGTACTGAAGGGTGCGGAGCCGTTGCTGGCCATCGATGACGAGAAGCTTCTGCGTGTCCTTCTCTCTGGAGAGAAATATCCCAGGCACAGGGAGACCTAGCAACAGAGACTCGATGAAACGTGACGCCTGATTGATCGCCCATACATAACCACGCTGAAAGGTCGGTACGTAGATCGAACCGTCTGCGACGCGACGGACGAGGCCATCCACCGGATAGTCGGCGCCGTAACTCGTGATCGTGTAGAAGGGAAGCTCTGATTCGTCGCCGACACCTTGCTCGTCGACGATCTCTTCCTCGGCTTCCTCGCTGTCTTGCGCGATGGTCAGGTCGTCCGCGATTTCCTGTGCCACGGTTCCCATCCTTGCGTGTGTATTTCCGTGCCCGAGTGTAGTCAGCCAGGTCACCTACACACGACCGCGCTCCATGTTGAGCGCGAGAAGGTTGGCAAGAACATCGTCGTCCGACGTCCCTGGTGGCCAGCCGTAAGCAGCGAACACGGCGCGATCGAGCGTGGAATGCGCGTCGCGAAGCCAGGCCGGCATCTCGTTGTAGAGGCTTGTCAGCGTCCGAAGCTCAAGTTCCTTTGGTTCGGCGCCCGGGGGGTTGAGCCAACCTTCGCGAAGATCGTTCAGTCGAGCTGCGGCGGCCGCGATTGAGTCGCGGTCGACAACGCTGGGCTTGGGAAATGGGAACGTCTCGAATGTCGTCGTTGGCGTGTAGCGAAACCCTGACTCGACCTCGCGGACCTGGGTGCCCAAACCGCGAGCCCACGACTCGTGAACCTTGGAGTGCAGCACTCCGAAGGTGTAGTCGTCGTCGACGGAGATCACGATGGTGGCGCTATCAGGTAGCGTGTCGAACGGTACCCAAACGAACATCCGATGCTTGGAGACGCGCGGCGTGACGATGTAACGCTTCAGCCCGGCGAGCGCCTCGCGCATCCCCGACCTTGGCTCAACATGCAACCACCAGCGCTCGGCGTATGCGGCGCGGTTGTTTTGGATGCGGACCGGCTCGACATTCCGCTCGACGTACGCGAACGGCTCCGCATACAAAGCGGCCTCTTCGCGAGCCATATGAGTGCCGAAGTCGACAATCCACATGTTCCTCGGACGACTCAACAGATCGAGGCCGTTGACCCACGGCCGTAGCACATCCCGGTTTGATCGGCCATCCGGGTTGCGGCTCGTCAGCATCGGATAGGCCACCTCACTCGGTATGTCGAACGGCCCGCCCTTCGTGTCGCCCATGAAGGCCACGCCTCGGTTTTCATCGAGACGACGCGC
>CAZYWA010000971.1:0-1508 GCA_964650975.1 uncultured bacterium
GCTGGTGTGCGGCGACTCGACGGACCCGGCGACGGTGGCGCTGGCGTGCGAGGGGCGGCGCGCCGGGCTGTTGCACACGGACCCGCCGTACGGCGTGAGCTACGTCGCCACCAAGAACGGGATCCCGCGTTCCGGGTTCCGCCACGCCAAGGCCGATTGGGGCGACATCGAGAACGACGATCTGCAGGGCGAGAAGCTGCAGGCGTTCCTGGAATCGGTCTTTCGCACCTGCCTGCCTCATCTCGACCGCCCGGACTTCTACCTCTGGCATGCCCAGATCGGCGGCCAGCAGGACCCGACCGCGGCTGCGCTGGCGTCCATCGGTGCGCTCATCCACCGCGTGCTGATCTGGGTGAAGCCCGGCTTCGTCCTCACGCGCTCGGGCCAGTACCACTGGGCGCACGAGCCGTGCTTCTACGGGTGGCTCAAGGGCCAGCCGCCCGCGTGGCTCGGCGACAAGTCCCAGCGCTCGGTCTGGGAGATTGGCCGCGACGGGACGAAGGCGCACCCGACGCAGAAGCCGGTCGAGCTCTTCGCCATTCCCATCAAGAACCACCTGGCTCGCGGTGAGATGTGCCTGGAGCCCTTCGCCGGCAGCGGCTCGCAGGTCGTCGCGGCCCAGCAGCTGGAACGCCGGTGCGCCGCCATCGAGTTCGAGCCGCGCTACTGCGACGTCGTGGTCCAGCGCTGGGAGAAGCTCACCGGCCGCGCCGCCGAGAGGAGGACGCCATGAGTCGAGTGAAACACCAGCCGACCCCGGAGCTGAAGAAGTCGATCGAGATGCTCGCCGCGGTCGGAACGCCCCAGCACGAGATCGCGCGCCTCCACGGCATGGGCGTCGAGACGCTGCGTCGCCACTACAAGACCGAGCTGAAGAACGGCGCGACGAAGGCCAATGCCAAGGTCGCCGAGAGCCTGTTCCGGCAGGCCACCGGCCCCAAGCCCAACGTCGCCGCGATGATCTTCTGGCTCAAGGTCCGGAACCGGTGGCAGGAACCCAAGATCGAGAACGAGCACCTGCACAGCGGGAAGCTCGTGGTCGAGCACGTCGAGAAGCCGATCCCGACGTGGGCGAAGAAGGAGGGGTGATGGCGACGATCCGAGTCCAAAGGCTTCACCGGCACCAGCAGCAAGTGGTGTCCGACGCGCGCCGGTTCAACGTCCTCATGTGCGGCCGGCGCTTCGGGAAGACCACACTCGGCATCGAGCGGCTCGTGGACGCCGTCGTCCGGGGGCTCCCGGTCGCCTGGTTCGCACCCACGTACAAGCTCCTGCTCGAGGTGTGGCGAGAGGTCTGCGACATCTTCGAGCCCGTCACGATCTCCGCCAGCGTTCAGGAGCGCCAGATCCGCGTGGTGGGCGGCGGGATCATCGACTTCTGGTCGCTCGAACACGCGGACGCCGGGCGCGGCAGGAAGTACGGCCGCGTGGTGATCGACGAAGCCGGTGTGGTCCGGGATCTGGAGACGGCGTGGCAGCAGGCCATCCGCCCGACCCTCACCGACCTC